>JBHJNW010000113.1:0-43149 GCA_050330395.1 Pleurocapsa sp.
AATAGAAACCGTATGAACAATAAAAGATGTAATAAATGCTTTAAACTCGTCTGACTCCTGACTCCTGACTCCTGACTTAAAACCAGTCAATCATGAGGAAACTAATTGGAATGACTATAGTATTGCGATCCGATATTTGTTTGAGTTCACCTAAAGTCATACCTAGCTTGGCTTTACCAATGCCATTTGCTGAAATAAGAAATTCTGACGCAACCGTTGATTTGGCAGTCACTGTTGCTTGATATATTGCCAAACTCGTTCAATACTTTTGAGAAATGATATTAGAACACAAAAACCCTGTAAGGAATAATCCTACAAGGTTTTAAATTTACTGAACTAATTCTGCTGAGTAAAATTAGCCAATGACTTCTTTGGCTTTTGCCACCACATTATCGACATTAAAGCCAAATTTTTCTAAACACACTGCACCAGGAGCGGAAGCACCAAAGCGTTCAATGCTCACCGATCCTCCCTCAAAACCAGTGTATTTCTGCCAGCCAAAGCTACTAGCAGCTTCGACTAATAAGCGTTTTCTGGCAACTTTTGGTAGTACAGAATCTTTGTAAGCTTCGTCTTGAGCTTCAAACAGCTCCCAAGAAGGCATCGAAACTACACGCACTTTTTTGCCTTCAGCCTTGAGTTTGTCGGCTGCTGCTACACAAAGCTGAAGTTCGCTACCAGTACCAATTAAGATTAGGTCAAGCTCTTCGGGGGCAAAACCACAGGAAATGATATAAGCACCTTGAGCAGCTTTCTCCATCGAAGTACCTTCCAGGTTTGGCACACCTTGGCGCGAGAATGCCATCAAGGTTGGCTTTTTCTGTTTTGCGTGTTCAATGGCAACCTTATATGCGCCCGAAACCTCGTTACCATCCGCAGGACGAATCACCGTTAGGTTAGGAATAGCTCTCAAGGAAGCTAATGTTTCAATCGGCTGGTGAGTAGGGCCGTCTTCTCCTTGTCCGATGGAGTCGTGAGTCATGACCCAAATTGCTCCGACTTCAGAAAGAGCCGATAAACGAATTGCCGCCCGCATATAGTCGGTAAAAATCAGGAAGGTTGCACCGTAAGGAATTAAACCAGAATTATGGAGAGAAATACCGTTACAAATTGCGCCCATACCATGTTCGCGCACCCCAAAGTGGATGTTGCGGTTTTGATATTCGCCTTTTTGAAAATCGCCAAAGCCTTTAAGCTCAGTTAGGTTGGAGTGGGTTAAATCCGCAGAGCCACCAATCAATTCTGGCAATACAGGAGCTAGTTTATTTAAGCAAGTTTCAGAATGTTTACGAGTTGCTAAAGCTTTATCTTCAGGAGTATAGGTAGGCAATACTTTATCCCAGCCATCAGGTAGCTTGCCACTAAGATAACGCTCGAATTCTGCTGCTTCTTCTGGATACTTGGACTTGTAGTTAACTAGAACCTGATTCCACTCTTGCTCTTGGCTAGCACCACGCTCAATTGCCTTACGCATGTGGTTAATAGCTTCTTCAGGAACTTCAAAAGACTCGCAAGTCCAGCCTAAGTTCTTGCGAGTTAGCTTAATTTCGTCTCCTCCTAAAGCCGAGCCATGAATTCCGGCAGTGTTTTGTTTGTTAGGCGCACCATAGCCGATGGTAGTTGTCACCTTGATCATGCTGGGTTTGTCAGTGACCGATTTAGCTGATTCAATTGCTTTGGCAATCGCTTCTAAATCTGTATTGCCGTCTTCGACATGGAGTACGTGCCAGCCATAAGACTCAAAGCGTTTGGAAACGTCTTCAGTAAAGGCGACATCAGTTGAACCATCAATTGAGATATGATTGTCATCATAAAGAGCAATTAGCTTACCCAATCCCTGATGTCCTGCGAAAGAACAGGCTTCACCAGAAATTCCTTCCATGTTGCAGCCATCACCAAGGATTACATAGGTATAGTGATCAACTAATTTAGCGTCGTCTTTGTTGAATTTAGCTGCCAGATGAGCCTCTGCTACGGCCAAACCTACCCCGTTAGCAATCCCTTGACCCAAAGGTCCAGTAGTCACTTCGATTCCTTCGGTAACAAAGTTTTCTGGATGTCCAGCGGTACTAGAACCCCACTGGCGAAACTGTTTAATATCCTCAATAGATACGCTATCGTAACCAGCAAGATACATCAGAGCATACTGCAACATTGAACCATGACCCGCCGAAAGCACAAAGCGATCGCGATTGAACCATTGAGGATTCTTGGGATTAAAACGCATAAACTGATCCCATAGCACAAAAGCCATCGGCGCAGCTCCCATCGGCAATCCTGGATGTCCAGAACTAGCCTTTTCTATTGCATCTATTGCTAAAAAACGAATTGAATTAATACAAAGTTCTTCAACTGATTTAGTCGATTGGGTGGCAACTACCATATTGGTTATTTAAAATAAACTACGATAAACAAAAAATTTGAGCGTGGTTCGACGTACCAAAAAAGGTGATTGGGCTTAAAAGCTAAATCTTACAAGCTGGTAACAAGTCTTTTTCTTATCTTCTCATCCCTTAGCAACAGCTAGCAAGTTCCAACAGCTCCAAAATCAGCTAAACTGCATCGCTCCATCAATAAATTGGCAAATTAATTATGGATTAGCCATAAATTAAACATCTAGGCTGTATTGGGAGAAATTAGTCTGGTTAATCTGCCGCCTCAAAATCTAATATTAGCTATATTTTTTAAAAGCAAGAGTCACATTATGACCACCAAAACCGAAAGAGTTAGATAAACCTACATTAACTTGATGGTCGCGGCTAGAGTTAGCTATGTAGTCTAAATCGCAATCAGGATCTGGGTTGACTAAATTAATTGTTGGGGGTACTTTATTCTTAGCGATCGCCATAACTGTAGCTACGGCTTCAATTCCTCCTGAGCCGCCTAGCAAGTGACCAGTCATCGATTTAGTTGAGCTAACGACAATTTGTTTAGCTCTTGCTCCCAAGGCCTTTTTGATCGCCTTGGTTTCATTGGAATCATTGGCTTGGGTACTGGTACCGTGGGCGTTAATGTAATCAACCTGTTCGGGACTAAAGTTGCCATCTGCCAGAGCTAATTCAATTGCTTGAGCAGCACCCTGTCCTCCTGGTACGGGAGAAGTCATGTGGTAGGCATCGCAGGTCATGCCATAGCCTGCCATTTCGGCGTAAATTTTTGCCCCGCGAGCTAAGGCATGTTCTAATTCCTCAAGCAACAAAATCCCCGAACCTTCTCCCATCACAAATCCATCGCGATCGCGATCAAAGGGGCGGCTGGCGTGGGTAGGATCGTCGTTACGAGTCGAAAGAGCTTTTGCCGAACAAAAACCAGCATAGGAAAGAGGAGTTACCGCCGCTTCTGCACCACCGCAGATCATGGCGTTGGCATAGCCTCCCTGGATCAGCCTAAAGGCATCGCCAATAGCATGAGAGCCTGCTGCACAGGCAGTTACAGTACAGGAATTAGGACCTTTCGCCCCTGTATGGATTGCTGTCAGCCCCGCTGCCATATTAGCGATCATCATCGGAATGGTGAAAGGACTAACTTTTCTCGGTCCTTTAGTAATTAAATTCTCGTTTTGGGTTTCCATTACCCTCAAACCGCCAACTCCTGTCCCAATTAGCACTCCTACTTGATCGGCATTAAGCTCATCAATGACAAAATTTGCATCAGCGATCGCCTGCTGGCTGGCGCACACGCCAAACTGAGCAAAGCGATCCATTCGCTTTGCATCTTTTTTATCTAGATAAAGATGAGGGTCAAAGTTTTTAACCTCCGCAGCAATTTGACAGGCGTGTTCGGAAGCATC
Organism: Pleurocapsa sp.; assembly: GCA_050330395.1. Classification (GTDB taxonomy): domain Bacteria; phylum Cyanobacteriota; class Cyanobacteriia; order Cyanobacteriales; family Xenococcaceae; genus Waterburya. The sequence goes on from JBHJNW010000113.1 coordinate 3,791, forward strand.
AAATAGAGTCACTCTACCTACCCCATTACGTCCCTGCAATAAACCATCCCAGTAATCTGCCAAATTGTTGCCGATGGGAGTAATTGCACCCAAGCCTGTAATTACAACTCGCTTGTTTTGCCTATTTGTCATTTTTGCTTTGTTTACGCTTTTGATATAGCAATATTTGTTTTTGGCTGCCGTTTGGCGTTTTCGCCTTCACTATAATTCTCCAATTCCTCAATCGTCTTCGTCAGTGGAATAGTGATGTTAGCAAATCTTCAATTGGTTTAATTTGCTCTTTTAACCATTAGTTCGGCATCATTTTCGGCAGCCATAGCAAATCCGAACTCAAGCTAGAAAATCAATTGAGCTACGCAGCAGCAGTTTCGGCACTAATATGGTCGACTGCTTTACCGACCGTGTCTATTTGTTCGGCTGCTTCATCAGGAATCTCAATATTGAATTCTTCTTCTAAAGCCATAACCAACTCTACCGTATCTAGAGAATCAGCCCCCAAATCGTTAGCAAAGCTGGCTTCTGGCGTAACTCTCTCTGCTTCAACTTCTAGTTGATCTACGACAATACTTTTTACCTTTTCAAAAATTTCTTGATTCATTAATTCTTTCCTACTAAGTAACCCGTTTCCACAAAAATAAATATACGTTTAGCAAAATTAGCCGGCATTTTCCGCCAATCAAACTAAACCCTGGCTTAAATAAAAAAGCGGCAATTCCCATCTTATCTGAAAGGGGGACAAAGTTAATTGCAAATCTACAATTACTTGCCTGCCCCGAGACTCGGATTCGGATTTAGCTTTGAAATTATAAACTATAAGAACTAAGACGGAAGGTTACCTTTGTGAAGATAATTCTTCCGTCTACATATGTCGCCTTGCTGCTTGAGAACACTCTCAGTGCCGTTTACCGAGAATTGGCTACCACTTTAGCCCTTGGGAGTCTTGGCCTGTTTTGCCATGTCTTTAAATTTATTCAAGCTACCACCAGGACGACGACGATATTTAGTCACTGTCGGCATCAAGTTATCTGTAGCAAAGGTTGCTTCTGACATCTTACCGTTGCTATTCGTAGCACTGCCATTATTGTTGTACATAGCAGCAACCCAAAATGGCGGATCGAAAGAAGATGCACCAGAGTTTTTTAAGTTAGGTGTCGTCTCTTCGCTTTCGGCGGTAGATTCAGCTACACTGCCATTTGGCTGAGATTTGTTAGATTTTGTTTTTACCTTAGCCTTTGATTTAACTGATTTAGCCGACTTAGTTTCTACTGGCTTTTCTTCCGTAAGAGTAGACGACAGCTTGTCCTGAACTTCGGCAGCAGTTTTAACAACTTCTTGTACGGGCTGAGATTTAGCTACTTCTGATGCTTTTTCTTTGACAACTTCAGCAGCTTTTTCGGCAGTTTTAACCGCAGTTTGTACTACTTCTGATTCTTTGATCTCGTCTAACTCCAGATAGTATTTACTATCAGAATTAAACAGCTTTTTGAGCATTTGCATAAGTCAGGTTTACTCCTATCAATAAAATTAAAGAATTGATGTTAAATGAAGATCATGACGATTGCTCGTCTCACTTACTGATGATTAATGGTTCATCACTAACTGAGTGATGCGTTATCATAGCTAGCATTTAACCATCTTCATCGCTGGTTGAGAGACTGCGATCAAATTTTGCTGATCTTTTTGCTCCCTTTGAACAGAAAGAGCTATAAAACACGATATATAATTTCTGGCTATTCTTATCAAGCCAGAAAAATAAACCTACCGCAATGATACTTTACAAAAATTAATTGAGAAATTCAGTGTGATTAACTTTTAGTCGGCTCTCCCAGATCCAGCCCATGCCATTCACTTAATCCAAACGGATTTGATGTTAACGAATTCGTGAATACCCTGACTGCTTAATTCTCTGCCATAACCCGATCGCTTGATTCCACCAAAGGGTAAACGAGGATCGGATTTAACCATACCGTTGATAAAGACAGCCCCTGCCTCGATTTCGGCAACTAAACGCTGGCTTTCTTCAGCCTTGTTAGTCCAAGCGCTAGCGCCCAGACCAAAGGGAATATTGTTTGCCAGAGCGATCGCCGCTTCGAGATTTTCAACTCGAAATAACAAAGCAACTGGACCAAAAAACTCTTCTTTAGCGGTAGGGGAATCAACAGGAATATTAGTTAGAATCGTTGGAGGATAGTAGTTACCAGGGCGGTCTGCAATTGGATTTCCGCCAGTTAATACCTCCGCGCCTTGTTCAACTGCTTTTTTTACCTGCCGGTCTAATTCTGAGCGAATACTAGCCGTGGCTAGAGGACCAATATCAGTATTTTCTTGCATTGGATCGCCGATAGTCAAAGCTTCAAACTGAGCTATTAGCTGCTCTTGAAAGCGATCGGCAATACTTTCGGCAATAATAAAACGCTTGGCCGCAATACAAGACTGTCCGTTATTGAGCATTCTGGCTTTAACTGCCGTAGTTACTGCTGCTTCGAGATCAGCACTTTCCAAGACAATAAACGGATCGCTACCGCCAAGTTCTAAGACTACCTTCTTAATCTGTTGTCCCGCCGCCGAAGCCAAAGCTGCCCCCGCCGGTTCACTGCCAGTTAAGGTTGCTGCCTTGACACGTTCATCTTCAATAAGCGATTTCACCTGACTTGCACCAATTAAGAGAGTTTGAAACGCCCCGACTGGAAAACCAGCCTGAGCAATAATTGACTCGATCGCTAAAGCACATTGAGGTACGTTAGAAGCGTGTTTGAGAATGCTTACGTTACCCGCCATTAAAGCTGGTGCAGCAAAGCGAAATACCTGCCAAAAAGGAAAGTTCCAGGGCATTACCGCTAAAATTGTTCCCAAAGGCTGATAGGCTACATAGCTTTGACTAGCATCACTATTGATCGGAACATCTGCCAAAAATTCAGGAGCTTTTTCGGCATAGAAACGACAGACTATAGCGCATTTTTCCGCTTCGGCAATCGCACTTGCTAGAGTTTTGCCCATTTCCGTTGTCATAATTTGGGCAAACTTGAGAGTATCTTTTTCTAAGATAGTTGCTGCTTGGTTTAACCACTGGCTTCGTTGAGCAAAAGTAGTGTAACGATATTGAGTGAAGGTTGCTTGTGCCAATGCCAGCTTGTCTTCTATTTCGACATCAGTTAGAGGAGTAAAAGTCTTGAGAGTTTCACCTGTTGCGGGATTAATAGTTGCGATCGCCATGTGCCATTATCTCGGTAGCTATATATACTAGGCTAGCCTTGTGTTTTGATAGGATGGTTATTTTTATAGAAAACGTAATTATTTTAAACAGCTCTGAGCTACTAAGCGCGATCGCGCTTAGTAGCTCAGAAAAATTATTCACTTATTTACTTTTCCAACGCTCTAGAGGAATACAGTCAATATCGAGAGTATCGAAAGTTCGAGCTACAACAAAATCAACCAAATCGTTAATAGTTTTCGGGTGATGATACCAGGCGGGAATTGCGGGGACAATTTTCACCCCAGCTTCAGCTAAGGCGGTTAAGTTGCGTAAATGAATCAAGCTTAAGGGAGTTTCTCTGGGAACAACAACCAAAGGTTTGCCTTCTTTTAGCTGTACATCTGCTGCTCTTTCTAATAAATCTGAGCTTAAACCTGCGGCAATTTTGGCTACAGTACTCATGCTACAGGGAATAATTACCATTCCTAAAGTACGAAAAGAACCACTGGCAATATTATCTCCCACATCTGCCCAACGATGGCAATTAAGAGTTCCTCCTGAGTTGACTCCAGCTTGCGATCGCCAAAAAAGCTCTTGTTGCTCTGGTTCGGCGGGCATCCGAATGTTTTCCTCTGCTTGCCAAACCATATAGGTAGCACGAGAAGCTACTAATTCAATCGTGTATTCAGCAGTCAGCAGATATTTTAAAGCGCGCACAGCATAAATCAGTCCCGAAGCACCACTAACTCCAACAATCAAAGGTTTGGTCATGTAATATTTATTAATTAATCCTTAAATCAATCCTTCAAACTCTAGTTCTTCGATCATCTGTAAACCACCAGGATCGCCGACCTTGAGAATAGCACTTCTGGCATCATCCTTAACCCCAAAATCGTCATCTTCGACTAAAGACTCAATTAAAGCGTCGATCGCCGTAGCATAAACTACGTTAGATGGTAGTTCTCGGCATAGTTGCCCAATTGCCCAGGCACAGTTACTTCGTACTGCCGAAGTTTGATCTCTTCTTAAACCCTGAATTAGAGGCGGAATGGCGGCAATAATATCTTCATAATCTAGAGGAGCAATCTGAGCTAAACCACTAGCTGCCCAGAGTCTTACCGCTGAAATATCAGTTTTAAGAGCGTGTAGTAATGGCCCGAGGGCGCGACGATCTTTGCTGTTACCCAATGCCCAAACTATTCCCTTGCGGACATAACCGTTAAAATCTTTGGCTAATAGCTCAATTAATGGCTCGACGGCACTAGGATCGGTATTTCGACCCAAGGCATAAGTAGTGCTGACTCTAACTAAAGGACAAACATCACTTAATAGCTCGATCAATAAAGGAACAGAACGCCGATCTTCTAACTCACAAAACGCCCTGGCCGCTAACATTTTGTCTGAGGCGACGTCAGATTTTAGCAACTCCAACATTCGCTCTGGATCGGGAGGAGGAATTTTAGCTTCAGAATCTACCGAATCAATCTGATCTAGAGGACTGCTTAGTTCAGCTTCGATAAAACTTAGTTCGTCATTTTTCATTATTACTTAGGGTCGCTCGGTTATTATCTAATTCCTGGCAAGTTGTTAAAGTCTAATATTTTACGTCTTTTTATGTTTCCATACTACTGTCTGATTGTTTGAACGAAGAACAGTCTCCAGCAGGATGGAGATAATTAATCAACACAACAGTTAACGGTACATCGCCTGAGGCGGTCAACAACTCTAATGATCGGTATTTTCTATAGATAGCAAGGCTTCCTTAGCAGCAGCTTGTTCTGAGGCTTTTTTAGATTGACCATAACCTTTACCCAAACAGCGATTTTGAAACCAGACTTCCGCGACAAAGCGATCGCTTGCATAATGAGCCGATTGAGCTGGATTTTCTCTAGACAGCGATGATTTAAGCTGCTTGTTTTCGGCTACTTTATACTCGGGCAAAATTTTATATTTTCTCTGAGTCCATTCCTGAAGCGCGTCTTTATAGTTAAACCGGGCTGGATCGTTACGAACTTCTTCGGCTTTGGTCAGCAACACTCGATCTAACCATGGACGAATCAAATCCAGATTATGAGTACTAAGATATAGCGCACCCAGCACGGCTTCAAAAGCATCGGCTAACCAAGATTGTCTACCGGCGGGGTTGCCTGTAGCATTGCTGCCAATTATTAGATAAGGTTCAATGCCATAACTTTCGGCTAATTGAGCCAAAACGCGATCGCTAACCAAAATAGAGCGAATTGCGGCAAATTCTCCGACTGGCTCTTGAGGATAAATTTCTAGCAATAATTCAGCTGCCAGCAAGCGCACTACCGAATCACCAACAAATTCCAGCTGCTCGTAGTTATGAGTTCGCGAAACACTCGGATGAGTCAAGGCTAAATCTAATAAAGACCAGTTGACAGGCGCAGTGGCGGGTAATCCTAATTTTTGGATTAATGTAGAGAGTTGTTTTTGTCGTCTGGGATCTTCAAACATTTAGCTTTCAACAAAATAAAATAGAGAGAGTTGGAGCGTAAGCCGGATTCTGTTCTCAAATCAAAGTTACTTTGATTTGAGGGTAGTTATCTATCTAGGATGTTTGTTGCCAAACATCTCATGCGGTTCACCTAAATCGGGATCGGAAAAAGACCAACCATCATCCCTTCGACCTTGCTCCCTACCAGGGTTTACCGAGCCAGTACCTCGCGGTACTGCTGGTGCGCTCTTACCGCACCTTTGCACCCTTACCAGTTGTCTAGTTGTCAGAGCATTTCGCAAAACGCCCCTAGCCAATAAACTGGCGGTATTTTTCTGTGGCACTATCCTCGCGATCGCTCGCACTGGGAATTACCCAGTAAGTCTGGTCTTTTGGGAGTCCGGACTTTCCTCAAATCTGCCTCAAGGGACAAACTTGCAACCACCTCGCCAACTCTCTCATCTATCTAGTTTATTATTGATTGATAGACAATCTCAAATAATTATGTAACTTGGTTAGAATTTACCTAGTTCTGATAGTTCTGATTAATTATTTTTGCCCAGGAGAATTTTAACTATGTCCAAAGAATCGGAAATTACCCCTTTTTCTGGGAGTAGCGGCTCTGCCCCGTCATCTCTTGGCAAATCGGCTAGGCTAAGAAAAGTGGCTACTGCACTAAGATGGGCTGGATTAGCAGGGTTTTGGGGTCAGCTAGTATTGGGGGTTGTTTCTTCAGTCACCTTAGCTTTGGCGATCGTCAATCAATCAGAGAGAAGTAGTCCTGGTATTGGCTTTAGTCTATTTTGCGCTGTTTGCGGCTTAATTTGTTTGGTTGTCGGCATCTCTATTGCTTTTAGATACAGCAAAATGGCAAGTAAATTTGCTAAACCTAATGCTGCTCCACCAAAAAAATCTACCACGATTAAAATGGTTCAAATCGCAATTACTACTAGTATTGTGGGGACAATAATTACTATCATAGGCGGAGAAACGATTACAGGAATAGTCCTTTCCAAGACTTTAGCTTTCGATCCTGCTAGGGTTTTCAATAGCCGAAGTACTACTGAGTTTGTTAATTCTCTGGATGTATTTATTATTCAAGCCTGCTTCAGCATTATTTTGGCTCATTGTATTGGACTAGTAAGCTCTTTGTGGATTTACAGCCGTATCGATAAGTAATCAGTAATCAGTAATCAGTAATGCAACGTACTCGTCTAAACAGTTTAGTAGATCTTATTGGCGATCGCCTTGAGCAATTATTTAATAATCCCTGGCGACGAATTTCTCTAAGCTTAATTAGCCTTCTCTTAGGATTTTTTATGGGTTCGGCAATTGCCACAACTGCCGGTCAACGTGCGGTTTGGGATGTTCCCGCCGCCATGATCTTATTTTTACTTACCGAATTTATTAGTAAGTGGGTTTATAGTCGTCGCAACCGTCGGGGAAAAGACTCTTTACCTAGAAGGCGATCGCTGTACATTGAGGCGTTGAATTTATTCAAAATTGGTTTAATCTATAGTATGTTTTTGGAAGCGTTCAAATTGGGATCTTAAATTGAGGGATGAGGTATGAGACGTTATGTCATGAGCGATTAGCAAGTTTAATTTCTCAGTCAGAAAGGTCGCCATATTTTGCGAGTCTGACGTTGGAAGTAGTGGCATTGTGTCAGAATTTGGGACTAGAAAACCAGCCAAGAATTTTCGCTAATTTGCCACAGTTGTGGCTGCCTACAGCACTTAATTTAGCCGCAACCAGAAAAGAATTAGGCAGGACTGTTATTCAAGGGATTTTGGGTGGTCAGGGTACAGGCAAGACTACCTTGTGCATCATACTTAAACTGATCCTCAATTATTTAGGTTTTTCTGTCGCGACTCTATCGCTAGACGATCTGTATCTGACCTATGCTGAAAGAAAAGCTCTGCAACAGCAAGACCCGAGGCTGATCTGGCGTGGTCCTCCTGGGACTCATGACATTAATTTGGGTTTAAAAATAATTAGTCAGTGTTTACAGCAAGATAACTCGGTCAAGATTTTAATGCCTCGTTTTGATAAATCTGCTTTTAACGGTGCAGGCGATTGCACTAATCCAGAAATTATATTTAAACCTGATATTCTTTTATTTGAGGGGTGGTTTGTCGGTGTACAACCTATAGAGGAATCTGCGTTTAATAATTGTCCTCCACCCATAGTTACAGAGGAGGATCGACAGTTTGCGATCGATAATAATCAGCGTCTCCAAGCTTATGTCCCTCTATGGTCAAAATTAGATAACCTGATCGTCTTACATCCCGAAGATTATCGTCTTAGTAAGCAGTGGCGCAAAGAAGCAGAACATAAAATGATTGCTACAGGTAAAACTGGCATGAGTGATGAGGAATGCGATCGCTTTGTGGAATATTTCTGGAAAGCTCTCCATCCAGAATTGTTGATCAAGCCTTTAACTAGTACTGCCGATCTAGTAGTAGAAATAAAAAGCGATCGCTCTTTAGGCAGAATTTATCGACCAGCGAATTCCTAAAGCGATCTGGGAAGATACTTAAAAGCAGTTATTCCATGCCAAAATCGACAGAAACTACTGCCGTAATATCTTTTTCCAAAGTAGTAGTATCGTATACGCCTTGGTCGCTGACATCTGTAGAATATTTTGGTGTAATTTGAAATACGCCTGTTTTAGCACTGCGAATCGAACCAACCTGGCTATCAGTATTATTAGCAATAGCTTCGGCTCTTGCTTTTGCATCTTTTGTTGCTTCAGCTATCATTTCAATACGTAGTTTATTCAACTGAGTATAAATATATTCTGGCGTATTAGATTCTAGAGGAATACCTTCATTAATTAACTCCGTTGCTTGACGAGATAATTTATCGATGCGCTCGACCTCTTTAGAACTAACTTCAAAACGTTGAGTCATAAGATAGCCGATTGTCTTGTCGCTTTGACTGCCATTAGATAAGATTTCTTTAACAGGATAGCTTTCCAAAGATTTAAGTATAATTTCACCTTCTGGAATCTGTTTTTCCTGTAAATAACTGTTGATTCTGGCTGTATATTCTTGGACTTCCTGATATGCTTGTTGCAAGTTTGGTTTCTCGCTCGTCACCGATAAACGCCAAGTTATATAATCGGAACTAATCGTTCTTTTAGCCGAACCAGTAACAGTAAGAACATCATCAGCTTTTTTAACATCTTGTATCGCCTTGCCACTGATAAAAGCAGCGGTAATAATAGCGATCGACAAAGCTAATAAACCGTTAAATAATTGAGGAAAAGATCTATCTGTAGAAGTTACCGTCATTGATTAATAAAAATGATTATAAATTTAAACCCTATAGACAAGTAAAAACGGCTAAAAGATTCCCATTCTTTATGAAAGTTAATCTTCTATCTTCTATTTTTAAGATATAAATATTGGTTAGCTTTGACTATTCCTAAACATATTTCCAGAATAAATTTTGCGTGAGCATTTATCCTTTAGAGCAGTTTAGGTAGGGTTTATCGTCCTGATAATCTTTGAAATTAGTTTTGAGTTATTGCGCGTGCGCGATCGCTTAATGTTACTTTAGCTAAGTTGCTTTAGCCAATGCAATCTTACAAAATCTCTATCTTTATCTAAGTTGTCGGCAATTCCTCTGACAACAAAATCAACAAAGGGTTCAACCCCTAACTTAGCTCTGTTTCTTAAGTCTGTATTCATACAAGTAAGGTAAACAGGAATATGCTCCAAAATTTCGTCAGGTTTTATTTGTCCATAAGCTTTACAAAAAACTTCTAAACGTTTTAAAAGAATCTCATCTGATACTTGTCCAATTGTTTCACTAAGATGGGGATGAAAAGGAATAAATGTAAACACAAACTCGGCAATGTTGTCCATAATATAGCCATAATGTGCTAAATCCCAATCTATAATGCCTTGAAATTCACCGTCTTGCTCAATACAGTTCCAAGGCCCTAAATCACCATGACAAACAATCATTTCAGGTTCGGGTTGAGTCACTCCCCAATTAAACCGAACATCACCTTGTAATCTAAAACCAGTAATAACCTCATGATAATCTCTGAGCCATTTACCTAATTGTCTAATAAAGTCATCAGTTTTAATCGCGTTACACCAAGGTCTAAGAATCGCTTTGCCTGGTAGATACGAAAGATATTCATGTCGCTCATCATAATTAATTAATCTAGGAACATAAGGAAAATTCTTTGCTTCTAGGTATTTAAGTAATTGATGGATAGCAGGACTTACACTGGTAAGCTGACGACGCACTACATTATCTTTAATGGCAACGGTATTAACGCTACCTCCTGGAAGTAGAATCCAGTTATTTGAAGAGTTCATAAAAGTTAATCGAAATTTGTTCTTATTCAGAAGTATTGATTGTTAAGAAACAAGGTAATAAATCGACAAAAAAGGAGCAAGCCATTGTCAGCTTACCCCTCAATAACTACGAGATCGATCTCTCTGTAATTAAGCTTATTTAACTTGTTAGTTAACTTTGAACCACTGCTTTCTTCTCTTCTTCCTGTGCTAAGAATTTTTCTAACTCAGTTAACGCATCGGCATCAACTTTTGTCTGCATCGGACAGAATTTGGGCCCACACATGGAACAAAACTCTGCTGTTTTATAAATGTCTGCGGGAAGAGTTTCATCATGATATTCTTTGGCTCTTTCTGGATCTAGAGACAGTTCAAACTGTTTCTCCCAATCGAAGTTATAGCGTGCTTTAGAAAGCTCATCATCTCGATCTCTCGCACCAGGGCGATGACGGGCGATATCTGCTGCATGAGCCGCAATTTTATAGGCGATTAAACCATTACGTACATCTTCAGCGTTAGGTAACCCAAGATGCTCTTTAGGAGTCACGTAACATAGCATTGCTGTACCGTACCAACCAGCCATTGCCGCGCCAATTGCCGAGGTGATATGGTCATAACCAGGTGCAATGTCTGTAACTAAAGGGCCTAAAACGTAGAAAGGTGCTTCGCTACACTCTTCCATTTGTTTTTTGACGTTAAACTCAATTTGATCCATCGGTACATGACCAGGCCCTTCTACCATCACCTGTACGTCATGTTCCCAAGCGCGACGAGTTAGTTGACCCAGTGTTTTTAGTTCTGCTAATTGAGCTTCATCACTAGCGTCATGAGCGCAACCAGGGCGCAAAGAATCTCCTAGACTGAAAGAAACGTCATATTTTTTGAAAATCTCGATGATGTCATCAAAATGAGTATAGAGAGGATTTTGCTTGTGATGGTGCAGCATCCAACGAGCGATAATTCCCCCGCCACGAGAGACAATACCTGTTAAACGGTTTTTGACTAATGGCAGATGCTCAATTAAGATACCTGCATGAATAGTCATGTAGTCCACACCCTGTTGGGCGTGTTTTTCAATAATGCGGAGAAAGTCTTCTGCACAGAGTTTCTCTATATCGCCGTGAACGCTTTCTAATGCTTGATAAATTGGTACAGTACCGATGGGAATTGGCGAGGCTTTGATTATAGCCGTGCGAATTTCATCTAGGTTTCCTCCCCCTGTGGACAAATCCATCAGAGTATCAGCACCATATTTAACCGCCAAGTCAAGCTTTGCCACTTCCTCTGTAATATCAGAAGAATTAGGAGAAGCACCGATATTAGCATTCACTTTACAGCTAGAAGCAATACCAATACACATTGGTTCTAGGTTGGTGTGATTAATATTGGCAGGAATAATCATTCTGCCTCTAGCTACTTCATCACGAATTAATTCTGCTGATAAACGTTCTTTGGTAGCGACGTACTGCATCTCTTCAGTAATGATTCCCTGACGCGCATAGTGCATCTGAGATACATTGCCTTGTCCTCGTCGCTTGGCAACCCATTGCGTTCTCATATTTTGATTCCTCTATAAACAGCTTCCCTACGCTGGTGCTAACCAGTCTCAGGTTCTTAGGGTATATCTCAGCCCAAATCTTGAGGCACCCCTAGCTACATGGGAATTCTAGCACTATTTAAGTCGTCGTTTCACCGCGATTAACAAAGTAATCATTTCTTAATTCAAAGCATTATTTCTTAAATTTAGGCGTTAACAAAAGCTTAATAAATTTCTTGATTCAGTTTGGTTGATAATTTAGTTATTTTGTATTGTTGAGATAATCGAAAGTAAATTTGACAGTTTTGTGCAGCAATTAGTATGATTTTGGCTGATTAATTGATCAATAAAATAATTGTACTGCTCTAGCTTTAAAATTAATCTACTTTATCTATGGAAAGCTTGCTCATAATTTTCAGAGTTTTTGTCGGCAGTGCGGGCATTACTTTTTTGGTATGGTTAATCGTTCATTTTAATGGCAAAACTTTATTAGGAATCTTCGATTTAATTGTTGCGCGTATTGTTAATCGCAGTCAGTCTCATCTTACGGCTAAGAGTTGGTTATCTATTGCTACAGAAACCGAAGTCATACTTATCGGGTTATGCCCGATCGCGATCGCTTCTTTAATTAGTACAATGGGGCAAAATTGCCACAATAGTATTTACAGCTTTCTAATTACTGAGGCAATTGTTTTCGGTTTATTTTTATTTATTCCTAATCGAATTAAAAGCGGCAGTAATTTTTTTGGCGAACGATATTATCGATCTAATGGAATTATTTTTCTGATTGCAACTATTTGGTGTTTGGCATTTTCTGTTTGGGGATATTTGGCAATCGATCCTGAGATAAATCAAGGCGTAGATCGACTATTAGTCAATGGCAATGGCGATATGTGGTTTTATGTGCGAAGATTTGCTGCTTATACAGTTAATAACGTCAGCTTTGATAATCAACCTGCCTGTTTTTATTTACAAAATAGTCCCAAAAAGCTTAGTTCTTTTATCGGGTCAATTATTGTTTATGGTTCACCTAGTACAGTATTAGGAATTACTTGGTTTCAAGGTTTATTAGGCTGTAGCCTATTTTTAAGCTTATTTGGTAACTGGCAAAATTTTAATTACCAAGGGCAAAGCTTATCTAAAAAAGGAACTATCGGGGTAATTATTTGGGCGATCGCCTCTCCCTCAGTTTTTTGGCTAGTTATTAGCTCTTATTTATCTAATGCTTTATTTGTGACAATTTTTATTTTAAGTCTAACTGCCGCTCGGAGAGTTTGCCTAAATCATGGTAAATATCCTGTCTATACCGAACCTATTTTATTATTTAGCTTTATTCTGAATGTATTTTCTTTTTATATTATTTTATTACCCGTTGCCTTGATTTTTTATCTCGCCACTTTATTAGTTTATAGATATGAAAAATATTGGCATTCCTATGTGGCAATGTTTAATTTTAGCAAGTTAATGCTATTTGCTGGAATCAGTATTTTAATCTGCTCTATTTTATTTAAACATCAAATTAACCTAAATGAAGTATCAGTAAACTTAAACGCTTTAAAAGAACATGGTAAAAACTTCGTGCCATTAAATCCCTGGAGTTTAGTTCAAGAAAAACCCAAGCCGATGCCTAATATTAAAGACTTTGGAGTTTGGTTTAATCTGGTGGTGGGTACTATTTTCTCTGGTTTTGTTCTCAAAACAATTTATCGTAACTTACTCGATTTAAAAAACAATAAAAGAACCAGTAGCGTTTACTTTAAAGATTTGATCGCTGCGGCGCTGGTTGTGGGAGTTTATCTGGTTTATCTTCTAGCTTATATCCCTTTAGAATATACCTACCGTTTAGGTAAATTTGCTGTCTCTATTTTATATCCTTTAGCTACCGTTGCTACTTTACCAACAGTTCTCTGGTTTCGCGATCGCTTTTATCATCAAAAAGCGCGCATTTTTCAGTCAACTTGTCTAGTATTGTTAATACTGCATATAATCTTGCATATTGATAAGACTTTATATTTACAAGCGCAACCAATCGGAAGATATCAGCTGGTTTCTACCAATCATCTTGCAGATATTAACAGCTTGACTATAATAAGATGCCAAAACTCTTCTATTAGTCAAAAATATCAAAAAATCTTAGGTTTGGATTTAGCTAAACAGTATCGGGATATAACAATTAATGTGATTACAGATCCAAACCTAATAAATAATTTTCCTGCCTCCGAAGCAATAGTAAAAGGTACAGATGTTCTGGAAAAAGCTCAAAACCTCTGTATCTTTAAAATCGATCTTTAGTCTTCAGTATTAACCATCAAAACCAGTAGTTATACTAAATCCTGTTCGGATAGAATATTTTGAAGTATAACATCAGAAGTAAGGGCGATTCGCCCCTACTTGATCAATCGGATGTATTATTACCCACTCTGCATTGTTAACTAATCCGAGTTGGGCTGTAATTCTTCTAGAATTATAAAGCGTATATGGTTAAGAGACAATTCGCCGATTGAGGCAGTTTCCTTCTCTATTTTTACTCCCTCACTAGCAATAATTTCAAAAGCAGTATCTTTTGCCATCTCTGCATGATACCAAGACAAGCCCATAAAAAAGCGGGTAGGATATGGCCCGCCTTCAAAAAGATCGTCGGGATTAGATTCCATTGGTAGCCAACCGTAGCCAGGAAGATAAAACTCCATCCAGACATGATTATAGTCTGGCTGTAAAGGAATGTTTCGCTTTAGCGGATCGCCAGGACATTTATATCTACCGACAGTGCGACAGGCAATTCCATTAAGACGGCACAAGGCTAAGAGCAAGCCGAGATATTCACCGCAGGAACCTACTCCCCGCTTGAGAACAATGTCTGGAGTGTCAATATGAGGCTTAATGCCGTAGGCTAATTTGTCATAGACATAGTTGCGAATACTGTAAACTTGTCGCAGGAGGTTGGTTTCCGAACCGATCGCCATTTTGGCAGCCTGTTGAATAATCTCCGTATCCATAGACAAATTGTCGTTATCCATGAGATACTTTTGTTTGAATTCAGCTGTAAGTTGGGGAATATTTTCGCAATCATCGGGTTTGAGCTGATATTTGATACTCCAAACTTCTAAAATCGCCTTCCAGCCAAAAACGTGACGCTGTTCAGAATTAAAATTATCGAACTCGAAAACAGCGATTCGCTGCCCATCTTTGATCTCTTCCCTAAAGGGTAGCCCGATCGCCTCAACCTGGAGAATCTTTTGTCTGTCTGTCTCGGCAGGTAAAGCAATCCGCCATTCTAAATCTTTAATTTCAATCGGATCGAGAGGAGAAATTTCTTCTGTATAAGACATCTCGACTAGATAGCCATTGGAGAGTGCCAAGTTTTGCTCGCGATTGTAATAAAAGTAGAGGGGATGAATAAAGGTGCGATCGCGATATTGTAATTCGTAGTTGGGTTCGGCGTTGGGATTATCACGGATATAGATTTCGCGATCGGCGTATGCCACATATAAAGTTTCTTTTCCTGCGGTATCAGTCTTAAAAGCTAGCCCTGTAGGAGATGGGAAGGGAGTTAACACACTAAAAATTGTTTCTCCGGTGGCACGATCTAAGCAATAAACAGTTTGCTCTAGGGTATCGGTCAACCAAATTTCTTCTTCTTTGACGGTGATGTTTTCTAAGCCAATTCCCGGGGCATAAAAATGAGTAATTTTAGCAGCACGATGGCGATTATAGATGAGAATTTTGCCTTGCTTTTGACTAGTTAGGTAAAGTGTCGATTCCCAGACAGCAATTCCGTCAAGATCGGCATCTGAACGTAAAAATAATTGCGGTTCAAAATCTTTGGTAACCAAAGAACAACAATAAACGCATTCTCTGTTGGTAAACCATAAAATATCGCCAGTTATGGCTAAACCTGTCGCACCCAAAAAATCCGACCAATTACGGGTATTTAAAATTGTGGTGTTATCTGTTTCTGGATCGATTTGCAATAAATAACCATTATGAGAATCTATCGCCCAAATCAAGCCTTCGTGAAATACAATACCGTGAATTGAACTTGCTGCGATCGGTCTAATGGTAGTTTTGTTCCCCATAACAGAAGCGGAATCAATCATCATCTTAATCAGGTCAAAGTCCTAAAACTGTAATTACCGTCTTCTAATTTAGATGTGGGCAATTAGTAGTTTGAATTAATTGCCAATCACTAAAATTAGCCACAGATTTATACGTTACTCTATCAAAGGTTAAATATTCTGCATCAGAAACTGCATAACTACAGCAAGAAAGAGTTGATTTATTTGGGCTGTATTTTCAGTCTTCTTAACTAGGTAGCTAAAATTTAAGTCAACGCGAGTGACTATTTTTACTTAGTTTTGGTCAAGCTAGTAGCTATCTATGTTCAAAACCAAAACAGCCCATTGTCGATGATTCCCCAAATGGCTATTCCAGTTATAGCTAGGCAAAATATGCCAGCAATTCCTGCTAATGGCTGCTGGTTTATTCCTGTAAACCAGTGACTTTGATCGCTATAGGTGATTAATTCTGCTGAGTCGATACAGGTTAGACCGCAAATCCATCCAGCATGAAGACCTAAAGCCAAATATATGCTGCCATTTCCTAACACTCTTGCCGCTACCAACACCATTCCCATTAACCATAAACCTGGAATTTGAGGTAGAGTCTGCTTTCTTTCCCAAATTAAATGTAGCAAAGCAAAAATTGTACTCGATATCGTCGCAGCTATCCAAGATGAGTTATCAATCGATAAAGTGCTAAACACGTATCCACGAAATACTATTTCCTCAACTAAGCTAATCAGCAAACTCAATCCTAAAATGGGAAAAAATAAAGGAATCAGTCGCGGCATATTCTGCTGATGCCAGCTAATCAATTTAAAAGCAGTTTCTAGACCAAAAACAACAATTAAACTGACAAGACTAAGAGTTAATCCTAACAAAATATACTCAACGGTCTTGGATAATGCGCTTAAACCAAGAGTAGCAAAAGACAAAGATTCTACTTTTATTTTCCATCCGATTACTACAGGAAGAAGAATATAAAGAGATGCTAACAAAACTAGCTTTTGCTGAGTTGTCATGATTTTACTTGGTTGCCAGTCGATAAATCGAGATACCAAAAAGGCAATCGGCAACCAGACAGCAGCCCATACTCCAAAAAAGGTAAGTACTTTAAACCATGACGCGTTTAACATCTTGAGTAATTTTAGGTAGCAGTAAATCGTCTTGGCTAAAAAAAGCAAGTTTTAAGCAAAAAACTGGTTTATTAACGATTAATTTTCTGATGCACCATTTTCTTCACCGTCAATTTGTTTGAGATGAATGTGCTTGTAGCCTAGCTTTATTTCAAATTTGTCACCTTCTTTTAAACCCATAGCTTGTGTATAAGTAGAACCAATAACAATTTGACCGTTTTTATGAACGCTTACTCGATAAGTAGGTTCGCGCCCACGACCGTCTTTTGCTCCTTCTGGATCTAAAGGAACTCCCTTGGCAGCAAGCACTGCATCGTAAAAATCAGTTAAGTTTACGCGCGTTTGTTTATCTTTGGTGGTTGTATAATATCCACATTTTTTTGCGGTTTCACGTCTTGGTAAATGGGACAGCTCTTTTACTTTTTGAAGTAATGCTTTTCCTGTTAATGGGGCTGTAGCAGTTTCGCTCATAGTTAGTTCAAATTTTTATTTAATGTTTATGCCAAATTAAACATATTATTATTTGGTCTTAATTGACATTATAAAAAATATACCGTTTATTTACACTGTTGTCACAATTTTTTTTAATAATTAGGTTTTTTTTAATAATATCCGAGATTTTAGTTTAAATTAGTTAGTCTGAGGTTACAAATCGGTGATTTTGTTGGAAAATACTTAGTTGCTTGATTTGGCTTTAAATCTGCTTTAAATCTAATGTTGCCAGTTATATTAAATAACAATTTGTTTAAAATAGCTGATCAAAAATCTTGACTTTTACCATTCAAAAATGTTAGAGACGAACTACTAAAGCTAGAATTATTTTTAGTAATTTTGCTAGGCTAGTAAATATAAGTTTGTTTTTTAGTTATTTATGGATGATTAATTTTAGAAGTAAGAAATTAATCAAGGCAATATTCAATATGTCAGTTATAGCAATGTGGCAATTTGATAGAAAATAAACTCAACTCATCAACTGATTTGTTCACTTTGACTAGTCAGCTAGCTATGACTAACTATATTTAGTTAAGTTTAGATGTCCAACACCCCAAAAATTATTTTAATTACAGGACCTGCGAGTTCGGGCAAAAGTGAATTTGCCGAGACTCTGGCAACAAAGACTGATAAATCAGTTATTTACATCGCCACAGCTAAGACGGACGATCGCGATCGCGAATGGCAAGCCAGAATAATTAGACACCAGCAAAGACGACCATCAGATTGGCAAACGGTCACAGCATCAGAAGATCTGCCATTATATATCGAACAGGCTGTGATGAGCGAATGTTTGTTAATTGATTCTTTAGGCACGTGGGTAGCAAATTTTCTGGAGTCAGATCAAATTGAGTGGCAACAAATCAGCGATCGCTTGTTATCAAGCTTGCGAAATACCAAAGCCGAAATTATTTTAGTCGCAGAAGAGACAGGATGGGGTGTCGTACCTGCTTATCCTCTGGGGCGATTGTTTCGCGATCGCCTCGGACTTTTATCTCGGCAAGCTGGCAATATTGCCGACACAACTTATCTTGTGGCTAGTGGTCACGTACTTAACCTCAGTTTGTTGGGTGAACCTTTAAGCAAATATGAATCTAGCTAACAAATTACGCTCTCAGTCGATATTAGTGCTTATGATCGTAAATAGAAGTATAAATTGGGCAACCACGCAGCTTGTATCAAACTGTAGCGGTCGGTAAAATTTAGACAACGAACTGTTCTAATCGATTTTATTTAACTAGAGATTTTCTTATAGTAACTTTGATCAGTATTTAATTAAGTAGAAAGTAGAGGCTACAGAATATGGCATCAGAAACACAAGTCAAAACCTATGTCGCTTACTGGTTTCAGTTAGGCAAAAAGCTAGTCTGGAATAATGGTAAAGCAGAACTACTGCCCGAAAAAGTTATTCAAGGCGATCGCTTTACATCCCAGTTTGAAGACTGCTGGCAAAAAATCATGAGCGTCGAGGGTCGAGACTGCTACCTAGTAGGCAGCGAAGCTACTATTCAAGAATTGCTTTCTTCTGCCTGGACTATCGATCAATGTGCCAGATGTGCTATGCCTGTACCAATAGTTGAGGTAGGGACTCAACCTTTAGATTGTGCCTGTAGTGATTTAGACAATTGGCCTAACACTGAGTTACCAGCACCTCACTCTCCTGTTAGTAGTCAAGCACAGCTAAACAATATTAGTGAGCGTCTCAAAACAAAAAAATAAAACCTGATGCTAAGGTTAAGACGCTTTGATCGAAAGCTAATAGCTAGTTTCATAACTAAAATTCTAATCTATAGTTCACTTGCTATAAAAAGCGATCGCCCATGCCGATAAGTACAAAACTCTTAACTTGTCAACGAGTAAGAATACTTAGTCAATAAGATAAAAAATGGCTTGCTTGAGCTAGATTGATTTAAATATTTTTTTTAATCGCTCAAAAGTTTAACATATCTAACTTCTGCCGATTACCAATAACTATAGTTGCGCAAGTTGCGCAAATTGAACAAACAATAACCAATTTACCTTTGATTTATTGTTTAGTTACTCAACAATTTATCATGCTCTCGAAACAGCTTTAAACTCATTAGCCATTGTCATTAATAATTTTAATCTTTTGTTACCTTAATATTTCTTATTACACACCAATAGGACGATAAATGATCGCTCAAAATAAATTAAGTTGCGAATTATAATATTATCTAAAGTGATCGCGTTTAACAGCGCAATTAATAACACTATTTAGTTTAACCTGTGTAAAAATACGGAAGTAGTTTCACTATGAGACACAATTCCGTAGAATTACGGTTTAAA
Organism: Pleurocapsa sp.; assembly: GCA_050330395.1. GTDB lineage: Bacteria > Cyanobacteriota > Cyanobacteriia > Cyanobacteriales > Xenococcaceae > Waterburya. The sequence continues at coordinate 23,288 of JBHJNW010000113.1, forward strand.
AAATCTGACTCACAGCTCTTAATGTAAGTAAATCTTATGATAATAAGACTTAATATGAGCTATTTAATTAAGCAGTTACCGAATCAAAGATGGGGAATTTACGCAGAAAACAAGCTATTAGCTACTATTGGTTGTCATGATACCTGTCTACAGGTATTGGAATTACTGAAAACAAGAAGGAGGGAAAGTATAGACACTGTCCCTCCTTCAACTTTAATAATCGAACAAGCTGCTTGACGCTCTCATCATAGAATTAAGGGATTCTTGGACTCACCATTGCCAGTTTTTGGTTTATTTTTGAGATGACGACGAAGGCGATCGCCAGCAAACATTCCTCCGACAATGAATAAGCCTAAACTCGAAGAAAATTCAAAGGGGACTTGTTCCACCGTAAAATTATCCAACATCAAAGCTGAAGAGCGATCGTAACTATCCACGTCTACCACACCAAAGGCGGCTCTATAAGTATAAGTTCCTGGTGTGGTCAAATTATTAACAGTTTCAGTGAATGTTTGGTAAGATTCACTACCGTTAAAATCGTTATTCCCTGATGGAAGACTAATCGCACCATCACTATCGTACAAAAGATTAACATCGTTAGGAGAGTCGTTAACGTTATGAATACTAAAAAAAGCAAAATCTTGATTGCCAAGATCGTCACTCTTACCATCATTGGTTAAATAAGCCGCATCAAAGCTAACGTCGAACCCATTGGTGTTACTGTCTATATCTGCTTGCGAAATATTAACAGTAAAATCTTGATACATCCCAGAACCTTCTTTAGAAGTACGAGCAGTAGGCAGTCCATCACTTCTGGCGATACTCAGGGCATCTGTTTCTAAACCTAAAGAAGTTTGCAGATCATCTCCTGTCTGATTCGTAGGAATAGTATCCGCATCAACGGGATCAGTTCCTGATTGATTGAAACTTAAACCGCTATCATCATCGCGAGTAGTGTGAGCGTTAGTAATAATCGCCTGATTAGAACCACTAGTTGGATTGATGCCATCAATTCCCGTATTTGTCGTGACATCGCCAGTGGTTGTCCAACCGTTTTGAGAACCAGCAATAGGATCTTCAAAACCTCCATTAACAAAAGTTACGCTAAAAGCAGCAGCAGAATCAATCAAAACCAGATTGCTGAGCGTCATTAAGCCTAGAACCGTAGCAACTGTAGAAATAGATTGAGAGAAACGAGATAAAGTCATAGTAATAAATAAAATGTTAGAAGTTGTGTGATACAAATATGGTGAGATTGGACTTACCTAAGAAAACTAAAAAATAAAATCACTAGCATCGATATCACCAACGCTGATGCCATTTACATCATTTTTTAGTAAGACTACATTTTTGTTTTCCAAGCTATCAGCAGGATTGACATTAACCTGGATCATGACACCAGTGCCAAAGGCGACAGCTTCGATATAGCCATCGTCAAAGGCATTAGCAGAGAAAGTAATTCCGTCTAATTCACCATTGATAATATCGCTGAAGACTAATTTGTCTGCGCCAGTGGCATCAAAGTCGGTAATAATATCGATACCATCGCTGGTTTGGGTATACAAAAAGCGATTGCTACCAGCACCGCCAGTAAGAGTATCTTGTCCTTCATAACCAACAATCAAATCATTGCCAGAAGTAGATTCACTCGTCAGATCGTCAGAACCTGAAGTTCCATCTATGCGATTGAAAACTTGAATTGTACTGGTCGCCGTGTTGCTGTTGCTAGTGCCATCGTTAACTACGACACTGACAGTGCGATCGCTCGTATCAGGATTATTGGAGGTGTTTTCAAAGCTAATAGCTTCAATGGCAGCTTGGTAATCAGCCAGAGTCGCCGAACCAGAAAGAGTGAGAATACCAGTGGCTGGGTCATAGGCACTGGCGGTAATGCCTGCGGGTAAACTGCCTGCGGCTAATAAATCATCAGCTTGAAAGTTGGTAAGCGTAATCGTTGCCGACTCGATGTTGGTGTTGTCGGGGTCGGTGATGCTGACATCGGTATCGCCAATTGATACACTGCCGCCACCCTCGGTAAAGGTGGTTTGGTAGTTAGCACCCGCAGCACCACTGCTATCGTCGCCATCGAGATCTAAGACTGGTGGGTCATTGACTGGGGTAATGTTGATGGTGGTTGTAGCCGTATTGCTATTATTATTACCATCATTAACTACGACATCAACATTACGGGGAGTAGTACTAGGATTATTGGAGGTGTTGTTGAAGGTAATCGCTCTAATTGCATCTTGATAGTTAGCTAGACTTGCACCTCCTATAAGGGTAATGACTCCCGTGGTTGTGTTGTAAGCACTGGCGGTGATGCCTGTGGGTAGAGAGCCTGTTACTGCTAAAAGATCTCCTGCTTGGAAGTTGGTAAGGATGATGGTTGCCGATTCGATGTTGGTGTCATCAGCATCGGTAATACTGATATCGGTATCGCCAATGGATACAGCCATACCTTTTTCGGTGAAGGTAGTTTGGTAGTTGTTGCCCGTAGCACCACTGCTATCGTCGCCATCTAAGTCTAAGACGGGTATGGCGTTGTCTAGTAAGCTAACGCTAATGGTTGAAATAGCGGTATTACTGTTGGCATTACCATCATTAACCACGACATTAACAGTACGATCGCCTGTTACTCTTCCCACTACTCCCGCCGTGTTGTTATAGGTAATCTGAGCGATCGCAGTTTGATAATTAGCGAGTGTTGCTGAACCCGTGAGAGTAATTACTCCTGTGGCTGGGTCATAGGCACTGGCAGTAATACCAGTCGGTAAAGTACCAAGTACCGCAAGAGCTTCGTCTGTGCCATTAGGACGATTAGTTAAGGTAATGGTTGCTGATTCGATATTGGTGTCGTCAGCATCCGTAATAATTGTGTCGGTATCGGCAATGGCTACGGCAGAACCATTGAAGCTAAATTTATTTTGATAGTTGTTGCCCGTAGCACCACTACTGTTGTTGCCATCTAAGTCAATTACTGGTGGAGCGTTAACTTTGATATTTACGGTTGCTGTACTATAACCACCTTTTCCGTCACCAACAGTATAGGTAAAAGCATCCGTTCCTGTAAAACCTGTAGTGGGAGTATAGGTTACAGTATCGTCACTGGAGTCGAAAGGAGTCTGATTATCGTTAAAAGTAACCGTTCCGTTAGTAGGCTGAGTGACACTTAAAATAGTCAAAGTGTCGCCATTAGGATCGGTATCGTTGGTGAGAATGCCATTAGTAGTTGTTCTGACATTAATGCTGCCATTACGGACGACTTCATAACTGTCGTTGTTAGCAACTGGGGCATTAGCAGGATTAGCTTCAGGAATAGGAAGCGTTGCAAAGTCACCAAAACTGCCAATATTACTAGCAACAACAGTACCAACACCTGTACTGGTATCAATTCGGATTAAGTTACTACTGCTAGAGGAATACAACAAGCCATCGTTGCCAAAAGCAAGAGAACCCGAACTAGTAGCACTTTGACCAGTATTGCCAACTAGAGTGGTAGTGCTGAGACTAGGATCGGTGGGGTTTATATTAATACGATAAAGGTCGATATTAGCACCAGCAGTAGTAGGACCTCTCGTAATGTAAAGTATATTAGGGTTATTAGGATCGAAAGCCATATCGCCACTTGCAGCAGTGGCAGGGAACGTCCCTGACGGCATAGTGTAGGCTAGAGTGGCTGCTCCCGTACCAGGATTGATAGTGTAAAGTACATTATCACCACCAGCCGCCCAGATCGTTCCGTCTTGGGCTTGCGCCATTTTAATTAAAGTATTATTAATTCCAGTCGTACCCACTTGGGTATGAGTACCAGTTAGAGTATCGTAGTAGGCGACTCTGCCATTATTAGCTATTCTTTCTATGTAATAAAGCCTGCCTGCTCGTCCTTCTCTACTTAAAGCGACAGTTTGAAATAGAGTTGTACTGTTGGTAACTGGAGTAGAAGTACCATTGGTTAAGTCAACTGTTCTTAGCTGATCAAAAATATTACTACTAGAAGCAAATACTCCGTAATAGACATTATTAAAAACTGGCAAAACGAATGAATAATTATCTAGAGTTTCTTGCTCAAAAGCCAGAGAGACAGCAAGATTACCAGTGGTAACTTCTAAATTCCAATCACCACCAAGTGCGGCATTACCTGTGCGGGTGGCAGACGCAGCGATTTCTGCACCAGTAATCTCGTGTAACTTGGCGATAAATTCCTCGCCAGCATCACCAGCAGCGACGTTACAACCGTAGATGAGGAGACGGGGAGATGGGGAGATAGGGAGATAGGGAGATGGGGAGACAGGGAGATAGGGGGATGGGGAGAACCAGCTTTTTAAGTCTGCTTGATATTGATCTAAGGTATCGAGGCTGAGTTGAGAATTACCTAAATATAAGCAACCAGGAGAACCGTGAGAAACGATATGTATTTCGGATAATTGCCTTTGGCGAACAACTTCGCTAATTTGAGCAATACCATCACGTTTTGCCGACAGAATAATTACTTCTGTTTCTGGCACAACTCCAGCAACCAGACTTTGATAGTTTTCAACTTGAGAATCGATAAAAACAAGTTTTGACGCTGTTGACGAAGTACGAAGAGAGATAGAAGTATCGTTACTCATATTCATAAATAAATAGTTAATTGAAGTTGTTAGCAGTTCTGGTATATATCGAAGTCAAATCAAGCTTTTCTCCAATTAGAGGAAAAAAGTTTTTGTGGAGCGTTGGATAATCATTTATTTAGCGATCGCTAAAATATAATTCTTGGCAGGGAAATTACCAACATAAAAAATTTATGTTTGCAGATGTACTTATCAATAAGCAATAATTATGTGGGTAAATATATTACAAGGATTTCCGTAACTTCTAATAAGATAAGTTAAAAAAAAAGTCATGCCATCAGAGAAAATATCGTAGAGAAAACCATTAGTATGGGGAGAGAAATTACTGAAGAGTCCGAAAAATTATTTAGGTAGACGAACAGAACGCTTAAGCAGATCTACTGAGTGAAAATCATAGAGAGTTTTCTTTTCCGAAGGAGGCTAATGGCTTAAAATCACCTATCTTTTTAGTCGTTGAGCAGTTAAACAAGAACTTTAGTAGCAGTTGATAACCCGATCAATCCTTTCAGCCTGTAAAATTAACTCTATATTTTCCTAACGTTTGCTGCTGGTAAAGTAAAGCAATCAACTAAATCAGACCGCATAATGGTTGGGCAATTAGAAATATATAGTTTCATACCAATTTAAATTAAAGACATGACACATAATCATTTGTAGGGGCGAACAGCTGTTCGCCCTTACGAGATGTCTGTAGTAAACACTGTTTAATTTGGGATAAATTCACCGTCATCAAAACTCTACTTTCTAGATATTTTTATGAACATAAGTACTGTCTCCACAACTCCTTTTTCGGATCAAAAGCCAGGAACTTCAGGATTACGTAAATCTGTCACCACATTTCAACAACCCCACTATTTAGAAAATTTTGTTCAATCGATTTTTGATTCTCTAGAAGGCTGTGCGGGTCAAACTATAGTCTTGGGGGGTGATGGACGCTACTATAACCGCGAAGCGATACAAGTCATTATGAAAATGGCTGCCGCCAACGGTATCGGGCGCATTTTAGTAGGCAAAGGCGGAATTATGTCTACTCCTGCGGCTTCAGCTATTATTCGTCAATATAAAGCCTATGGCGGTATTATTCTTTCGGCTAGCCATAATCCAGGTGGGCCAAAAGGAGACTTTGGCATTAAGTACAATATTACTAGTGGAGGGCCAGCACCAGAAAAAGTAACCGAGGCGATTTTTGCTCGTTCTAAAACTATCGACAGCTATAAAATTCTCGAAGCTGGAGACATTAACTTAGATAAACTAACGGTGACGCGCTTGGGAGAAATGAGCGTCGAAGTAATTGACCCTGTTGAACCTTACGCTCGTTTGATGGAGTCGCTGTTTGATTTTGACAGTATCCGTGAGTTAATTAAAAATGACTTTAAACTGTGTGTTGATTCCATGCACGCCGTTACTGGGCCTTATGCTAGAGATATATTTGAAAAACGTTTAGGTGCATCGGGTGCAGTAATGAACGGTGAACCATTGCCAGATTTTGGGGGAGGACATCCCGATCCTAACTTGGTATATGCTCACGATTTAGTAGAGATTATGTTTGCTAACGATGCGCCTGATGTTGGTGCAGCCTCAGATGGCGATGGCGATCGCAATATGATTTTAGGTAATAACTTTTTTGTCACACCTAGCGATAGTCTGGCGATATTAACTGCTAATGCCACTTTAGTACCAGGATATAAAGATGGTTTATCTGGAGTTGCTCGCAGTATGCCAACTAGCGAAGCAGTAGATCGCGTAGCGGATAAATTAGATATTGCTTGTTATGAAACTCCTACAGGCTGGAAGTTCTTCGGTAACTTGTTGGATGCAGATAAAGCTACTCTATGTGGCGAAGAAAGCTTTGGTACTGGCTCAAATCATGTTCGTGAAAAAGATGGCTTATGGGCAGTGTTGTTTTGGTTGAATATTTTAGCGGTAAAAGGAAAGTCGGTAGAGGCGATCGTTAAAGACCATTGGAAAACCTATGGACGCAATTACTATTCTCGTCATGACTACGAAGAAGTGGATCAAGAACGCGCCACAGAATTAATGGAACGTCTGCGGGGTATGCTAAACACAATGACTGGTAAGCAATTTGGCGACTACGAAGTTAAATATGCCGATGACTTTAGCTACACCGATCCTGTTGACGGCAGCGTGAGTAAAAATCAAGGTATTCGCATTGGCTTTACCGATGGTTCACGTATTGTCTTTCGTCTTTCTGGTACAGGAACTAAAGGCGCAACTCTCAGATTGTATGTTGAAAGTTATCAACCAGATGCTAGTAAACATGATCTCGACACTCAATTAGCCTTAAAACCTTTGATTGACTTAGCTCAAGAAATTGCTCAAATCAAAGAATACACCCAACGTGATGAACCTACTGTAATCACTTAAATTCTCAACTCGCATTAAAAAAGGCGTTACTGACTTTAATAAACAGTAACGCTTTTGATAATAAATAAAATTAAAATTCTTAGAAGCTTAAAAACCTAAAGTTTAAAGCTTCTAGCCAATCTAGGGACGACGAGAAATGACGGGAGCGGGAGTTGAGCTTGACGAACTAGAACGTCTTCTTTTTCTAGCTGTTGTGGTTTTGCTAGGTTCTTTTTCAGGAGTCTGCATTAGAAACACTACTAAAGGGCGACTGCGTAGTTCTCGCTTCATTAGACGCTGTAAACCACCTTCAATTTCTAAACGCACCTCTGTCCAATCAATTTCGGTTTCTCCGTCCTGAGTATGGCTAAAATCGCTCCAGCGATCGCTCAAAATTCTCTCAATGGTTCTGCTTACCAACTGCTGTAGTAAAGATTGCTCGACGGACGTTACTACTCCGCGTAAGTGGAGTGCTGGAGATGCGACTAATTTACCAGACCAGTCAATTGCCGCAGCGACGGTAATGACTCCATCTTCTGCCAGCTGCTGTCTTTCTTTCATAACATCATCTTGAACAATACCAGCGCGATCCACCAGTTCAATACCAGAAGGAACTTCTCCATTAACGCCAATACTATCTTGAGTCAGCTCAATAATATGACCGTTTTTGATAATGACAATATTTTCTTCAGGAATACCCATTGCTTTTGCCATTCCCGCGTGTTCGACTAACATCCGATGTTCGCCGTGGACAGGCACAAAGAACTTGGGTCTGGTCAAATTAAGCATCAGCTTGTGGTCTTCTCTGGCACCATGACCCGAAACATGAATTCCTTCACGACGACCATAGATTACTTTTGCTCCCTGCATCATCAGACGGTCAATTGTGTTAACCACTCCGATAGTGTTACCTGGAATCGGGTTAGCAGAAAAGACAATCGTATCTCCTTCTCTAACGCTGACTTGGCGATGTTCCCCTCTCGAAATACGAGTCATTGCCGCTAGGGTTTCTCCCTGGGAGCCAGTGCAGAGAATTAAAACTCGGTCATCTGGTAAACGATTGACTGAGCGCAATGGTTCAAAGATATCATCGCGACATTGAATATATCCCAGCTTACGCGCATGGGCGATTACGTTGAGCATGGAACGTCCTACTACCGCCACCTTACGACCATGCTTCTGAGCTAAATCTAAGATCATATTGACCCGATGTACCGAAGAAGAGAAAGTTGTTACCATCAAACGTCCTGCTGCTTGACCAAAGATGCGCTCAAGGTTGGGATAGACGGAACGTTCTGAGGGTGTATGCCCTGGTACTTCGGCATTAGTAGAATCACTCAACAAACACAATACTCCATTGGCACCATGTTCGGCTAGTTTTTGGAGGTCGAAATGTTCTCCATCTACTGGAGTATGGTCAATTTTAAAGTCTCCTGAGTGGATAATTACGCCGATCGGAGTGTGAATCGCGACGGTAAAGCTATCGGCAATCGAATGGGTATTACGAATATATTCAGCGCGAAAATGTTTGCCAATCTGTACGATATCCCGAGGAAGAACACTTTTTAGGGTAGTGCGATCGCTAACTCCTGCCTCTTCTAGTTTGTCGCTTAATAAAGACATAGCTAGTCTAGGACCATAAATTACTGGTATATCAAACTGTTTGAGATGATAGGCTATACCACCAATATGATCTTCATGTCCATGAGTCACGATCATCCCTTTGATGCGATGAGAATTTTCTCTCAAATATGTCATGTCAGGCAAAACAATATTAATGCCGTGCATCTGATCCGAAGGAAAGCCCAATCCCGCATCCAAAAGAATAATCTCGTCTTCATATTCAAAGACACAGGTATTTTTGCCAATTTCGTGCAGTCCACCCAAGGGAATAATTTTAACGGTTGACTGATTATTTTTCTTAATTACTTTACTCATTTGATTTTGTTGTATTTGGTTACTCGCGCTTTTTTTATTTACTCAATAAAAACTGTAAATTTGCCTTAGAATCTTGTTTTGTAGAGCGTTTTCTAAGAACTCTAAAACTATCTAATTTAATCAGTTTCTCAATCCGATCCTACTAACTGTAAAAAATTTTATAGTGGATAACGTCAATAGTTATTCACTATAACTGGCAACTTGTCATGCTGATTGCCGCAAAACTGCTGTTGACGACAATTGATTTCTTATTCTATTGCAGATATTTAAAATTGGCTTGTAGATCAAGAAATAAACTTTATTTTGATGATAAATAATAAAAAACTAGATTAAATTAATTTTAATTCCTGTAAAACTATTTTTAAAGTTTCTAGTAAATCTAATTGTAGCTCACATAAAGGTGTACGCAACTTCCCTACTTTCCATCCCTGTAAATTTAAGGCAGTTTTAATTGGAATTGGGTTAGTCGTCATAAACAGAGCTTGAAATAAAGGAAAAAGCTGCAACTGTATTTTAGTGGCTTGCTGATTATCTCCCGTCACAAACGCTTGAATCATTGACTGTATTTGGTTTCCCACCAAGTGTGAAGCCACGCTAACTACTCCTGAACTTCCTATTGTTAACAAAGGTAGAGTTAAGACATCTTCGCCTGAATAAATAGCGAAGTTTGAGGGAGTCAGACACCTTATTTTACAGGCTTGCTCTAGATCTCCGCTAGCGTCTTTAATCGCCACTACATTATCAATTTGCGCTAGATTGGCGACCGTTTCTGGATCTAGGCTGCAACTAGTCCTGCCTGGCACATTGTATAACATCATTGGCAGATCGGGGCAGGCTTCGGCGATCACTTTAAAATGCCGATACAGTCCTAACTGGGGTGGCTTATTATAATATGGAACTACCTGTAAAGAACCATCTAAGTTTAGTTTAGCAGCTTTTTGCGTAGCCGCGATCGCTTCGGTAGTCGAATTTGAGCCAGTACCAGCGATAATCTTGGCTCGCTCTCCCACTGCTTGCTTTACGACCTTAAACAATTCATACTCTTCTGACCAGCTTAAAGTTGGCGATTCTCCTGTAGTACCACAAACCACCAAGCCATCACTACCGTTTTCTACGAGATGCACCGCCAGTTTTTCGGCTACCGTGTAGTCAACGCTGCCATCATCAGCAAAAGGAGTTACCATTGCCGTCACTACTCTACCAAAGGGTTCTTCACGCATCTATCTCTATTTGACTCATCATTATTCTTTCCAAATATATTAATCTCTTAGACGCTGAGTGCTGAATTAGTCACGGTTAATAAATTCTTTTCGAGCAACAGTTCGGCTATCTGTATAGCATTAAGAGCAGCACCCTTACGAATTTGATCGCCACAAAGCCATAATTCCAAACCGCAATTGTGAGAAATATCCTGGCGAATTCTACCTACTAATACAGGATCTTGTCCTGTTGCCTCGATAGGCATGGGAAAATAATTACTTTGCCAGTCCTCAACTAGTTTCACTCCAGGTGCAGCAGCAATTATTTCTCTGGCCTGATTAACTTCAAACGGCTGTTCAAATTCTAGATTAATCGCTTCGGAATGGGCTCGTAAAATTGGCACACGGACGCAGGTAGCAGTAACCCTGATCTGAGAATCATTAAAGATCTTCCGCGTTTCATGGAGCATTTTCATTTCTTCCTCGCAATACCCTTGGTCATTAAGCGGAGAGTTATGAGGAAATAAATTAAAAGCAATCGGATAAGGCAATATTTCCGCTTGGGGCTGCTTGCCATCTAAAATATCTCTTGCCTGAGTTCGCGCTTCTGCCATTGCTCTTGCTCCTGCACCTGATGCCGATTGATAGGTGGCAACAACAACTCGCTTAATTGGCTGTACTTTGTGTAAAGGATAAATTGCCACGCCCATCAAAATCGTGGTGCAGTTTGGGTTGGCAATAATTCCCTGATGCTTAGCAGCAGCTTCAGGATTAATTTCTGGCACAACTAGCGGCACATGATCATCCATCCGAAACGCACTGGAATTATCAATTACTACCGCCCCAGCATTGACCGCTATTTTTGCCCAAGCTTTAGAAGTAGAACCACCCGCCGATGCTAAAACAATATCGACATCTTCAAAAGAAGTTTCGCTCACTGCTTCTACCGTTAATTCTTTTCCTTGGAAAACAATTTTACTACCCGCAGAACGCTCAGAAGCTAATAACTTTAAATTGTTAAGCGGAAACTCACGCTCGGCAAGTAATTCTAATAGCTCTTGCCCTACTGCTCCTGTAGCACCCAAAATAGCTATATTGACGTTTCTAGACAATGGCATTAACCTCCTTGATTTTGCTTGAGTAAATTGGGAACTGACCTGCTAAATCTAGCTATGTATTGCTGCTTTTGAATTAAAATTTACTATAGTGCTGACTACCTGAAACTTAAGTTACGATCTTCAATAATCGAGTGTGATACTAAGACTCTGTATTATTCACTCAGTTGATTATCGGTTAATCCTATCACAGTGTCTTAACCACAATAAATTGGGGTTTACGCTCTGCAACATTGCCTAGTAGTTTTTGTGACCAAACAAAATTCTAACTCGAATATTTCTGAGAAACCAGAACAGTGTAGCTTAGTAACTAGGTAAAATTAAATATAAAATCAAAACCTGTTTCACTTCATTGTTAACTTAATTTCCCCTACCTATTTGGTTCATATAAATATACTATTATGTCTATTGACTTATCAGAAAACTGTTAAAAATTGTTTTAGTTAATTGCAGCCGATCTCATTTTGCTAATCTAGCTGAATATAGATTAATTGAGCCTTGCAACAAGTTTTAACCTTAGCTTAAGTTAATTCCTACCTAGATCTACCATAAAATTAATCAAGTAGTTTTAAGATATAAACATCGATGAAAGTAACCCAGGAGAGACTTCCCGAAAGTCAAGTTGGCTTAAATATAGAAATTGCCCCAGAAGCGTCTCGCAGTGCCTATGAAAAAATGGTGCAAAACCTTTCTCGTTCCAGCAATATTCCTGGGTTTCGCAAAGGAAAAGTACCACGTCAGATTTTACTGCAAAGAATTGGTCATGAACGGATTAAAGCTGCTGCCCTTGAAGAACTAATTCAAAAATCTTTACAAGATGCGATAGAACAAGAATCAATAGAGGCTCTCGGTCAGCCTAATTTGCGCTCTAATTTTGAAGAACTCTTGGGAAAATACCAGCCTGGAGATGCAATTACTTTTTCAATAGCGGTGGATGTTCCTCCTACTTTAGAATTAGCCGACTACAGTAATTTGAGTGTCCAAGCGGAAGAAATAGTCTATAAACCAGAGAAAGTAGACGAGTTTATCGAACAGCGGCGATCGCAAAAAGCCGATTTAGTCCCCGTTGAAGATCGCTCAGCTCAAATGGGAGACGTAGCCTTTGTCGATTTCAAAGGCACTTTGACAGCCGAAGGAGAAGCAGGCAAAGAAATTGAAGGAGGAAGCGCGACTAATTTTCAGGTAGAAATAGCTGAAGGCAAGCTAATTCCTGGCATGGTTGAAGGTATTGTCGGCATGAAGCCAGAAGAAACCAAAGATGTGGAAGTTACCTTCCCTGAGGATTATCCTCAAGAAGATTTAGCTGGTAAACCAGCCGTATTCAGCATTACCTTGAACGAACTAAAAACTAAGGAATTACCTGAATTAGACGATGACTTTGCTCAAGATGTCAGTGATGATGAGTTTGAAACTTTTGCAGCTTACAAAGAATCTTTAGAAAAGCAGTTTAAAGAGCAAGCAGAGAACCAAACCAAGAATAACATTAACGCGGCGATCGCTGATGCTCTGTTGGCAGAAAATACTTTAGATTTACCAGAATCTTTGGTTCAGGAAGAAGTGACTAACGTTTTAACCAAAACCCTGATGCAGATGCAGCAGATGGGGTTAGACGTAAGACAGTTATTTAATTCCGATAATGTTCCCATGTTGCGGGATAACGCTCGTCCAGAAGCGGTAGCTAACCTGCATAAGTCTCTAATCATCAAAGAGATAGCGAGGAAAGAAGGTTTAGAACCCGACAAGGCGGCAATTGATCACAAAATCGCGGAAATCAGACCCCAACTGACAGGACAAGAAGTCGATGAAGATCGTCTGTTGGCAATGGTTACAGAAGACCTAATTAGTGAAAACACGTATCGCTTCTTGCGAGAAAAAGCGACTATTGAACTTGTTCCCGAAGGTTCATTAGCCAAATCAGCAGACGACTCAGAAGAAAATTCTGAATCCGAGGTGGAAACTGCGGAAGTTGAAGTGGTTGCGGATTCTGAATAAAAAGCTGGCTGGTGAAGATTACTCTGCTAAAAAAAAAGAGCAATCAGCATCATTTTAAGCTAAGGGCGACTTTCCCCGCGATCGCGGGGTGCGTGCCAACATTAGTGAAACACACTTTGCTCGAGAGCTAACGATGGCTTCATGAGAAAAGAGAAAGCAAAACTATAATTGAGTTAAAGCTTATTCCGATTCTTCATTAGCAAATTTCCTCTCTAATACAGATTACTTCAGTTGAGGCATAATGAAAATAGCTATTCATAACTAGAACCGACTATAAATAGCAAATTAAATATAAATCAATAGTGACAAATTTTTGGCAAAAATCTATGCTGGAATCGCATTCGCCCTACGGCTTTCTCGTTAACAAAAATCTTCCTGAAATAAACTCGGTACTTACTGAAGGCAATGTTATACCAATGGTGGTAGAACAATCAGGTATTGGTGAACGAGCCTTTGATATTTATTCACGCCTTCTACGAGAGCGCATTATTTTCTTGGGTACTCCTATTGACGATAAGGTAGCAGATTCAGTTGTAGCGCAATTGCTGTATCTTGAAGCAGAAGACCCTGAAAAAGATATCCAAATTTATATCAATTCTCCTGGTGGTTCGGTGTATTCAGGTTTGGCAATATATGACACCATGCAGCAAATTCAACCAGATGTCGTGACAATTTGTTATGGTGTTGCTGCCAGTATGGGAGCTTTCTTATTATCTGGTGGGACAAACGGAAAGCGGATGGCTTTGCCCAGTTCGCGAATTATGATTCACCAGCCATTAGGCGGCGCGCAAGGACAAGCTACTGATATTGAAATTCAGGCTAAAGAAATTCTGTATATTAAGCAAAGACTTAATGAACTAATTGCAGGACATACTGGTCAGCCTTTTGATAAGATAGCTGCCGATACAGAAAGAGATTTCTATATGTCCTCAGAGGATGCTGTGGAATATGGCTTAATTGATAAAGTCATCAACAAACCAGAAGCGTTAAGCTCACCTACAACCTAAAAAATGCTCTATTAGTTAAGAGGTCTATATGTCTAAATACGACTCCCATCTAAAATGTTCGTTTTGCGGAAAATCTCAGGAGCAGGTCAGGAAACTGATTGCCGGTCCTGGAGTTTATATTTGTGATGAATGTGTTGAACTGTGTAACGAAATTCTAGATGAGGAGTTAATCGAAGAAGGGGCGGTAGTTTCTTCCCCTGCGGTATCTGGCAACTCCGAAGCCAAACCACCTAAAAAAAGAAATAAGAAAGCAGGCGGCATTTCTTTTGGGGATATTCCTAAGCCAATCGAAATTAAAAACTGCTTGGACGAACACGTAATTGGACAAGAAGAGGCTAAAAAGGTTCTTTCCGTTGGCGTATACAATCACTACAAGCGCCTGAGTTTGACTAACAAGGCTAAAGATGCGGAAGATTCCGTAGAGCTGCAAAAATCTAATGTATTGTTAATTGGACCAACAGGCTGTGGTAAAACTTTGTTGGCACAAACTCTTGCCAAAGTTTTACAAGTTCCCTTTGCCGTAGCCGATGCTACAACCCTCACAGAAGCAGGATATGTCGGGGAAGACGTAGAAAACATTTTGCTACGTCTATTACAGGTTGCCGATTTAGACGTAGAAGAAGCTCAAAGAGGCATTATTTACATTGATGAAATTGATAAAATTGCCCGCAAAAGCGAAAATGCTTCGATTACCCGTGATGTTTCGGGAGAAGGGGTACAACAAGCATTATTAAAAATGCTAGAGGGGACAGTAGCTAATGTGCCGCCTCAAGGTGGTCGTAAACATCCTTATCAAGACTGTATTCAGATTGATACTAAAAATATCCTGTTTATTTGCGGTGGAGCGTTTGTTGGTTTAGACAAAGTAGTAGAGCGTCGTATGGGCAAAAAGTCCATTGGCTTTATTCAAAGAGGAGAAAAGTCAGAACCGAAAGGAAAGCGTACTGCTGACATCTTGCAAAAGCTGGAATTAGATGATCTAGTTAAGTTTGGCATGATTCCTGAATTTGTGGGTCGGATTCCCGTGACGGCAGCTTTAGAACCATTGGATGAGGATGCGCTGGTACAAATATTAACCCAGCCTCGTAACGCGATTGTCAAGCAGTATCAAAAGCTATTGAGAATGGATAATATTGAGCTAGAATTTACTGAGGGTGCAATCAAAGCCTTGGCGAAAGAAGCTTACCGACGTAAGACTGGTGCCAGAGCTTTAAGAGGCATTGTCGAAGAGTTGATGCTGGAAGTGATGTATGAAATTCCCTCTCGCAAAGACGTGGGCAAGTGTACTATTACCGAGGAAATGGTTGAAAAACGTTCTACTGCCGAATTGATTATTCATCCTGCTTCCTATCGCAAACCAGAATCTGCTTAATAGATTACATTAATCCTTAAATGATTTTATTGGAAGCAGAAGCTCGATTCGATTCCAATTGAGATAAAAACTGCCGAATTAGTCCAGCAGTAACACCTGGCAACTCTAGTTGGGGAGTAAAACCAACATCGTTGAATTGATACATAATGCTAATTGCTTCTGGATTCATTTCTCGTAAACGATGACCAACCTCTGGTCCAGTATATTCTGATGTTTGACCCCAAATTAGAGCGGTAGGAGTAATTAGCTGGGTAATGTATTGAGTTAAATCAAAACAAAGATCCCCCCGGACAAAAGAAAGTGCGGCACACTCTGCGTTGTCTTGCTGTGCCGATTGTAAGTAGGCTTCGACTAATTCCGAACTAACTCTCTCTTTTCTGGCAAATTGACGCTGTTCTAAGAAGCTACGAATACCAAAGCTAGTAGCAACTCCCGTACTATACAATAGACGATCAATTATGGGAGTTCCTGCCAGCTTAGTAAAGAAATTTTCTTGATAATCTTGATTGAATTCATTTAATCCTGCTGCGGTAGTCAAGATCAAAGATTTGAATAATTCAGGACGGGCGATCGCAACTCGAATTGTAAAGGCAGCAGTAAGAGCAGAAGCAATTACTGTTACAGGCTTACTACAGGTATGCTCAATAAATTGCTCAATAGTTTGAATATAGTCTTCTGGCTGATAGTTTCGCTGTGGATGTGCCGATCTCCCCCAGCCCAACATATCTGGAGCAAGAATAAGGTATTCGGCAGCAAAAGAAGGATAAACTTTTGACCATTCATAAGCTGAAGAACCTCCTCCCAAGCCATGTAAAAATACTAAAGTTTCTGGGGATGGTGATCTTGTTTGCCAGGGTGGAAGATCGTTAGTGTAATAAACTATATTACCTAAATGTGTTTGAGTAGATTGTTGACTAAAGCCCAAAGGAATAAACATATTTGGAATATTATTCTATACAGATGCTTTTTAAGCGCGATTCTTTCAAAATAAGACAGTAATTTTAGCTTTTCATCCTTCATCCGACGGACTTATTAATCGAAGCAATCGCCAATCATAAATATAAAAAGTATCGATCATCTAGAAGAAATGCTCTCAAAACGTTCTTGTCTTCTTAGTCAGATGAAAGGAAAAATCAAATGTCACATTTTAGACCACAAAGATCTTGGCATGATGTGAGTTGTTGAAATAATAGGTTACGTAAAACCGACAAATTTCATCTCGATTTCATATTCGTATGTAATCCTAGATGATCTAGGTAATAAAATTTAATTCTAATATTTATTTATGCAAGCAATTTCTACTAAAACTAAATTGGTAGCCTTAACATTTATGGGTGTAACCACCCTGACAGTCGCCTGTTCTCCAGCTATTTCTAACCAAACCCCAGCCTCAAATACTAATGCCACTGAAGCTATTAACAAGCAAAATATGAAACAGGATGGCAGCATGATGATGCAGCATGATGGTGGAATGATGCAGCACGATATGTCGATGGACATAGGACCTGCTGATGCGAACTATGATTTACGATTCATCGACAGTATGATTATGCACCATCAAGGGGCTATTAATATGGCTGAAGAAGCGTTGACAAAATCGCAGCGTCCTGAAATGAAAACATTAGCTCAAGATATTATTGCTGCTCAGAAACAAGAAATCGAGCAAATGAAACAGTGGCGCACAGCTTGGTATCCCAATGCCGATAAAACTCCTATGGCTTGGCACCCAGAGATGGGTCACATGATGCCAATGTCTGAAGATATGGAGCAAAGTATGATGATGAGCATGGATTTAGGGCAAGCTGATGCTGATTTTGATCTGCGTTTTATCGATGCCATGATTCCTCACCACGAAGGTGCGCTGGTAATGGCACAAGATGCTTTGAGTAAAACCAAGCGTCCTGAGATCAAAAAACTATCTCAAGATATTTTGAACTCTCAACAGCAAGAAATCGAGCAGATGAAACAATGGCGTAAGGATTGGTACAAGCAGTAATTCATTAAGATTGATTTTAAGAATCAAGATAAATATGTCTAGAGAAGCAGAAGGATATCAAGGACTAAGTAATTGTGTTGAGTTGTTGCAAGCAGCTATTATTGCTTACTATAACGACAAGATAGCAAAACCTTTTAAATGGACTTATCAGGGCAAAGTTTTAACTGCTTAATGGTTTCCCTATTTAAGCCTTTCTCCACTAGCTAACTGTTGACTATTGGCTGATGATTATCTGGCTTGAGACAAAACTCGATCTACTCGATCTAGCTCAATTTCTCGAAAATCATCTACCGTCCAATTAGCCTGACGCTGCAACATATGCAGAGGATAAATATTCGAGATCCCCACCACCTGTATTTTGGCTCGTTTAGCGGCTTCAATACCAATCGGGTTATCTTCAATTGCTAAACACTCCCCAGGATCTACATTGAGATTTCTAGCTGCTAATAGATATGCTTCTGGTTCGGGTTTACTTTGGGCTACATCGTCTCCTGCAATAATTAGATCGAAATATTGAGCAAGTGTGGCTTTATCCAAAATATATTCAACTTCCGAACGACTCGCGCCAGTGACTAAACCAACAGCTAAGTTTTGCTCTTTTAACTGAGTTAGAAATTCGGCTAAATGAGGGGCTAGAGGTAACTCGGCTAAGGAGTTAATTTTTTGTCGATAGCCTTGATTTTTGGTTTGAAGTAACTTATTAATATATTCGTCAGGTAAAATACGTCCGCGATTGGTCAAGATATTCTTTAAACAGGCGCGATCGCTTCTACCTCGACAGTAGTGAGTGTATTCGTCTTGATCGGCCCGCAAATTCTCGCTGAGTAATATATCTGCTACTAACTCTTGATTAATCGCCTCATCATCAATAATTACACCGCTAAAATCTAAGAAAACTGCTTTGAGACTCATAGAGAAAATATCTAAATATTAAAGATAATTTAATTACTGCTCGATTTTACTCCTGTACTTAGCTGATTTGTCCACCAAACGTCTTCGGTTAAAACTTGGTTAAAACCTGCCTGACCTAACCAAGCATCGACGCTACCAGCAGCATATTCGTTGATATAGGGTTCTTCAAATATGTCTGTCAGCCAGGTAGTATGGCGCAGAACTTTTTGATGGCCATCTAGAATGACTACCTGTCCTCCTGGTTTAAGCAAGCGATACGCTTCTTGTAAGATCGTTTTAGATACCGAAGGAGGAGTCTCGTGAAGCAGCAAAGAAGCCGTTACAACCTCAAATTCGTCAGCGGTAAACTCAGTTGCCTCAGCCATCCCGTGAACCCATTGAATATCTAAGCCTGCTTGTCTTGCTTTATATTCAGACATCACCAACATTTGCGGCGATAAATCTAAGCCAATGACATCTGCATTAGGGAAAGCTTGCTTAAGCATCATGGTAGTTGAACCAGTCCCACAGCCAAGATCGAGAATTTTCTGGGGATTACCTGTAATCGCTTTGATTACCGCTTCTCTGTTCCAATCTTCGTTAGGAGGTAAGGCGTGTTTAGTCACAGGATCGTAAGTTACGGCTGCGCCAGTAGTTAAATAACCACCCTCGATGCCATGAAAATTTTGGGAACTATAGTACTCAGGATAAATTAAATGAGGATTTTTTAGGCGATCGCTTTGGCTATCCCAGTCAATCTTTGCCGAGAGTTCTTTCAATGCCTCGCGATCAATTAAAAACCCAAATATGGGCTGGAGAAACTTTTCCCATAGAGTATCTTGACCAGTAGCCATAGGGTTTGCAACCAATAAAATTTACAATGCTTTATATTTATCTACTTTATTCTAAGCAAATATTCTTAATTTTGCCCCATTGCCTTGAACATTAGATACCAAATATTAAAGACCGATACCCCCAAGTTTAGCCTGGTGGTCTGTTTTACAACTATATTGTCATTTTCTAACTAAACGTTCCTCGTTATTTTTAGCTGCTAGAAGGGAATAATATACTGGGAAATCGCGATCGCGTTAACGAAATTTCCTCAGCTAAGTTGCTATGAACTCAAAGCCAGACAATCAGTTATCAACTGCCAGCAGCGTTAATCAATCTGTACAGATTGATTAACGCTGCTGGCAGAACGAATCAACGTCAAAAAAAGTACTAATGAAATTATCAGTGCTAGTATGGCGATCGCTAATGAGGAGTCAATTTTGCCAGAGTTAAACAAATCAGCAATCTTACGAGTGAGCGAAGTCATATTCTCCAGTTTCTTAGCTCTTCTTGTCGTCAATATTATCTACTTTGTTAGTTTAACTGC
>JBHJNW010000114.1:0-20514 GCA_050330395.1 Pleurocapsa sp.
GTCTCTTACTCTTGTTCATAGAGAAATCCAATCGTTCAATTGCCTACTCTCTCTGAGTTTTACATGATTTGGTTTTTCTCTTGACTTTTTTCTAATTTCCTTAACTTGTGACCAATGACTCCTGACTGGCTGTCTTGATTTACTTAAGTTAATATTGCATCAAGTCTTGACTAAATATTCCTTATGCCGTCTGTAAATTTTAGTAGCCATAGTTTCCAAGTCAGTGCAATGACTGTATTTGTTCTAATGCTGCTTGACGGTGATGTTCAGGCACAGATAGCTAGCGACAATACCACTGATACTAAAGTTCAAGCTAATCAAAATACATCCGTAATTACTGGCGGTATTCAATCGGGAAATAATCTGTTTCATAGTTTTGAGCAATTTTCTTTAACCACTGGTGCAGCAGTTAATTTCGATCATGCTTTAGAGATTGAAAATATTTTCAGCCGAGTTACGGGAGGAACAGTTTCCCAGATTGGTGGCTTAATTCAGACACAGGGCAATGCTAATTTGTTTTTGCTTAACCCAGCGGGAATTGTCTTTGGCGCGAATGCTCAGCTAGATATAGGAGGTTCATTTATCGCTACTACAGGCGATCGCCTAATCTTTGAAGACGGCGTAGAATTTAGTACAGTTACGACTAAAGACAAAGCTTTATTAACCATCACCTCGCCTATTGGTTTGCAGTATGGTGGCAATGTAGGAAATATAGAAGTATTGCCTAATGTCAATCGTGGTTCTAATAATAGTGGTTTAGATATTAAACCTGGTAACACTCTGGCTTTACTAGGTGGTGATGTATCTATGAACCGCAACAGTCTCAATGCCATTGGCAGCAATGTGGAAATTGGTAGCGTTAAATCAGGCGTAATAGGTTTACAAACGGGAGAAAATGGTTGGCAATTTAATTATCAAGCGGCTCAAGATTTGGGCAAGATCGATTTAAGCGACAGAGCTTTAATCAATAATAGTGGTGGCAGGGTCAATTTTCGCGGCAATACCATCAGTCTAGCAACTGGTTCAGGCATACGCGATTTTAATAACTTTAATCAAACCAGAAGCAGCATCAAGATCACAGCTGCCGAATCAATTAATCTTGATGGTGGCTTACTATTAACTCAGGTAGGACAACAGCGTAACGAGCTAGCTCAAGCGATCGCTAATGTTGGGGGAGATATTTTACTTCAAGCTCCTCAAGTCTTTCTAAGCAATGGTTCCGTGGTTTCAGCTGGTACTCTGAGCAATGGTGCAGGTGGCAATATTACCATTAACGCTCGCGATCTAGTGCAGCTATCTGGCAAGACAGGCAAGACAGGAAGCCCTTCAATAGTTAGCACCTCTACTCAAGGAATTGGTAACGGAGGGCAAATAGGAATCAACACGAGCGAACTAATCATCGACGGTGGAAGTCAGATTCAAGCTCTAGCGGGAGCAGGCGCAGGAGGTACAATTACGGTGAATGCTGGTCAAGCTGTCAAGATCTCTGGCACAGGGAGTTTGCGATCGCGAGACAGGGCTGGCAATTTGTCAGAAATTGAACTAAAAAGTGGTTTCGCTGCTTCTTCAGGAATTGAGGGCTTACCAGCCCTACAGCAATCCCAAGGTAAAAGTGGCAACCTGGTAATTAATACTCCTAATTTGACCATAAAAGAAAAAGGGCAAATATCGGTTAGTAATTATGGTTTAGCTGATGCAGGAGATATTAAAATTATTACCTCAACTCTCAGCTTAGATCAGGCAGGAGCAATTGTCGCTAATACTGCATCTGGAGAAGGGGGTTCGATCAGCATCATTGCCGATAAATTAGTTATTTTAGACCATGGAAGCTCTATATCTACTACCGCCGAGCAAAATGGTAATGGAGGTAATATTAACCTCAAAACGCAAAATTTAGTTTTGCTGGAGTCTAATCAGGTTAATGCTAATGCCAGGCAGGGAAATGGGGGAAACATTACGATTGATACCCAAGGACTATTTATCGATCCAAGCAGTAAGATTACAGCTAGTTCGGAAGTTGAACAAAAAAAAGGTAGTGTAGAAATCGTTACCTTAGATCTTAATTCGCGACTGGAAATAAATGATTATGAACAGTCTTCCTTCACAGCAGAAAACCAAATTAGCACAGGTTGCGGTGTCGGTATGAGTCTGGCCCAGAATCAATTTCGCGATCTTGGTCGTGGCGGAATTCCTAGTAATTTACTTCAAGAATTGACTAATTGGGAAACCCTAGGTGATTTAGGCCAAGATCAGCCTCAAACATCAAACTCAAGCCAGCGGAATCAAAAAAGTCCCGTTCGCTCAGCTGTTTCAGGCGATGAAGCGATCTTGGAGGCCAATAATTGGATTGTCAACTCGCAAGGTGTGGTTGAACTGGTAACAGACAAACAAATAGCCGCAGCCATGCCAGCGTCAAGCTGTGGAGTCCGTTAAGCTAAGCAAGATGCAAAAATTTTTCGGAGATATCATATCGATGATTTACTGAAAACTAAAGCCTGGGCAAATGCGGTTAACAGCACTACATCTTGCACATTTTTTACTCTAATGTCCTTAAATTTTTCTGTAACATTTGCTCTAATTTAGCTACTGTAGCTCTAGGAGATATACGTGGCAAGGGTTTTTCGGCATTAGATAATTTTTGACATAATACAGGAATTTCATATTGATAGGCAGAAAACCAATCTTCGCGAGTATTTATATCGCGAATTTCTAGCTCAAAATCAATATTGTTCACCTGCGCTAATTTCGCTTGCAACCCTTCGCACAAATGGCAACCTGGCTTGCTGTAAAGAATTAATTGCATAACCTAATTTTTAAATTTCAGCTATTAGCTATTGAAGATAACAATTTTAATTTTATTTTAATTTTGCTTATGCTAGAGTGTTTGCTCGACTAATGGTCTCAACGTAACTAACTTTCCAGGTGAATCAGCATCGTTGGTTAACGTGATTTAGCTATTTTTACTAACAGCAATAGCAGGCTTCAGCTTACAAAAATAGGGCTGTTTATAACTTTGTCTAACTGAGTTAATTTTAATTTTATTTAGTTTATTTATAATTAAAAAAATGCTTGGCTATAGCTCTGCAATTTGGGCAATTGTTAATTTGCTTTTATTTTTAAGATTTAACTTTAAGATTTAAGTTATATATGTTAAAAAAGCAACTTAATTTCAGGCTGCAAGCTTACTACTTACCAATGTAAGTTAGGTTAAGTTTATCTGGCAAGCCAACTCAAGTAAAATTTATTTAATAGAGCTTTATACATCAAGCAGGTCAAAGATCAGGGCATTTGAGAGCTATTGCCAATAAAATCTATAATTAGCCCGAAAATTAATCGTATTAAAACTATTTATTCTAAGATTGAGGTTATTTTGAAGGTTGACAAAATTGATGTTTTTTAAAATAATAAAGTAATTTCCAAACAATACTTACCTGCCAAAAAATACTTAGCTTTTATTGCCAAAATAATATTGTTAAATATTGCCTTTGTGCTTAAAGAAAATATTGTCGAAACATCTATATATTTGCAACTTAGCTAACGAAACTTAAACCTCCGTAATTATTTTTATAGCAATAAAATGAGCCAAGAATCTTGCATCAGCGTAGAAGCCGAAATTAATGGCGAACTACACAAATCTCTAGCAAAATATTTAGACTGTCATCCTTATTGGGATCTAAATCGAGTGCTTAATGCTTCCTTATCTTTATTTATGATGCAGAATTGGAGTCAAGAAAATGGTTTAGAACAGCAAGATTACGACATTTGTACTCGCGTTTACCTGCATAGCATTTTTCAGGAGTATCGAACTCACCGACGCTATGAACAAAATAATTAGCAATACTTAGCCTAGACTAAGAGTCTATTTTTGTTTCTTCAACTCCTTATACAACTGATATATTTCGGGTAATCGCTTATAAATCACAAATAACCTGCGATATAGCTGACTGGGAATATGCGGCATTCCCGAAACCATTTCCCCTGGTGCTACGTTGCCAGTAATGCCAGTTTGTCCTGTAGCAATTACGCGATCGCCAACCGTTACCTGATTTGCTACCCCTACTTGTCCCCCCAGCATTACCCCATTACCAATTATTGCGCCTCCGGCTAAGCCTACTTGAGCTGCCATAGCGCAGTTGCGTCCAATCTGGCAGCCATGACCGATTTGGACTAAGTTATCTAGTTTGGTGTTGCGTCCAATTCTAGTTTCTCCTACCGCGGGGCGATCTACGGCACTATTACAGCCAACTTCTACCCCATCTTCCAAGACGGTATAGCCAGACTGTTCCATTTTATACCAGCCTGTTGCTGTCGGCACAAATCCAAAGCCTTCTGAGCCAATAGCAGCACCACTATGAATTACGCACTCAGAGCCAATTTGGGTTCGTTCGTGGATCGTACAGTTAGCATGAAGAACAGTATCGCTACCGATCATAACATTAGGATAAATTACCACATTAGGATGAATCTGCACGCGATCGCCAATAGTTACACCCTCTTGAATTACTACATTTGCACCAAGATAAATATCTTTTCCTAAACTAGTATTAGGGTGAATAATTGCGCTGGCATGGATACTTGGTGAGGGTTTAAAGGGTTGATAAAATAAGCTAATTACATTGGCAAACAACAGCCTGGGGTTGGAGGTAGCAATCCAAGCAATATCTCTAGCTAAAGCCTGTGCTTGCAATGTTTCATCTGGAGGTAATATTAAAGCACCCGCTTGGGTTATGGCGATCGCAGCGGCAAACTTTCCTCCTTCTACATAGCTTAATGAGTTACGACCTGCTTTGTCTATGGCTGCAACTCCCTCAATTTGAGGATTTAAACTGTGATTTTGGCTCAGACTATTTAATTTAGCTGTCTTGCCAAGCTGGGTAATGATTTCTTGAAACTGCATAGCCGAAGGTAATTTACTAACACAGGCAAGACTTATTCTAAGTTAAAAACAGTTATCAGTCGCGGGTAAAAATTTACAGCATTCTAATTAAATCAATTTATTAACAAGTTTTAAGCATGGGTTTTTATTCTAATTTAATTGTTCCATACTGCATCGATTTTTCCATGTCTGGCGCAAATCTGCGGGAATATCGTCAAAAACTGCTGGCAAATGTATCAGGAGAGGTTTTAGAGATTGGTTTTGGTACAGGGTTAAATTTACCTCATTATCCAGAGGAAGTAACCAAAATTACTACCGTCGATCCTAATCCTGGGATGCAAAAGCTGGCGCGATCGCGCATTAACCAATTTCAGATTACGGTAGACTACAAAGTATTAAATAGTGAAAGCTTACCAATGTGTGATGATAGCTTTGATTCGGTGGTCTGTACCTGGACGCTGTGTAGTATTTTTTTAGTCGATCAGGCGATCGCTGAAATTCATCGTGTATTAAAGCCAGGGGGTAAATTTTACTTTATTGAACATGGCTTGAGTAGTGAAACTCAGATTCAAGTTTGGCAAAATCGGCTAACGCCAATTCAAAAAGTGATTGCTGATGGTTGTCATCTTAATCGCCAAATTAACCACATAGTTCAAGAAAAGTTCCCGAATGTAGCTATTGAACAGTTTTATGCCCCTAAATTGCCTAAAGTAATTGGCTATATGTATCAGGGAGTAGCTGTGAAATAATTAAGACATTGCCAGCATCTTTTGAATCGGCTTTAAGGCATTCAGGCGGATATCTTCAGGTAAGGTAATTTCTGGAGTTTTGTTTTTCATTGCTAGATACAACTTTTCGAGAGTATTTAAGCGCATATAAGGACATTCGTTACAAGCACAGTTGTTCATAGCGGGTGCGGGAATAAACTGTTTGTTGGGTGCAGCTTTTTCCATCTGATGAATAATACCAGGTTCGGTAGCAACAATAAATTTATCACTCTGACTTTGCTGGCAATACTTCAACAAAGCGGTGGTTGAACCAATATAGTCTGCATGACGCAACACGGGAGATTCACATTCAGGGTGAGCAATAATTTCGGCAGATGGATGCTCAACTTTTAGTTCGATCATCCTTTTTTCTGAGAAAGTTTCGTGAACAATACAGCTACCTTGCCACAAAACCAAATCTCTACCTGTTTGCTCACTAACATAACGACCTAAATTGCGATCTGGAGCAAAAATAATCGGCTGTTCGGCAGGAATTTGATTAACTATCTTAACTGCATTAGAACTTGTACAGATAATATCGCTGAGAGCTTTAATTTCGGCTGTACAGTTGATGTAGGAAATAACTATATGATCGGGATGAGCAGCCTTAAATGCCTTAAAAGCTTCAGGAGGACAACTATCGGCTAGGGAACAGCCAGCTTCCAAATCTGGTAATAAAACTAATTTATTTGGGTTGAGAATCTTTGCCGTCTCTGCCATAAAATGCACCCCCGCAAAGACGATAACTTCCGCATCAGTGTTGGCAGCCTGCTGAGATAAACCCAAAGAATCGCCCAAATAGTCAGCAATATCTTGTATATCAGCTTCTTGGTAGTAATGAGCCAAAACTACGGCGTTCAGCTCTTTCTTTAGCTCATTTATTGCTCCAAACAGATCGCTGGGAATTTCGTCAAGATTAGCTTTGGGTTTAACTGCGGTAAACATGGTGATCAATAGCTTTTAGTTTAAAAATAAAGTTATAGTAACAATTATAGTACTTTTCACTATAACTTCATTATAGTTTACTTCACCAAAATTTGCAGACTAAATAGTAAGAAGCAGAAAGTCAGCAGTTTAAAGCCTCGATCAAGAATATAGCCAGCTATCAATTACTCTCAACATAGTCTTATCACCCAATCCTTTCACATTTTCCAACACTTCATTGAGTGATTTAAAAGGTCTTGCCTCGATAATCTTGGGAGCTATATCGTTAGCTTTCTTATCTGATCTAAGAATTGGTTTTAGCTTGATGACTAATTCATTTTTGCTAGCTTGATTAAAAGTTGTCAGTGGCTCTATTTGTTCGGGAAGCTTATGCTTAAGATTATCAATTTCTTGCTCTAATTCATTAAACCGATTTTCTATTCTTGATTCAAAATTGGTTAACCAATTTTCTATTCTTGATTCAAAATTGGTTAACCTAAATTCTAAATCTAAATTACTAACATTTCCTTTGATGGGCTTTGGTTCTTGAGACTCTCGAAAGATGTTAACCTGTTCTTCTATTGTTGCTTTATTTTCTTCGTCAACGATATATGCTGCGATCGCTTCACCTATTTCTAGATTTAATTCTCTGGCTCTAGCTGCTGCATGATATTCCAAGTGTCCATGTAATACTTGAAAAGAATTAATTCCTGTCCGACTTACTATTATGGGATTAATTATGCCTTCTGCTTCAATAATTAGCTGTGCAGCTTTTTCTATTTTCCGTTCATCAAAGTTAGAACGAGGTTGATCGGAAGCTATCGTTCTCACTTCTACTAAAGATGGTGATAGAGTCATATTGCTCCTATTTTTTTCAATACTTCAGTTGCTAAATTTTCAAACTCTTGTGCAGATTGAGAAGTGGGACTAAAGTCTAATACAGATCTGGGATCGGGAATTTCTATTTCACCTACAAGTTGAACAGCATCAGCACATTTAGCTAAATCCTCTCTTTGATATATAGTTGTTTTTAACAAAGGTAATTCATATTTATCAGTGATTTTCGATAACTGTTTAGGTAAAGTGCTAGTTACAAATTTGTAGTTAGTTGGTATTTTACTAGGAAGTACACCAATAATTTTCAAAGGTTCTTGATTAATTATTTTTTTTGTGGAATTAATATCTTGAATAAAGTTTTTAACATTTACCAATCCTTGGTTAGCAAAAGGCTTTAAATCTGAAGGGATAATTAGAAATTCCGCTGCGATCAAAGAAATTCTGGCATATAAATTTAAAGACGGAGGGGTATCTATTAAAACAATATCGTATCGCTCCTTAACTTCTTTTAGTTTTTGAATGAGAGTAAAATTTATTGAAGCTAATTGATTTAATTTGCTTTCTTTTTCCATCAAGGTTATATGAGAAGGAATAACATCAATTGTTGGAATACAAAAGTTAGATGTTCTCTTAATATCTTCAATAGGATAAGACTCACCAAATTCTATTACATGAGAAGCATTGGCTTTTTTAATATCATCATCAACCTCATCTTCAAACTTTACTAAGCCAGTAGCAAAGGTAGTATTTGCCTGACTATCTAAGTCTATAACTAATACTTTTTTACCTTTTTTGCTTAAGGCTGCTGCTAAATTGATGACAGTAGTTGTTTTGCCTACACCACCTTTGTTGTGATATACCGCTATAGTTTTCATATTTTGTTTGGTTGGTACTTGAGTTACTGTAGAAGCATTGCTAATAGTTATTTCACGACTTTCCCTATTGTTTCTTCTAAGACGATCTTTCCCAATTAGAGCTTTAATTGTATCAATATTATAGACAATATCATTACCGCTACACTGGAATAAAAGTTTTAAGGGAATAGGAAATAAACCTCTAGCTAATCCTGGTGAGTTTACTCTCTGATAAATTCTAAAATCTTTGCCACTTGTCAAAACTCCATACTGTACTGATATGGTATGTAGATATTTATTTAATTTTCCTACGTGATTATCTAAATTCTCTTTTGGGTGTTTAGTTTCGATGATTAAACTACGAGCTAAGTTTATTTTTTGCTCATTAGAAATAATCGGGCTGTTCAAAATAAAAAAGTCAAGACGAATCTGTCTAACAGTTACCTCTTCGTACCAGCTATCAGGAGAATATCCTAATCTTGGTAATAAATAGTGAACTATTAGTTTACTTCTTACTTCTGTTTCATTACGGCAATGCTGAGGAATAAAGTTCAATTTAATCTTTGTATCTGTTTATTTTTAGAACAATATTTTTTTTGAAACACTGCCTTATTTTATAGCATTGAGCAATTTAATGGCAACAAATGTGGTAAAAACTGGGCAAAAGTAGATTATTTGCTAATTATTTATCTATAATAATAGAATAAAAAAATATAGACATATTATATCAATAAAAGCATTACTGTATTGACCAACGGTCACCCGCAGGCACCTTCGTTTTACCAGTCCGCGTCGCCTGGGGTCTCCCCAGGCGTTTATGACGGACGCGGAGGTTTACGGGTGACTTATAGTTAAAGACAACAATAATTTTTAATCAGCTTCATATTTATAAAAGTTGATGACATTGAAACTAACAAAATTGCCAAAATATTCATACTACTGAAATAAAATAGCGTAAGTCAGCCCGATTTCTCATCTTCTATTTCTTATCATTAGAAAGTATGTCTTTCCATTTTTCCTCCTGGTCGCTCAAAAATCCCATTCCCACCATTGTCACTTTTCTTATTTTGGGAATCATTGGTATTGGCTCATTTTTAAGCTTAGGGATTGATGAGTCGCCTAATATCGACGTGCCGATTGTGATTGTTCGGGCAACTCAAACAGGAGTTAGTCCAACAGAATTAGAAACCCAAGTAACTAAGAAGATTGAGGATGCAGTAGCTAACTTGGATGGAATCGATGAACTAAGTTCGACAGTTACTGATGGTAATTCTAACACGGTAATAAACTTTGACTTAGGGGTAGATAGCGATCGCGCTATAAATGAAGTCCGCAACGCTATTGCGCAAATTCGCCCCGAACTACCTCAAGATATAGATGAACCAAGCGTAACCAAGCTAGAGTTTACTGGCGGGGCGGTAGTTACCTATGCAGTTGTTTCTGATCGCCGATCTGTAGAAGAACTGAGTGACTTAGTTGATCGCACGATCATTCCCGAATTGTTGAACCTCAAAGGCGTGGGTCAGGTTGAGCGTTTGGGGGGACTAGACCGCGAGGTAAGGGTAAACCTCGATCCAGAACGTTTACAGGCTTATGGGATTACCGCCACCGAAATTGACAATCAAATTGCTCAGTTTAATCTTAATTTATCAGGTGGGCGATCAGAAGTTGGCGGCAGAGAACAAAGCGTGCGTACCTTAGGTAGTGCTAAAACCGTCAGAGATTTACGAGCTTATCCGATTGAACTACCAAACGGCGAAACTGTCGCCCTATCTAACTTTGGGGAAGTCGCCGATGACTTTGAAGAATCACGCCAACAAGCCTTTTTAGACGGACAGCCAGTAGTTGGCTTTGCCGTTAAACGTAGCTTGGGCAGTACTTTGGTATCCGTTGAAGAATCTGTAACAGAAGCGATCGCCGAATTGACCACGACTCTACCTGAAGATATCAAGCTAGAGTTAATCTTTACCAGTGCTGATGCTATTCGTGATTCTTATCAAGGAACAATCAATTCTCTAATTTTAGGTTGTTTGCTGACTGTACTGACTGTTGGTATCTTTCTGCGTGACTGGCGCGTTACCTTAATCACCGCTACTGCCCTGCCTCTGTCTATTATTCCTACTTTTTGGGTGATGAAAATTTTAGGCTATACCCTCAATAGCATGAGTTTGTTAGCCTTAGCCCTTGCTGTAGGTAACCTAGTAGATGATGCGATTTGTATGATTGAAAACATCGATCGCCATTTACAAATGAAGAAAAAGCCGTTTCAGGCAGCTTTAGATGCAGCCAGAGAAATTGGCTTGGCAGTTATAGCCACTACGGCAACGATTGTGGCGGTATTTATTCCTGTAGCCTTTATGGGTGGTATTCCTGGGCAGTACTTCCAGCCTTTCGGGGTAACAGTGGCAGTATCAACTATGTTCTCGACTTTAGTAGCCTGTACCGTTACGCCCATGCTGAGTGCCTATTTACTCAAGCCCAAAAAGCAGGCTTTTCAGTATCCTCGCTTTCGGGCTTTTAATGCGGTAAATTATGAGCTTACGCCCCAGGGAAAAGAAGTAAATCAGACCCCAACCTACGCCAACAATCCTTTTTCTTCTTCCCAAAATTTCGAACCCAATGCTGGTGCCAAACGTCAACCTTACCGTTTCTTATTGCATCTGGCTTTAAAAAATCGCGTTACCACTCTGATTTTGGCAGCGACTTTCTTCTTTGGTAGTTTACAGCTAGTACCCTACATTCCCAAAGGTTTATTTGACGCTGGCGATACAGGATTAAGCGTAGTTCAGGTTGAGTTACCTCCTGGTTCACAGCTGGCTGAGACTGCGGCGGTAATCAAACAGTTAGATGCAACAATCCGCCAACAGCCCGCCGTCGCCAGCATACTGGCACAGGTAGGGGAAGCAGAAAATATTAACACTGGTTTGCTATCGGTAAATTTAGTACCTAAAAACGAACGGGACATTTCTCAACAAGAGTTTCAAGAGCGGATGCGTCAAGCATTTAAGCAAATTCCTGGGGCGAGAATTAGCTTTCAAAGTCGTGGCGCAGGAGGCAGTAATAAAGATGTTTCGCTAATTCTGCGTAGCAATAATCCGCAAATATTGGCCCAGACGGCAAATAATCTCGAAAAACAAATTCGAGCCATCCCAGGATTAGTGGATGTAACCACCAGTGCCAGCTTAATCAAGCCTGAAGTTATCATCGAACCAGATCCCCAAAGGGCAGCGGATTTAGGTGTTTCCGTCCAGGCGATCGCCAATACCGCTTCTTTAGCATCGATTGGTAATAGCGAATTCAACCTGGCCAAGTTTAACCTGCCAGATCGTCAGATCCCGATCCGCGTCCAAATTGACCCTGCAAAACGCCAGGATATTGAAACTCTTAAAAACCTGCGTATTCCCGCACGTAATGGCTCATTAGTGCCAATAACAGCCGTGGCGACAATTCGTTTGGGCAGTAGTCCAGCCACGATTGAAAGATTTAACCGCAACCGTCAAGTAACGGTAGAAGGCAACCTACAGGGGTTGGCATTAGGAGATGCGATCGCCAAAATCAGAGCTTTGCCTGTGATGCAGTCTTTACCGCCAGAGGTAAAAGAAGAACCATCTGGGGATGCCGAAATTATGCGCGATGTCTTTGCCCGTTTTGGAGGTGCATTGGGCTTAGCTATCTTATGTATCTACGCCATTTTAGTACTGCTATACAACAACTTTGTTTACCCAATGGCGATTTTGGTCGCTTTGCCTTTATCTGTCGGTGGCGCACTGTTGGGACTGTTAATAACTCAAAAAGAACTAGGACTATTTGCTCTAATTGGTATTGTCTTATTAATGGGCTTGGTAACCAAAAATGCGATTTTGCTGGTAGATTTTGCTCTGGCAGGACTAAAAGAAGGAAAAACTCGGCGTGATGCGGTAATTGCTGCGGGAGTATCTCGTTTACGCCCAATTATGATGACTTCGATTTCAACTATTGCGGGCATGTTGCCGATCGCCCTAGAATTTGGTGCCGATGGAGAAGTGCGGAGTCCGATGGCGATCGCCGTTATTGGCGGTTTTACTACCTCTACCCTTTTGACGTTGGTGATAGTACCTGTTTTGTTTACCTATGTCGATAGCTTGATTAAAAGCATGAGCAAGTTCCTCGGCTTAACTGGTGCTAAAGAATCTAGCAGCGAATTGACCGTTAGTGGTAAGTAATTTACCCGTTGTTTAATCAAGACTAGCGATCGCTATTCTGGACAGCCGCATTTTTGTTGGTAGACGGTAACAATTGTTACATTTTTTTAGGTGGTAAGCAGATAAGTTGAGAGTACAAAAAATTTGTGATGGCTTCTAGGGTTCCGATTTATCCCCATGCGAATAAGTGCCTGGACCGAGAGAAGCAAGCTACCTGGAACAGTAACTAACTCTAAGTAGCCCCACGGCGGGATAAAAGCCCGGGAGGATTCGATATTTGAAACATAGTATCGCTCTTCCTGGGTTTTTTGCATTTAAGATCAATTGTCGAGGAATAATTTTATGAGCGAACAATCTCCAGTTCAACCATCAGATAATAATGAAAATGGATATAGTAGCGAAGCGCAAGCGGCTTTAGCCAAAGAACGTCAACTACCTCTTACAGGCTGGCAGCAGGAAGTAGACCAAGGCTTGCAATATGGCTTAGAAGCAGCAGCAAGTATCAAAGATAGAACTATTTCTACTTTTTCGCGAGGGGAATTGCCCCACTATGCAGGGATTAACACTTTCATGAAAGCTCCTTATGTGGAGGATGTGAACCAAGTAGGCAATTATGATGTAGCAATTGTTGGTGTTCCTCACGACTCTGGCACTACTTACCGTCCTGGTACTCGTTTTGGTCCTCAAGGTATTCGTAAAATTTCGGCTTTGTATACACCTTATAACTTTGAATTAGGAGTAGATTTACGAGAACAGATTACCCTCTGTGATGTGGGAGATATCTTCACCATTCCCGCCAACAATGAGAAGTCTTTTGATCAAATTTCTAAAGGTGTGGCTCATGTCTTTAGTTCTGGGGCATTTCCGATTATCTTAGGGGGCGATCATTCCATTGGCTTTCCCACTGTACGGGGTATTTGTCGTCATTTAGGAGATAAGAAAGTTGGTATCATACACTTTGATCGCCATGTGGATACTCAAGAGACCGATTTAGATGAAAGAATGCATACCTGTCCTTGGTTTCACGCCACTAATATGGCAAATGCCCCCGCGAAAAATCTGGTTCAGTTAGGAATCGGTGGTTGGCAAGTCCCCAGACAGGGAGTCAAAGTCTGTCGAGAAAGGGCGACCAATATTCTCACCGTTACCGACATTACCGAAATGGGATTGGATGCGGCTGCCGATTTTGCGATCGCCAAAGCGACCGACGGTACTGATTGTGTGTGGATTAGCTTTGATATTGATTGCATCGATGCAGGTTTTGTGCCAGGTACTGGCTGGCCCGAACCTGGTGGCTTATTACCCCGCGAGGCTTTGTATTTACTCAAGAAAATCGTCCAAAACACCACCGTATGCGGTATTGAAGTGGTGGAAGTTTCACCACCCTATGACGTTAGCGATATGACGGCACTAATGGCAACCCGCGTCATTTGTGACACCATGGCGCACTTAATTGTCTCGGGACAGTTACCTCGCACCGAAAAGCCTTCATACATTCATGAAGAAGCTCAACAAGTAGATGAACCGTGGAACTGAATAGGAGGCAAGGAAGCAGAAGAAGATTGCTTTTTCATTGATTTAACATTTATTTCTTATCATGCCAGTGACCGCGACTTAAATAGTAAAGGATGAAATCAATGACTAACCAGCTTCATCAAATGAATCCTCTAGAAAGATTTAATAACCGCGCTGAAGATTATGCTAAATATCGACCGAGTTACCCATCCGAAGCAATTGACTGTATTTTGGAGGGATTTAAGCAACCAGATCCCTTAACTGCTGCCGATATCGGTGCGAGAACGGGTATTGCTTCTAGTTTATTAGCCGACAAAGAAGTCAGGGTAATGGCGATCGAGCCTAGTGCAGGTATGAGACAAGCAGCCACACCTCATCCTTTAATTCAGTTTGAGGATGGTAATGCTGAGAATACCCAATTAGAAGATAATTCAGTCAATTTAGTTACTTGTTTTCAAGCATTCCACTGGTTTAATCCTGAACCAACCCTCAGCGAATTTGCTCGTATTCTTAAGCCAGGCGGAAAACTAGCTGTAGTTTGGAATAATCGCGATCGCTCTGATAAATTTACTAAAGAGTACGGTAATTTAATGAAAATAGCTGCTAATTCTAAGCCTAAGTTGCGCAAGGACAGAATTAAATCTCTGCACAATACTTCTCTTTTTTCCTCAGTTCGTCATCTGGTTTTTCCCTACCAGTACGCTTTAGATCGAGATGGTTTAGTTGGTCGTGCTATGAGTGCTTCCTATGTACCTAAAACAGGAAAAATTTATGAAAAATTAACCAAAAAACTCAATAAATTATACGAGCGATATTGCGACGATGCAGGTTTAGTCTACTTCAAATACAAAACTAATGTTTATTTGACTTCAGTTGACTAAATTTAGCATTGTTGAGCGAAATATTGGGCGAATTACAATTCGCCTCTAAAATCGAGTTTGTTTGAATAATTGACAGATAATGAATAACTAATGACCGACGATCTACTTTACCAAATGAACCCTCAAGGGCGATTTAGCGATCGCGCCGAAGATTATGCCAAATATCGACCCAGTTATCCATCTAAGGCGATCAATTGCATTTTAGAGGGATTGGATGAACCTAATAACTTAATAGCTGCCGATATTGGGGCAGGGACTGGTATTGCTTCGCGATTATTAGCCGACATGGGGATTCAAGTAATCGCGATTGAACCCAACGCAGCCATGAGACAGGCAGCTGAGTCGCATCCTTTAGTCGAGAATAGCGATCGCTCGGCAGAAAATACAGAATTACCTGGTGAGTCAGTTGATTTAGTTACTTGTTTTCAATCCTTTCACTGGTTTGACCCCGAACTTACTCTTCCTGAATTTGCCCGTATTCTTAAGCCAGAAGGAAAAATTGCTTTAATTTGGAACGATCGCGATTTTCAAGGACAAGACGAATTTACTCGCCAACATGAGCATATTATTGCCCAAGCATCTAATAACAGTCCGATTCATTCTCGTTTAGATGGACATATTTACTCTTCGCTCGATTCTTTCTTTACTTCAGTTAATCATTATACTTTTCCCTACCAACAAGCTTTCACGCGAGATAGTTTAATCGGTTTGGCTTTAAGTGCTTCTTATATACCCAGAACTGGTCAAGCTCATCAACTTCTTATAGAAAATTTAACCCAATTACACCAAGAATATCGTAATGAGAATGACTTAGTTTATTTGCAATATAAAACTAGCGTTTATCTTTCCTATTTGTGAGTAATTACAAATCATGTATAAATTGTATGACTTTCTTCCTTCTGGCAATGGTTATAAAATCCGTCTGTTATTGACTCAATTACAGATTCCTTTTGAAAGAATCGAGCTAAATATTGTAAAAGGAGAAACCAGAACTCCTGAATTTTTAACCAAAAATCCTAATGGCAAAATTCCCTTACTAGAAATTGCACCAGATAAATTGATCTTTGAATCTAATGCAATTTTATATTACCTAAGTCAGGGAACTGAATATTTTCCTCAAGATAATTATCAACAAGCTCAAGTCATGCAGTGGCTATTTTTCGAGCAATATAGTCACGAACCAAATATCGCCACACCTCGTTTTTGGATTGCTGAACTCAAACAAGCTGATCAATATCAAAAAGAAATCGAACAAAAGCGAAAACTAGGTTATGCCGCTTTAAACGTTATGGAACAACATCTTAAAGAGCATAATTTTTTCGTGGCAAATAAATATACCATTGCCGATATTGGTCTTTACGCTTATACTCACGTCTCTGAAGAAGGAGGATTTGACTTAACTGGATTTCCCGCGATCAATGCCTGGTTTACCAGGATTAAATCTCAACCCAGACATATTTTTATAACTGATAACTGTAGGGGTGAACGGCCGTTCGCCCCTACTACTAATAACTGAAAATTATGCACGAAACCGATATGACCAAGGCTTTAATTTTAACAGTTAAAGATTGGTACGAATCACAACCAGAACCACCAAAAATTGAAAAAATTCATTTAATTGTCGGGCAATTTACCTGTGTCGAACCCGTTAGCTTACAGTTCGCTTTTGAAGTTCAAACCCGTAATACATTTTTAGCAGCAGTTGAATTAGTGATTCGAGATATTCCCTTGATTGCTTATTGTCACACTTGCCAACAAGAATATCAACCAGAAATCGGACTGCAATACAGTTGTCCCGATTGTAATTCATCTATGGAAGATATTCTTTCTGGACGCGAACTTAAAATTGATCGCATTGAATATTCATATTGTAGGGGCGATTCGCCCCTACAGCCAATCACTGATAACTAATAACTAAAAAAAAATGCACCAAACCTTTGACGCTGCTTTAGAACTAAATTTACTTCACGCCAACCAGGCAGGGGCAGACCATAATCGCGAACATTTTGATCGCTGGGGAATTACCTGTCTCAATATTATGAGCAGTCCTGGGGCTGGAAAAACTGTTCTCCTAGAACAAACCCTAGCTGCCTTAAAAGATAAATTCAAAATGGTCGTAATTGAAGGAGACATGACTACCGAACTAGATGCCGATCGCCTGCGTAAATATAACGTCCCCGTAATTCCCATTAATACAGGGCGTTCTTGTCATCTAGATTCCAAAATGGTCGCAGGAGGCATCCATACTCTGGCACATCAATACAATCCGAACGATTTTGACTTAGTTTTAGTGGAAAACGTGGGTAACTTAGTTTGTCCCGCCGAATTTGAAGTAGGAGAACACGCCAAGGTTGCTTTACTCAGTGTCACCGAAGGAGAAGATAAACCCCTAAAATATCCCGTAATGTTCCAAGAAGCAGATTGCCTGTTAATTACCAAAATCGATTTAGCACCCTATTTAGATATCGATCTCGATCGCATTACTGCTAATGTAAGACAAATGAACCCTAATGTAACTATTATTTGTCTCTCTGGGAAAACAGGGGAAGGTTTATCACAGTGGTTTGACTGGGTGAGCGATCGCCAACAGAAACAGTCAAAAATTTAGCTGTTAATTTCTCAAATCGAATCTAGTTTCAATGCTGTATTCTCTCGATGTTTTCTATTTTACTTAATTATTTGACTGAATCCACTATGAAAATTCGTTCATTTTTATCTTATTTAATTCTCTTCGTATTTAGTGTAGGTGTCGTTGTTGGTTGTAATCCAGCTACTTCCATTAAAACTAGCACGGATACAGCTTCTCCTACTGCTACTGGTGATGCTGCTATTAGTTTGGGTTATAGTGCCTGGCCTGGTTGGTTTCCTTGGCAAGTCGCTCAAGAAGAAGGAATTTTTCAAGCTAATAATGCCTCGGTGGAGCTTAAATGGTTTGATGGTTATTTAGAATCCATTAGTGCTTTAACCGCAGGACAAATTGATGCTAATAGTCAAACTTTAAACGATACGATTAGTAGTGTCTCAGGCGGTGCAGATCTAGCGATAGTTTTAGTCAACGATAACTCTACTGGTAACGATAAAATAATTGTCAGTGAAGAAATTAATAGTATTGCCGATCTCAAAGGGAAAAAGATCGCAGCTGAAGAAGGGACAGTCGATCATTATTTATTATTACTAGGACTAGAAAAAGAAGGTTTATCCGCAGAAGATATTGAGTTTGTACCTTTAGAAACAGGTCAAGCAGCTACAGCTTTTGTTGGTGGTCAAATTGATGCCGTTGCCGTATTTGCTCCTTTTACCACTCAAGCCCTGAAACGACCTGGCAGCAAAGAATTGTTTAGTTCCAAAGACTTTCCTGGAGCAATTTCTGATCACTTAGTTTTTAATCGCCAATTGATTGAAGAAAATCCCGAACAGGTGCAAGCCGTAGTCGATTCTTGGTTTGCCACCCTCGATACGATTGAGCAAAATCAAGAGCAAGCCATGGAAATCATGGCAAAACGGGCAAATGTAACCGTCGAAGAATATCAAGATTATGCTGATGGGACGACAATCTTTTCGGTAGAAGACAATCTTCAAGCTTTTGAGCCTGGACAAGATGTAACTTCTTTACAGTTTTCAGCCCAGAAAATTAGCGACTTTCTAGTTCAAGCCGGTTTGGCAGCACAAGCCCCCGATCTTAGCAATCTGTTTGACGATCGCTTTGTCAAAGCCTATGCCGAAAAAATCAAGGTTCTTAAATAAAATAACTAGACTTATGAATCAACATACCAATCAGCGATCAATTCAATCGTTTATTAAGCCCAAAACCATGCGACCAACGCTTTTTTGGCGATTGGCAGAAGATATTCCCAAGCCCCTGAATACTTCACTGATTATTACTTCAATTGCTTTACCGCTAGTTGTATGGTGGCTGGTAACGACTTTCGGCAGTATCGATCCCAAGTTTTTGCCCTCTCCCGCCCAAGTCTGGTCAGCCTTTATCCGATTGTCTAGTACAGGAGAACTGCTCAAAGATACTGTAGCCAGTTTATGGCGAGTCGTTGTTGGATTTTTGCTAGCCTTAGTTTTTGCGATTCCCATTGGCGTGCTGATGGGAAGTTTTGCGAGTATCCGCGCTCTACTCGAACCTCTTTTTGGCTTAATGCGCTATATGCCAGCCCCAGCTTTTATACCTCTGTTAATTTTGTATCTGGGTATCGGTGAAGAACCCAAAATTATGCTGATTTTTATTGGTGTGTTTTTCTTCAACTCCCTGATGGTGATGGATACGGTTAAATTCGTCCCCAAGGAATTAATCGAAGCTACTTATATGTTAGGTGGTAATCGTTGGGAAGTCCTAAAACAAGTAATTTTGCCTTATGTTTTACCAGGAATCATTGATGCTTGCCGAATTAACTTGGCAGCAGCTTGGCAACTGGTAATTGTCTCAGAATTAATCGCTGCTACGGAAGGGTTGGGTCGTCGAATTAGCGTCGCTGGCAGATTTTTAAAAACAGATGAAATTTTTGTCGGCTTAATTGTTATCGGGATTATCGGACTGATTTTTGATTTACTCTTTCAATATTTTTTGAGAGTGAGTTGTAAGTGGGCGAGTCAGAAGCAATAACTTTTTGGTTCAACCGATACTAGACAAATTAATCTGTATTCGATTTGACAGCAGATTGCTGCAAAAATTGGTAACTCTTAGCTATTCATTAAATTAAGTTTAAGTATAATTATGTTTCTAGAAATTGATAACCTTAATAAGCATTTCCCGACTAAAAACGGTACTTTAGTCGTCCTGAAAGAAATTAACATG
This sequence comes from Pleurocapsa sp., assembly GCA_050330395.1. Classification (GTDB taxonomy): domain Bacteria; phylum Cyanobacteriota; class Cyanobacteriia; order Cyanobacteriales; family Xenococcaceae; genus Waterburya. The sequence continues at coordinate 19,637 of JBHJNW010000114.1, forward strand.
GCGATCGCCGAAGGCGAATTCATCTGTGTGGTGGGTGCATCGGGTTCGGGGAAATCTACTCTGTTACGTCAAATTGCTGGCTTAGATAGCCCTACTAGTGGCAAAGTAAAAATTGAAGGGAAGTGCGTTAATGCCCCAGGCCCCGATCGCGGGATGGTATTTCAACATTACACTCTATATCCTTGGATGAATGTTCAAGAAAACACTGAATTTGGACTCAAGTTACAAGGTGTACCGCCCAAAAAACGGAGGGAACAAGCAAGTTACTATTTAAACGTCGTTGGTTTGACCAAATTTGCTCGCTCATTGCCTAAAGAATTATCAGGTGGCATGAAACAAAGAGTTGCGATCGCCCGCGCCCTAGCTTCCGAACCAAAGGTGCTGTTAATGGATGAACCTTTTGGTGCCTTAGATGTTCATACTAAAGAATCGATGCATAAGTTTATGATCGATCTGTGGCAGCGTACTGGTCTTACTGTATTTATGATTACTCATGATGTCGAGGAAGCTGTTTTTCTCTCCAATCGGATTTATGCTTTGGGTTCACGCCCAGGTACTGTGAGAAAGGAAATTCAGGTTAAATTGCCAGAACGAACCCAACTGGTCAAGCGTCACTCTCTCTTTCATGACTATCGTGATGAATTGATGGGTTTGATGCGTCAACACGGACAAGAAGCACTAGCAGCCGTTGCCTAGTCAATTGAGTTCGGGGACGAATAGCTATAAATTCGTGATGTCTGCAAAACCTTAGAAACACACATGAACCACCACCAGCTACTTCGTTTCACTCAGTTGAGCAGGTGGTTTCTGCCTCTTCGCCTCCCAAACTTGCTTCCATCCTCCAGTATATTTGCTGGGATTGGTTGTAGAGGTCTGAG
>JBHJNW010000115.1:0-10582 GCA_050330395.1 Pleurocapsa sp.
TCGTGCGACGCGAAGCTATCCTAAAGGACTTCCTTGGGGGCGTATGCGAAGCGGGACGCGAAGCTAATCCTTTAGGGCTTGCACTTATCGCATTGAGTGTATCCTTTAGGAGTCCTTTAGGGCAAGAGGTCTATTCTACCTAAGTAGAAAAAATTAGCAACGGCTACAAAGTTACGAGATGCCAATCCTGAACTTTTATCATAATATTATAGGGCGATCGCTCCTGCCTTCATCTCTTGTCAACTTAAGTAAATAGACAAAAATTAGATTAAGATATGTCATTGTCCTATTGAGGTACTGATGTCTCTCAATTTAGATGTGGTGGAAATATCCGTAATCATCCCTCTCTACAACGAGTCGGAAAGCATTGAATACTTATTTGCTAGATTAACTCCAGTTTTAGATCTGCTCAATACTAACTATGAAATAATTTGTATTAATGATGGTAGCCAAGACGATACTCTCAAGAGGCTAATTGAAATTAATTTAAAAGATTCAAGAGTCAAGATAGTTAATCTTTCGCGTAACTTTGGTAAAGAAATCGCCTTAACTGCTGGAATTGATTACGCTAGTGGTTCTGCCGTAATTCCGATTGATGCTGACTTGCAAGATCCTCCTGAATTAATTGGCAAACTAATCGACAAATGGCGAGAAGGTTATGATGTAGTTTATGCTACCAGGCGATCGCGTCAGGGGGAAACCTGGTTAAAAAGAATATCTGCCCAAGCTTTTTATCAGACTATCGGTAAAATGAGTCATGTGCCGATACCTGCCAATACAGGAGACTTTCGGCTATTAGATCGGCGAGTGGTAGAGGCGATCAAAAAACTACCTGAGAGAACCAGATTTATGAAAGGCTTATTTGCTTGGGTAGGATATAAGCAAACTTCAGTTTTATTTGACCGCGAACCACGCTACTCTGGTCAAACTACTTGGAGTTATTGGAAGTTGTGGAACTTTGCTTTAGATGGTATTATCTCCTTTAGTTTTTTACCACTTAAAGTTTGGAGTTATGTTGGCGTAACTATCTCGTTTATTTCCTTGCTATATGCTTTGATGCTGGTAATTCGCACGCTTACTTTTGGAGTTGATGTTCCTGGCTATGCATCTTTAATGGTAGCAATTTTGTTTTTAGGGGGAATACAATTAATTACTTTGGGAGTGTTGGGTGAGTATTTAGGTCGTGTTTACGAAGAAGTAAAAGGTAGACCTTTGTATTTGGTACGAGAAGAATATGGCTTTAAAAGTCAAGAATCAAAAGTCAAGAGTCAAGAGTCGCACAATGCCCAAGTTTAACCATAGCATCATTCTTTTAACTTTATTGTGTATTATTGCCACAGGAATAGGTGTGGTAATTATCGGTGGCATAGATCGCCAACAGCTACAGATCTGGTTGGAGACACTAGGAATTCTAGCACCAGTTATTTATATCATTCTTTATACAGTAGGCACTCTGTTAATTCTGCCTTCTACTCCTTTAAACTTAACTGGAGGGGCAATTTTTGGTATTTGGTGGGGAACATTATGGACTACGATCGCTGCATTAGTAGCGGCGATCGCGGCTTTTGCTTTTACCCGTACCTTTGGTCGAGAGTTAGTCACTCAGAAACTTGCAGGGCGTTGGGATGCGGTTGATGCTGAAATACGCCAGGGTGGTTTATTTTATCTGTTTGCCATTCGCTTGTTGCCAATTATTCCCTACGGGATCGTCAACTTCGCAGCAGGTTTGACTGCGATTAAATTCCAAGACTATTTGATTGGGACTATCTTAGGTACTTTACCAGGAGTTTTGCCTTTTGTAATGCTCGGTGCAGGTATTAGCGAACTGTCTCAAGGGAATATTTTACCTGTAATGTGTGCTTTTGCCTTGACTGGCATATTAGTCGGTGGTGCAACTTGGTATCGTCGCCGTCGTCAAAATCCCCAAAAAGTTTTGGATCGAGATTACGATAAGGCTTCACTACCGCCACGCGATCGCCAATAAAAAATAAACTTAGATAATTTACTCAGATTAATTATCTGTAGTCAACTTATGAAGCTTGCCCGATTTTTGGTTCAATACCAGCAAGCAAACGCTGAATATTAGTTTTGTGACGAACAATTACATAAACTCCAGCGATCGCCGCAAAGATTGAATAAGGTAAAGGTTGATTAAAAGCCAACATCAAAATATTAACGGCGATCGCGCCACCGATTGAACTGAGAGAAACAATACGTGAAATACTCAAAATAATGCCAAAGCTAGCGACAGTTCCCAAAGCGACTAGCGGATTCATCACAATCAAAATACCCAAAGTAGTGGCGACAGATTTCCCCCCAGTAAAGTTGAGCCAAATCGACTTACTATGACCAATGATGGCACTTAAAGCTGCCCCTGTAATTAACCAAAAATGCCAATTCTCAGGTGGTAACCAGGCAGTAGGTGCTAGATCATAAACTAGATTAACCAAAGCTGTTGCTAACCAACCTTTCAGTAAATCGATCGCCAATACTGCGATCGCCGCTGGCTTTCCAACTGTGCGTAAAACATTAGTTGCGCCAGTTGAACCAGAACCATGTTCTCGAATATCAATTCCTGTTAAATAACGTCCAGCTAAATATCCAGTAGGAATTGAGCCTAATAGATAAGATATCAAAATCAGTAGCGTGCAAATAGCTAAATTTATCCCCATATTTTTTTATACATTTTATAGATTGTATATTTAGGACTAGTTTAACGACTTTTAGCACTAAAAAAAGTACCTGCGATCGCCAAAATGTAGATTAACTATTACTAATATAAATAATTAGTAGAAGTCGATTTATTGGTGGAAGCAAAAGCTAGCCAGAGGGGGAACTTCAGCATGGATAAGTTGAGCAGTTCTTCTGTTTCATCGATAATAATCATGGGCAAGAGTTTGTCTGCCAGCAGACGTTCGGCACGCTGTACCAAAATCTCAGGAGAATCAAACAGCACTACGCCTCGGTTAGCACCGAAATTGCTGCGGGATATGCCCAAACAGTCTTGTAATCCCCGACGCCATTCTCCTAGGTTTTCAGGGGTATCTGTCAGCACTAGTACTCGACAGCGATCGCCATATAAGCTATGCAAAATAGAAATTGCCGCCGAAGCAACTAAAATATTTTGTAGCCGACTACCCATGCTATCTACAGCCCCTCTACCTCCTTGCACAAAAAACCAATCCTGAACTTTTTTGGCTTGATTTGCTTCAAAGGTACGTCTTAACTGCCAAGGAGAACCATAATAGTCGGGACTATTGCGATATTTGTCTAAAAGCTGCTGAATACGTCTACTTTGATCGGCAAAAGCAGATTCAGAAAACTGTGATTGAGGAGCTTGAGCAGAAGAATTTATCGATCTATCTCTTTCATTCTCTCTTCTGCTCCCTCTTGCTCTTTGCTCTCGACGAGGATCTCTATCTCTATCTCTATCTCTATCTCTATCTCTATCTCTATCTCTATCTCTAGTAGATGCAGGAGCGTCTACGCGAGCTAACTCCAATTTTTCTACAGTACTTGCCAAATCCTGTAGACTACCAACCAGATAATTTTTAAAGCCTTGAACTCGGACGGCTAATTCCTGAGATGAGCCAGCAAAATTGCTGCGCATTTCCTGATTAATTCTTTCTCTACGGCGTTCGAGCTTTTCGATTTCAATTTGCAGAGCCATTTTACGCTCTTTTAATTCCTTAGTTCCCTCTTCGACCATCTGCCCCATATGTTCTTGGACTTCTCTTACCTGCTGCAACAGTATTTGTTCCTTTTGCGTTTTTAATGATTCAATTTCTTGATACAAATCAGCTTTGCGCTGTTCTAGCTGTTCAATTTCACCAGTTGCTTCAGCTTTGTTTTGAGATTGAGGAAGATCAGTAGCGATTAAGTCTGGTTCTGATTCATCTAACCAGCGATCGACAAAAAGTTCTGGTTCAGCTGAAGACTCTTGGGGCTGACTTTCGCTATTGTTTAATTCTGTCTCAGAAGTTGGGGCTGCTAAATTTAATTCTGACACTTGAGATGACAGTTCAGAGACGGAATTTTGAGCAGTCAGATTTAATTCATCTGATTCTGCCATAACATCATCATCTTCCGACCAAATGTCGATAATGGCATCTGAGGTACTTTCAGTCTGTAATTTATCCTTTGATTGCAGTTCGTCTGATGATTCAACAGGTTCAAAATTAGTATTGTCTGACTCAGGAGTAGGGGGATGTTCAGAATTCATAAGAATGCTAGGAGTAAGTTATCTAGTTTAGTCAAAAAGGGTGATCAATCTAGGTTTTAACGAGGATAATGCTGATGCAGACAATCCGCCAGAGTTTTAGCATCAAAAATAATCGGGAGGAAATGAATGCTTTTAACTTCTTTGAAATAAAACAAAATCGGCATAGGCGGCCAAAAAATTTCCCAGTTTGACCATTCACTATAGGGAAAACTGCGGATTACCTTGCCAGAACGAAGCACATTAAGGGCTTGCTCGGTAAATTGTAATCTAATTAAAATCGTCTGAATTGTTAAGAATAGACCAAGAATAGCGATCGCCATCGATAACCACAACGAAACCAAAGACAAGGCTCCAGCTCCTAAAATTAGCACTACGGGAATTTTAAAGTTGGGTGAAAGTTCTACTACTTGGGTTGATTCAGCTTCAATATTGGTGGTCATTTGAATAACTTGGTTTAATTGACACAGAAAAAGCTCGTTTCTTATTTTGTCATGATCCTGATGAGAACTTAGAAGTGGCATTTCCTGCTAAGGTTATGTCTCTCATTTTACAACGACCCAAATTGTTACTTCACTTAAATCAAAGCTGATTGCTGTTTAATTCAAAAACTGACGACCTAAACCCTGGAACATCATCCAGGAGAGAAAAAAGTTGGTAATAAAAATCGCAATTAGAGCCATAACTACGGCAGTAGTAGTCGACTCTCCCACCCCTTTTGCCCCGCCAGTAGTAGTTAACCCCCAGTTGCAGCCGATAATCGCAATAATTCCGCCAAAAATGACTGCTTTAATCAAAGCACTGACCAAATCCCAGATTTGTAAGAAGGTTTTGATCGACTCGATGAAAGTGGTTTGAGAAATATTATAAAAAAGGTTGGCGACAAAAACTCCACCGATTAGACCCATAATCAAAGAAATTATCGTTAAAATTGGCAGCATTGCGCAGCAAGCAATTAGACGAGGAATAACTAGATAGTCTATGGGATCACTTTTCAAGACATAAAGAGCATCAATTTGTTCGGTAACCTTCATCGTGCCTATTTCCGCAGCAAAGGCAGAACCCACCCTGGCTGCCAGAACTACCGCAGTTAATACGGGAGCTAATTCGCGACTTAAAGCCAGAGCTAATACTCCACCAATCGCTTGCACCGCGCCAAAATTGAGGAACTCGCGAGCAACCTGAATAGTAAATACCATGCCGACAAAAGTAGCAGTCACCAGAGCAATAATTAAAGAATCTGGACCGACGATCGCCATTTGTTCTTTGGTATTACGTCGATGTATTTTACCTTGCAGCAAGTGCATCACAGCTTGTCCTGCCAGAAAAAAGGCTGCCAATGAACGTTCTAGCCAAATTTGAATTCCATTACTAGAGTTACTGCTCATTAATTGATGTTGCGACTGAATATTGCACTAGAGACAGAAGAAAAAATACGAAAATAGTATCTGTTCCCATTGCCTAGAATTCAATTCCTGGTTGTGCTTTGACTCCTTGCTCACGAAATGGATGTTTAATCAAAGACATTTCAGTCACCAGATCGGCGATCGCAATTAATTGATCGGGCGCACCTCTTCCTGTCAGGATAACGTGAGAGTCAAGCGGTTTTTGGGATAGACCTTGCATGACAGTCTTAACGTCCAAATAGCCTAGCTTGAGCGCGATATTCACCTCATCCAGCAAAACTAGTCGATATTCAGGATTAAGAATATACTCCAAACTTTTTGTCCAAGCAGCGGTGGCTTTTTCCACATCCCGTTCGCGATCTTGGGTGTCCCAAGTAAACCCTTCCCCCATAGCGTGAAACTTTAACTGACCTTGCCATTGTTCTAACACCGCTTTTTCCGCAGGCTCCCAAGCACCCTTGATAAACTGCACTATTGCCACTTTATAACCATGACCAAGCGATCGCATGACCATACCCAGGGCGGCGGTTGTTTTACCCTTGCCGTTACCTGTGTTAACGATGATTAGACCTTTTTCTTGATTTTTTTCAGCCAAACGCTTTTCTTGAACCTCCTTGCGACGCTGCATTTTTTGCTTGTGCTGTTCGTTACTGATTGTTGCTTCACTCATAAATTTGGTTTCAATTAGAAATTTCGCTCAATTACTTTAACTGACCGTAAGTCTTTAACAATATGTCGAATTGCCAAGTCTGAAACATAATTTTCCACAAACTACTGATTTTTTTAGCCTTTAAAAAGCCCTTGGGGACGTACCAGAAGAATAAATATCATAATTGCTAGAGCAACCCCTAGCTTATATTCTGACCCTAACAGGGGAACACTCAACTCTTGAGCAATGCCGATGATCAACGCTCCCGCGATCGCGCCGTAGGGATTACCAATGCCCCCCAAGATGACTGAGGCAAACAGTGGCAAAATTAAAAACCAACCCATATTAGGACGCACCACGGCAATTAGACCATACATTCCACCAGCCAAGGCAGTCAAAATTCCAGTAATTATCCATGTCCAGAGAACAACCCGTTCGACATTTATGCCTGAAACTCTAGCTAAATCTATGTTGTCGGCAACAGCCCGCATTGCTTTACCGATTTTGGTGTGTTGTAAAATTAAATGTAGGACAATAATAGCGGCGATCGCCAAACCAACCACCACGATCCGATAATAAGCAACTCGTAGATTGCCAAACTGTAAAGCAGGCAAGAGAGGTAATTGATAAAGTTGATTACCCCCGCCATAAAGTAGCAAGATGCCGTTACGCAAAAATAAAGCTAGTCCAATGGAAATAATAATCAGAGTCGTATCGCTAGCACGGCGATCGCGCATAGGTTTCCAAAGCAGATATTCGGCAATCAACATGGCAATAATTGTTCCCACTGCTCCCAAAATCATGGCAAGCCAGATATTTAACCCACCAGTATTAGCCAACCAGGTTAAATAAGCGCCCAGAGTCATAAAGTCTCCATGGGCAAAGTTGGAAAGATTGAGAATGCCGTAAGTAAGAGTCAAGCCGATAGCAGCCAAGGCAAGAATACTACCAACGGCGATGCCGTTAACAATAAGCTGGAGATCGATCATGATATTTTGAGGTTAGTAAGCAGTTTCTATTGTGAATTAGCTCCACTATCTTAAAACAGCTTCTAAATTTGGTTATTAATCCTCTCGCTCATTGACAGATCTGTTGCTAAAAGATATTTTTGCTCTGGGTCAGAGAGACCCCGCCGTTTTACGACGGGGCTTCCTCTGACTTCGTCAATTAGGATGATGCTTTTCATAATGTATACAACCATCGCAAGGCCCATTAGGATTGATGGCACAGCGAATATAAGGAGAGTGTGCATTATTGATACAGGTAGTGTCGCCAATAAAATACTTAGTCACTGGCCTACGGCGATCGCTCAAGGTATAGGTATCGCGACTATAGCTATAAGAATCGCGGTATACTCTACCTCGATGATGATTAGTAGTTAAAATTTGGGCGCGTCTTAACCTCGTCTGCCAGCGTTTCTTAGCTTTTTGAAATATGAGCAAATAAACTAAGGATGGCAAAATACTTAAGAGGAGGATAAGAGCTAGCTTGATGACAAAATTGGTAGAAATGTTAGTCATGTTGAGCTAGATAAATATTGTGAAGGGCTAATTTGGCATTTCTTCATTTATTATTATCCCTGTTAAATCAAATCTGGCTTAATTAATTGGCAGATAATTTTATATTTCTATATTTCTTTCTTTTTAGCTTTAATCATCAAGACAAAATATCAAGCAGCTAATTACATAGGGCGAGACAGCCTCTGAGTACCTCAACTCCCCTTCACTGCGATCGCAATGTGCTAAGAAGACCTCAGCACATTTTGCGTTCATGGTATTTAGAAGGGTAAAAATTTAGGCATGAGACGTTAAAAGCGAGAGAGGTTTGTTTAAATTCTAACTGCTCACGATAAAATTTAATTTAGTACTAATGGTATAAAACCCCGTTTGAGTTCTTGTATTTTTACCTGTCGGGCTTTGAGAGCGGTTTGCAAAACTCTCATTGCTCTTTCAGGCTCACCTGTCCCACAAAAAAACAAATCGGCAGCAAAATAACCATGTTCTGGCCAAGTATGAATTGCAATATGAGACTCTGCTAAGGTTGCTGTTGCAGTTACACCCTGGGGACTGAACTGATGAACACTTAAGTCTATTAGAGTTGCTTTGCCCGCAGATATAGCTTGCAGTAATGCTTTGCGTATTGCTTCGGGATCGTCGAGTAATTCAGCCGGTGCTTGCCAAGCATCTACAACCAGATGAGTTCCCATTTTTTCCATTCGTTTAACCTTGATCAAATAACTGAATAATTAGCGAAACTATTGTAACTAATACATTGCGCTAATTATTTCTAAGTTCATGACTATTTTCCATCAAATTCTCTAGGGATCTACTACCGTCTACGTTTGACTAGATTTATTTTTTATATTTTCTAATGCGAGTCACCAAACAAACCAAACAACAGGAAGCGGAGAATAAGCATCGTGGTTTATGTAGTATAGGCTGTCTGTTGTTTGTCTTTTATCCAATGTAAACAACTACAAAATCTAAAGTAAGCCCCGATAACGAATAAACAGTAAGATAACTGCCCAAGAACCCAGCGCTACTTTAATTGCTACCAAAATATTCAGTAAAGGAATCATTCCACCACTAAATAATGTGCCTAATTCTCCGTGGGGTAATTCAATGCCGATGAGAGTTATCACCGCTAAAACAATAAAAATCAACACCGAAATCTTTTCCCAGGTAGCAGCATTCCACTTGTGATAAATCGCTTCCATCCACTGAGAAGAAGAAGTAATGGCAATTAACCCGATCGCTGTACCTCCTGCTACTCCCGCAGCAAAACCACCGCCAGGACTGAGATGTCCGCGTATTGCTAGTTCAATAGCCACAATGGCAGAAATAGTTGCCCCCAGACGTGCCAGAATTATGGAAGGGCGATCGCTGAATTGATAGACGACTTCTATGGGTTGTTCGTTAGCTAAAAGAAATTTTACCCCTAAAACAGCAATGGTAAACACTACCACTTCAAAAATGGTGTCATAAAGTCGGTTGCGAAAAATAATTCCCGAAACTGCATTGGATACTCCAGCATCCTCGGCGATCGCCCCGACAATAGAAAACTCTGCCAATTGTGCTGTTGGATTGGGTATGAGTAGCATTTTGACAAACAATGCTAACCCTGCTGCAATATAAAGCCATTTCATTAATGTTTAGCCTCCTTGTTAGATACAGTGACATAAGTCAGAGTGATTTCTGGTAAGGTTAATTCTGTTTGCAAAATTTCAAATAAACGACGGACTCTAATTGTAGTGTGATAAGTTTGCTCGCTCTTTGTTTCTGTGAAACTATTTTGATTTTGTGGTTCTGTGTAATTTTGTTGACTGCAAATAGCGTGGACTTTTTGTTCAACCAAGGCTTGTTTTAAAGCAAAAAAATCGGGATATTCAATTAATTCTAAACGTAAATAATGTTGGTCAATAACTTTTCTTAAACTGTTAATTAATTTTTTAAAACTAGTTATTTCATCGTTTCCTTTGAGTACTCCTAAACGCATAACCAAAGAAGAACGGACTGCAATTACATAAAGAGTAACTGCCAACATTGTACCTACTAAAGCTTCTGTTAAAGCTACATCTGCTGACCCTAAAACAATATATACTAATGCCGCGATCGCCCCTAAAATAGCCCGAATTACTAAAGCATGATAGGGATTAGTTTGAAAGACCAAAATCAAAGATGATAGGGGTAATAATGCCACAATCACGTATACATATTTATCAATCATTTTTTGTTAATTGTTAATTGTTAATTGTTAGTTTATTTTCTGTTGTAATTTCTTCGTCCCTGACGCAATAAGCAATAACATACCCTAATACTGTATTCCAGATAGCTAAGGTAATAATTGCGAGTAATAATAGTGGCCATTCGTTAGGTATTTTGAGAAGTAAACCAATAACAATAGTCATAGAACCAAGAGTATCGGCGACGGAAAGACCGTGCAGTTTAAATAATACCGATCGCTTGCCAATTAAAGGTAATGTTCCCCAAAACCAGAAAATTATACCGATAACCATCAGAGTGTAACTGAGAATGTTAATCATATATTTGTCCTTTGTCCTTTGTCCTTTGTTATTTGTTATTTGTTATTAGTTTCTAGTTGCTAGTTTCTACTTAATTACGCTTCATTAAGACGTTTAATCAAATGCGCCAATAACATTAATCCTGCATTCCCCACACAGAGAATAATTACCGCTACTACCCCAATTGACCAATCACCTCTTAACACGGAGATTACCAGCATCATAATTGATGTTTTGGTGGCAATGCTGGCAAAAGCGAGCATTTTTTGCCAAATATTATTATCTTG
>JBHJNW010000116.1:0-70662 GCA_050330395.1 Pleurocapsa sp.
GCGGGATTGATGGTTTATTTACTCGTCTCTTGGTTGGGGCAGTCAGAAAAAGTCTCAAACAAATGATCTCATACTAAATCCGATTGATAAAGTACTCTTTACTTAAAGTAGCTATAACTCTTTTGATTTTTGATTTTTGACTTTAGTCTAGTTGCTCTTGTTTCTCTTAGGTAATTTAAACATAATTAATCTACTTCTGTAGCTGTTATGCTATATCTACTCTAAATAATTAACGATCTTACAATTGATTAAAATTGGTCAAGCATCAAGTAAGTAATCTACCAATCATGTTTGACAACATTTTACTATGCAAACTCTTTTACAAAAACTAGTTAAATTTTGGCGCAGCCATATTCATCTTAGAATTACTTCTTTAATCGCTACGGTGGGGACAGTAGGAATAGTTAGCTGCCTATTAATCATCTATGTGGTTGCTCAAATTTCTGATGAGGTTTTAGAGCAAGAAGCTTTTGCTTTTGATCGCGTAATTTTGCTGTGGATTCACTCCTTTGCTAATCCAACTCTCGATCATATCATGCAAATTATTACTCGTCTCAACGATCCAGATGTAGTTAGTATCATGGCAGGCTTTGTCCTGATACTGTTACTCTGGAAACGTTGTTATCCAGAAGTCAAAATATTTCTAATTAACTGTGCCGGCGGTGTAATTCTTAGTTATGGACTAAAGTCAGTATTCGGTAAAACTCGCCCCGATCTGTGGCAATCACCGATTAAAGAAGTTTCTTTTAGCTATCCTAGTGGTCATGCTTTAGGTTCAATAGTTTTCTACGGATTTTTAGCTTATCTTGTGGCAACTCGCTTGCCTCAATTCTCCTGGCTGATCTATTTACTAGCCACTGCTTTTATAGCTGCCATTGGTCTGAGTCGTTTATATTTGGGAGTGCATTGGCCGACTGATATTATCGGCGGCTATGGTATTGGCTTTTTATGGCTGACATTCTGCATTACGATGTTGAAGTTGCAGAAGCTAGAATCAGCGGCGAAAAATGACGCTATATTCTTGTAAACTCGACGCTTTATCGAAAAGATGTCTTGATTTTTTTGCCAACATTTAGAAGATTACCACCAAAAAGATGGCGATCAAGACGTTTGATTTGCCCTGGGAAATCTTGTTCGTGATATCTTCTAGAAATCTGAATAATACCATCAACTAAATCATCACGACCAAGCTGAGATAAAGGTTGAATTAGCTCAAGATAGCAGTTTTCTCCATAAGCATCGCTAAGATAACAATTTTCAACTAATAATTCTGGAGAAACATCTTTTTCAACAAAGGTATCTACTCGATCTAACAATCCTAGTGCTAGTAATGCAGTCTTGGTTTTGAGGCACTTATAACACTTGCCACAGTTATAATTACCTTGTCTGTAACTGCTTTTTTCGTTGCATACCCGAAGATTTTTTAAAGCTACCTCCCATTCGCCTACTAACTTAATTTTGTCTAGCCTAGACAAGGCAGCATTCTCATGACGGATTTGTAGCCCAAAATTGCTATATAAATGGTCTAGTAGAGGATGAGAACCCCAAGGCGCTAAACTGGCATAATCATAAGTAGAGGCGATCGAAGCAATAGTTAATCTGGGTGCAAAAGCATGAGCGATCGCCGCTAAAAAGGAGCCAAGATATTCCAGTCGCCAAAAACTAAAGTTGGGATCTAAATCTCTAAAATGAGCGTAGGCATTGGTCGAAACCTGGATCAGATTAATATCTGCATCATCAGCGATCGCCGAAACAGCATTAATGACGTTTTGGAAACTGGGATCGGATTCATTTTCGCCTTCGAGAATACCGTACACTAAAATTCCGTCTTTAATGTAACGAGGATGTTCGGCAGAGAAATTCAGCCGATTATCTTGCAACATTGCCAAGGCATCAATACCTCCTGAAAAGAAAGCACCTGCACGCGGGGGTTTTTGAGGAAACAATACTTCCGATTGAATCGGAGCTTCGATGGGAATTACTTGGCGATCTCCTCCATGCCAATTAATCAGGCATTTCATCGCGCTGAACAAACCGTCTCTAATTTCGGGACAGATTGGCGCATCTATGGCGATTCGTTTTTCTCCGTAGCGCATGGCAGGAAGTGCGCTAGCCAGTAAAAAAGAGTTGGGGTTTAGGAAAAGATCATCTTGACATTCAGCAGTAGTTTCAAAATAAACATCTTGGCATTTGCGATCGCAGTTTTCCCAAGTAAGGGTTGCAATTATCCTGGCTCGATCTGCTCTGGTTTCTTTTCTGAGATTTTCTAGTTTCACAAATTCTTATGTTTCTCATCCAATATATATCTTCAAGTAACATCTTATTGTAATCGGTCTGATTACTCTAATTTTTAACCTATTTTTTGGGTTGCTGCTCTCAATTCCTGGTTCTATATACTTCTTAACCTACATTTCACCCCGTAAGAAAAGTTTCTTGACTTTTGAGAAACTTTATCAACTATAATGTTTATTTAATTACAAAATTGAAAATTAGACAGATGAAACGAAGAAAATTTTTCTCCCTTGTGGGAGTTGCAACACTTACCAGCAGTCTGGCTGTTGCTTGCAATAATGGCTCAATAACAACTGCGCCTACTACCGAGAGTCCAGCCACTCTCGTTGCTGCGACTGGAGGAGAATTGACTATTTACTCTGGTCGCAACGAGGAATTAATTGGTCCATTACTGGAAAAATATGAAGCAGAAACTGGAACTACGATTAACGTGCGTTACGCTGATACGGCAGAGCTAGCAGCGGCGATTCTGGAAGAAGGACCAAATAGCCCTGCCGATATTTTCTTTGGTCAAGATGCAGGGGCATTAGGAGCACTTCAAAAAGCTAATCGCACCAGGCAATTACCAGAAGAGATTTTGAATAAAGTTGATAGCCGCTTTCGTTCTCCAGAAGGTCAGTGGATTGGTATTTCTGGTCGTGCTCGTGTCATAGACTATAACACCGAACTAGTTAACGAAAACGAATTGCCTGACTCTATTTGGGAATTAACAGAAGAACAGTGGCGTGGTCGAGTAGGCTGGGCACCTACTAATGGATCGTTTCAGGCTTTTGTAACTGCCCTCAGAGTCACAGAAGGAGATGATCGCGCCCTACAGTGGCTTGAAGCAATGAGAGACAACGATGCTCAAGTCTATAGTAATAATACAACTATCTTAGAAGCTCTCGGTCGTGGAGAAATAGAACTTGGTTTGGTGAATAACTATTATTTGAATCGCTTTCAAGCAGAAGATCCCAACTTTCCTGTTGACCATCACTATACTGAAAATGATGCAGGCTCGATGATTAATGTTGCAGGAGTTGCTATTGTTGATACTACCGAACACGAAGAGCAAGCAATATCGCTGATTAATTATTTATTGACCCCTGAATCTCAACAATATTTTGCTCAAGAAACTAATGAATATCCTTTGGCAACAGGAGTTCCTAGCCCAGAAAACCAGGTACCTTTAGAGCAAATTGATGCCCCAGATATTGATCTGAGTAACCTCGACGACTTAGAAGGCACCTTAGGTCTTTTACAACAAGCTGGAGTGTTGTAATTAAAATAGCCTAACTAGCCAAACGTGAGGCTGCATTGATTGATTGCTTATTTAATTTATAATTATGTCGCAGCAAATATCACCTTCCTCCATCATAGAAAAGTTAAATTTAAACAAGGGACAAAGGCTCAGACCGCCTCTGTTTTTGGTGGTGATGGGTGCGATCGCTGCTATCGGGATTGCCCTACCCTTGGTTTACCTAATTATCCGCACTATGGGAATTGGTGGAGAACAATGGTGGGAATTTTTGCGACGCAGACAGACGTTAGAAATTATTTTTAACAGTGTTGCCATGGCAGTAATTGTAACTTTATTGTCAGCACTAATTGCTATTCCTCTTGCTTTTTTAACTGTTCGTACTGATCTGCCAGGTCGCCGATTTTGGGCGGTTGCAACTACCTTACCTTTAGCGATTCCTACTTATGTAGGCAGCTTTGCTTTGATTACTACTTTCAGTCCTAGAGGCAGTTTGTTGCAAACTTGGCTTGCTCCTCTAGGAGTAGAAAGACTTCCTTCGATCTATGGTTGGCCGGGAGCAGTGGCGGGAATTGCTCTATTTTCCTATCCCTATCTACTGTTGAGCGTTCGGGCAGGCTTGCAGGGAATAGATCCAGCTATGGAAGAATCAGCTCGCAGTTTAGGTCACAATCCTTGGTCAGTTTTTTTTGGCATTACTTTTCCCCAGCTTCAACCTTCGATTATGGCTGGCTCTCTTTTAATAATTCTCTATGCACTTAGAGACTTTGGCACTCCTTCATTGATGAGGTTTAATTCTTTTACGCGAGCAATTTTTACTCAGTACCGGGCTAGTTTTAATCTCAATTTTGCTGCTGCTCTATCATTGATGTTGGTATTGCTTGTTTCGATTATTCTTTTATTAGAATATCAAGCGCGAACAAAGGCAAAATATTACAGTCGGGGATCAGCATCAGGAAGAAAACATCAGTTAATTCTTCTAGGATCTTGGAAGTGGCCGGCTCTGGCTTTTTGTAGTCTAGTGACATTACTATGTCTAGTTTTACCTATTGGTGTTATTATCTTTTGGCTACTGCGAGCCAGCGATCCTTTAGCTGTACTTAAAAGTATTTTACCTCTCACTCTTAATTCTGCTTGGGCAGCTGGGTTGGCGGCCATTTTTTCCACATTGTTTGCTTTACCAGTAGCAATTTTAGGCGTGCGATTTCCAGGAATTATGACTACACTAATCGAACGGTCTTCTTACATTGGTTTTGGCTTACCAGGTGTTGTGGTTGCTCTCACCCTAGTGTTCTTTGGTGCCAGATATTTACCTTGGCTCTATCAGACAATGCCAATGCTCGTCTTTGCCTATCTAGTCATGTTTTTGCCTCAATCGGTTGGTACAATTCGTGGCTCTTTACTACAAGTTAACCCCAAACTAGAAGAATCAGCTCGAATTTTAGGACAAACACCTTGGCAAACCTTTAGAAAAATAACCATTCCACTAGTGCGTCCAGGAATAATCAGCGGAGCGGCTTTGATTTTTCTGACTGCAATTAAAGAACTACCCGCAACCCTGTTATTGTCTCCCATTGGCTTTAGAACCCTAGCTTCGCAGATTTGGGTGGCTACCAACGATGCAGCATTTGTAGATGCAGCAGCAGCTTCTCTAGGTCTGCTGCTAGTTTGCACGGGATTGACTTTAGTGTTGGTATCTCAAGAGCAATACCGCGATTAATTAACTATATTGCTTTAGCTCAAAAAAATAGCCCATTTGGCTCTGGGCAACACAAGACAATTGCGAGCAGTGTCAACAAGTGACTCAACTTTCCTGGTTTAATTGCTCGCATTATTGATAAATGCTTTTGTAAGATGAAGATCAGAAAAATAATCGTTTGAAGGGAAATTTGGTTAAAATTATTGGCGATCGCCTTTACATCTTTATCATCCTGCTGTGATCTGGCAAGTTTTGACTTAACAAACTGAATAATTTTGGCGATCGCAGTACTAAGTTAGACTCTACGGGAACAAAAACAGACGGAACTTTTAAAGTAGTTTAAAGCTTTTCCCGCCATGCTGTACCAAAATTTCTCCCGTATGACCTGTTATTAACCACAGAATTGATCTAGCACCATCTCGTAAACATTTTTCAACTGGTTCAGGAGGGTTATGAGAAGGAACAGCGATCGGTTGGAAATTAATCCCACGACTACCAAAGACGATATCACCAATTATTTTGGCTCGCTGCATGTGATTTTCCGAAGTAATCAAATAGACGCTATCAATACCTTGAGCTTGCAGTTCATCTACCAAGGTAGTAAAGTTAGTTACAGTGTCGCTAGCGCGGTAATCAAAATGGAGGCGATCGCGCGGAATACCAGCCTGGGCAAAAATATTTTGCGCATATTCTTGAGGACTGCCAGAAGAAATCCAAATTGGTAGTTGAGGATACTGCTGGGCTAATTTGGCAGCAAAACGCTCTCGTTCTTCGTGTCCGCCCAATACCAATAAAGCTTCGGGAGTGGAGGTAACATTAGAGACTGGTTTAAATCCAGCACAAAGAAATGTTGTTACCACTGATAACAATAATAGATATCTGAATTTGCTAGCGGGACTAACATTAACTAAATCGGATTCTGCTCTTGGTTGAAAGCGTAAAAACATAGGCAAAAGTAGAAAGTTAGGCTTTAATCTGCCGCAGCCAGCAATGCTTATCAATGATCAGGATGTCAGCAAGTTATTGCCGAAGTTGCGATCGCTGTTGGCATAACTTTTTGAGAAAACTCATCCCATTGTAGATATCTTTAGATAATATGTCTCTATTTTGAGCTTCATTATTTCTGTTAATTAGCTCTAAGCTCTAATTTTGATTAATTCAGTCAAAGGTGACAAATAATAGTTAACAGGGGGACAGATTTTGTTACTCTTGAATACGCTGTATTTTACTTAATTACTTTAGCTACTAGGCATGAGAACAAATTACTGTGGCGAATTGCGAGCCGAACACATCGACCAAACCGTTACCATTTATGGCTGGGTTGATCGCCGTCGCCATCATGGGGGGGTCATTTTTATCGACTTGCGCGATCGCACAGGTACGGTTCAAATCGTCAGCGATCCACAACGCACACCACAATCTTATGCTGATGCTGAATCTTTACGCAGCGAATATGTCGTCAAGGCGGTGGGTCAAGTTAGTCAACGCCCCCCAGAGTCGCTTAACGATAAGCTACCCACAGGACAGGTAGAAATTTACGCCGAATCGATTGAAATCTTAAATGCCGTCAGTAAACAGCTGCCGTTTCAAGTTTCAACGGCTGACACCGAAAATGTGGGCGAAAAACTACGCCTCAAACATCGTTATCTAGACTTAAGACGCGATCGCATGGCAAAAAATCTCCAGCTACGCCATCAGGTAGTTAAAGCAATGCGTCGTTTTTTGGAGGATGAAAAAGACTTTATCGAAGTAGAAACGCCAATTCTGACTCGCTCTACTCCCGAAGGAGCGCGGGATTATCTGGTGCCTTCGCGGGTTAATCCAGGTAACTGGTATGCTTTGCCTCAGTCGCCTCAGTTATTTAAACAGCTGTTGATGGTATCGGGTTGCGATCGCTATTATCAAATTGCTCGTTGTTTCCGTGATGAAGATTTGCGCGCTGATCGACAGCCTGAGTTTACTCAACTAGACATGGAAATGAGCTTTATGTCTCAAGATGAGATTATTGAACTTAACGAAGCTTTGATCTGTCATATCTTCAAAACTGTCAAAAATCTTGAGCTTTCTCGTCCTTTTCCCCGCATTACCTACGCCGATGCCATGGCTCGCTACGGTACAGATCGACCAGATACCCGATTTGGCATGGAATTAGTCGACGTTTCCGATATTGTCCAAGAATCTGGGTTTAAAGTCTTTTCTGGGGCAGTACAAAGTGGTGGACAGGTTAAAGTGCTACCTATTCCTGGCGGTAATGATGCTATTTCTAACGTTCGGATCAAACCCAAGGGTGATATCTTTAACGAAGCCGTTACCGCTGGGGCAAAAGGAATTGCTTACATTCGCGTTAGAGCCAACAATGAAATCGATACCATCGGCGCAATTAAAGATAATCTGACGGAAGCACAAAAACAAAAGTTATTGAACCGTACTGGGGCAAAACCAGGGCATTTGTTGCTGTTTGGGGCGGGAGATACTGCCACAGTCAATAAATCTTTAGACCGCTTGCGCTTATTTATTGCTCAAGAAATGGGAGCGATCAATAACGAGCAAATTAACTTAATCTGGGTGACTGAATTTCCGATGTTTGAATGGAATGCTGAGGAAAAACGTTATGAGGCATTGCACCATCCCTTTACTGCACCCTATCCTGAAGACAAACAAGATCTAACTACTGCCAGAGCCCAAGCTTATGATCTGGTATACAACGGGATCGAAATTGGCGGTGGCAGCTTAAGAATTTATCAAAAAGAGGTTCAAGAAGCAGTCTTTAAGGCGATCGGCTTATCTACTGAAGAAGCTGAGAATAAGTTCGGTTTCTTATTAGAAGCATTTGAATACGGTACACCACCCCACGGAGGAATTGCCTTTGGTTTAGATCGCTTGGTCATGCTGTTGGCGGGAGAGGAATCAATCCGTGACGTTATTGCTTTTCCCAAAACCCAACAGGCTAGCTGTCTGTTGACGGATGCTCCTGCTGCGGTAGATAATCAGCAACTTAAAGAGCTAGAAATAGCCTCGACTTATCAGCCTAAAAAAGACTAGTCAAGAGTACCACAAGGGTATAACATCAGGAGTCAGAAGTCAGAAGTCAGAAGTCAGAAGTCAGAAGTCAGAAGTCAAGAGTCAGGAGTCAGAAAGAAAACCTATTGCTATATGCGGACTTGCCCTTGCACTCCTGCACTCGCTCCTCGATCGTTCGTCCCTTAAAAAATGGTATCCTGGAATCTAATATAAACGTATTAAACAACTTAAATAAGCTAAATTATTAAATCTTAAATAATATTTAAAAGTTATTAGTTAGCTAAAAATTTTTTAGATTAGAAATTATGCCATCATCTCGGTTTGACCAAAACGAACAATACGAAGAGGAGACTCTGACGATTGTGGATGACGATGGGCGATCGCTCCCTTGTTATATTGAGCAGTCCCTTGAAATCGATCACATGACCTATTTACTACTAGTGCCTGTAGATATTCCAGTCATCATCATGAGTATCGACCGAGATAGTGATGAAGAATTAGAAGCAGCGATGCTGGATGATGATGAGGCGATCGCGGAAATCTTTGATAACGCCAAAGCAGTTTTATCAGAACAAAATCTTTATTTGCACCACACCGCTTATACCCTGACTGCTACAGGTGAGCTTCCTCCAATTGAAGAAGATCGAGTTTTAACTTTGGATGGGGGAGAAGACGACGATGAGGAAGCGATCGAAGAAGAGTTACAGTCTTTGTGTTATTTCTATCATGCTGACCAGAAGTACGGCATTTATACTCCCTTAACTCCTTTGTTATTTTTTGCTCGATACGACGGGGAAAATCATTTGGAGTTAGTTTCACCAGATCAAGAAAATCTGCTGCCTATTCTAGAAGAATTATTGTCAGAGGAATAAGTTTTAAAGCCTAAACCATCAATTTTTGCTCTGCGGAGGATAAGACAACTCGAAAGTCAAAAGTCACATTGTCCTAAAGGAATTAGTAAGAAGAAGATTTAAACTGTAATTTGCCGCCTTGGTTAACCAGATTTTGTTCCATAAATTCTAGACAATGGTTGTGTTGGTTAGCGACGATAACTTTGGCCTGATGTCCGTCACGCATCACCTGGTCGCGATCGCAATATTCATAGGCGATAATAATTAAAATATCACCTGGTTTACAGAGTAAGGCTGCACCACCATTAGGACAAATTCCTCCCTTGCCAGCTTCTCCCGCGATCGCATAGGTAGACCAACGTTTACCGTTGTCAAGATTAATCACATCTACTTCTTCTAGAGGCAGGATATTTACTTTATCCATTAAGTCTTGATCGATCGTGATACTACCGACGTAGTTAACATTGGCTTCAGTGACTCTGACACGATGCAGCTTGGCATGCATTAACTTAATCTGGGTCATTAATCTTTTCTAAACCTGACACTTTTATCATAAACCGCGAAGCAAGCTTGGTCTTGAATATTTAGATGTTGTCTTGTAACCAACATTTGATCATCAGCTGCTTTTTTTAGCCTCGATCTAACAAATAGCTTTGAGACCGCTAATTAATCTCTTGATTCCTGCTTCAGCAGTCGATAATTGTAAGCTACCATAAGCCACCCGAAGATAACAGCCATTTTCTATACCAAAGCTACTACCAGGAATTACTGCTACTTGATAGTTTTCGACTAACTGTTTGATTAAATCTAGATCATTCAAGCTAGTATTTACTTTTAAAAAAAAGTAAAATGCCCCATTTACGGGTGTAATAGTGCAAATATCGCTAATAGATTGCAGTTGCTCAAGAAAAATAGCTCTGACTTTAGTAATCTCTTTCAAATGCTTTTGACAATAACCAATTCCTGCTTGTAATGCGCCCAAGGCTGCATATTGAGAAATTACGGGAGGACAAATTAAATTAGTATCCTGTACTTTTTTAATCGACATCAGAAGATGCTGCGGGACTATCATATAGCCAATGCGCCAGCTAGCAAAACCATAGGCTTTAGAAAGACTAAATAGAGAAATAGTGTGCGCTTCGCTGTGGGGAAACGCTCCTGGAGAAGTATGTTTTACCCCGTCGTAAGTAAAATATTCATAAGCTTCATCGCTGATATGATAAATACCGCGATCGCGACAGAGATCGTTGACTGCTTTGAGGCTAGCTTCAGGATATACCGCACCCGTCGGATTATTGGGTGAAATGGTGACAATGGCTTTGGTTTTAGGCGTAATTGCTTGAGCGATCGCTAATAAATCTAGCTGATAGTTAGTATCGGTACTAACCAACACTGGACAACAATTAGTCATGGCGATCGCCATCTCATGATTAAAATAATAGGGAGTATTAAGAATAATCTCATCACCTGCTTGGGTAATAGCGAGGATGGCATTAATAAACGCCATGTTGCTCCCAGCAGTTACAACAATCTGGTTTTGATCGTTAATCTTGATTTGATTATCTATAGCTAGTTTAGTGGCGATCGCTTCTACTAAAGATTCAATTCCCGTGACGGCTTGATATAAATGATTGCTTGGTTGAGATAAGAATGTTTGTAAGGCGGCGATCGCCTGATGGGGAGGAGGATAACCTACTACCCCCTGTCCCAAAGATATCGTTCCTGGATTATGGCGAATTAATTCACTCACAACAGGAATCAACGGTAGCTGCACCCGATCCATGCGGGTATTAAAATTTTTAGTGGTCAAAGACATTAAGATAAAGATATTACTTCAGTCATTCTAGTTATTTTAAATATCTTGAACACTGCTACTAATAAAACTATTGCCTATCCGATTGTCGAAACCTTTCATTCTGTACAAGGGGAAGGTTATTGGACAGGAGTAAACGCTTTCTTTATTCGCCTCGGGGGTTGTGATGTTCATTGTCCCTGGTGCGATACCAAACATTCTTGGAATTCCTCTCGTCATCCACAGCAGTCTACAGAGGAATTAGCTACAGCAGCAAAAGCAGTAAACCCAGCGATTGTAATTATTACAGGAGGTGAACCGTTACTGCACGATTTGTTTCCTCTAACGGCACAACTCAAAAATGTAGGAATACAGGTTCATCTAGAAACTTCTGGCGCGCATCCTGTTAGCGGTGATTTTGATTGGGTAACATTCTCTCCTAAACAGTTTAAAGCACCTCATCGCAGTATTTACCAGCATGCCAACGAACTGAAGGTAGTAGTTACCAACGAATACGACCTCAAATGGGCAGAACAACAGGCTGCTTTAGTCCCAGAATCAACCATATGCTACTTGCAACCAGAGTGGAATTCTCCTAAAAGTAAAAAGCTAATTTTTAACTATATTTTGCAACATCCAAAATGGCGTATTAGTCTGCAAACCCACAAGCTATTACAAATTCAGTAAACAAAGCTAAACCTTGCCAGATCTTGTAGCGGTGATCAAAGCAAGGAATAACTTTTTAGCTTCTAAATAGCTGACAAAAAACTTCTAGCAGCTACCTAACTTAAACGTTTACTTTTTCTTTTGACCAGACTCCATTGTCGTCTTCGTCATATTTCTCATGAATAGTCGACCAAGCTTGATG
This sequence comes from Pleurocapsa sp., assembly GCA_050330395.1. Lineage (GTDB taxonomy): Bacteria > Cyanobacteriota > Cyanobacteriia > Cyanobacteriales > Xenococcaceae > Waterburya. Next base: position 11,761 of record JBHJNW010000116.1, read on the forward strand.
TTCGGCTTTGGTTTCATCCTCAGTTTCACTTAAAACAGCATTATATTTGGCAATAAAGTCTTGCTGGGCTGCTTCGGAAAGATGTGAGCGAATTTCGGGAGAAAGGTCTTCTACTCCAGTACATTGACCAAGACAAGGACGAGGCAAGGTAGAATCATTAACGTGAATTTCTTCACCACCCGCACTTTCAATTAGTAGTTGATACTCACCAGATTTATTGGCGGGAACTTCCGCCATCAATAAAAATTCGCCAGCTTTAACGCGAGTTTCATAAACCGCTGCCTTTTCTTTAGGCATTCCTAGGGTCATTAACGCTGAAGCCAAACCCGCACCAGCACTACCGGCGATCGCACCAGAGGCAGCCCCCAGTAGAACCGAAGTAATTGGTCCGGCAGCCACTACTGAACCGATAAAGGGAATAAACAATACTCCCATGCCAGTAAACAAGCTAAGGAGTGAACCAAATAAAGAACCAAAAACTGCTCCTGTACGTAGACCACCTAGAACCACATCTTTTTTACTGATAAATCCTGAGATGCGAGTTTGAGACTGGAAGTTTTGACCCATTACCGAAATGTGGTCCTTAGCTACACCACGGTCAATTAGTCGGCGAACTACATTATCTACCTGCTTCTCTTCCTTCAAAACGGCGGTGATAGTGCGTTCTGCTTTGTATGTTGCTTCTGCCATTATCTAAAATCCTGTTAAATTAATTTTGGGAAACTTGTGTATATATTCTTAAACCAGCGGGGTACAAACTTTCATCTGTACCCCGTATAGCTGATAGCTCTTTAGGTTGCATCATTTCTGGCAACATAAGCCTAAATCCGACTAGGCATTAACGGCAGGCTTCGTTCCTGCTTCTGGACGATTACCGCTAGGATCTAGACTTTCGCCCTCAAGGAAAGAACGTAGCATCCAAGCCATTTCTTCATGTTCTTCCATTTTGGCTGTCAGAAAGTCCGCTGTCCCTTCGTCGTGGAACTGTTCGCCACACTTATCAACATCTTCTCTGAGGTCGCGGATAACTTGCTCGTGATCCTGTACTAAACGAGCCACCATTTCATTGGCTGAGGGTAGATCGTTGGGATGCTCTTTTAAAGAACCATATTCGATAAAGCCTGCTGCTGTTCCTAAAGGATAGCCACCTAACTGACGAACTCTTTCTGCTGTTTCATCAATACTGATAGTTAGAGCGTTATAATGTTCTTCCCACAGCTCATGTAAAGTTCTAAACTGAGGTCCAATAACGTCCCAGTGGTACTTTTTAGTTTTGATTAGTAGTAAATACAGATTTGCTAAATCTCTATTTAATAATTCGATTACGCCATGGCGTTGTTCTTCGCTAAGACCGATATTTATTGTAGGCATAAAAATGATGATGATTGCTTATGTAACTTCGTTTTCATTGAAACAATTTATCGACCAACCAGACATCTACACTTAGAGAGAAGTTTTCGCAATGTTCTCATACTCCTGGGTTATATCAAAAGATATAAGCAAAAAATTGACGAATTAAGATTTTTGACTTACAAAACAGAGAGGAACAGCTATCTCTCTAATTTTTGCTACTAGGTAATTCTAGGGAAATGGTGGAGTAAACACGATCGCCTACCAAGATTATTCGCCTTATTTTGCCAGTTTATCAAAGCCTATGATTGTCAAGGAACTGCGTGTTTATCCTCTAAAGTCTGGTCAAGCAATTAAGCTACAGGAAGCACAGGTTAAAGTCCAAGGTTTTGTCTGGGATCGAGAAATGATGCTTGTTTCCGGCAGCGGTAAATTTATTACTCAAAGGCAATTTCCCATATTAGCGAAAGTTCAAGTCCGAATTGCTGAACCAAATATTACTTTACAGCTAGAAGATAATACTTTCCCTGCTATAACTTTTCCGATTGCTTTCAACGGGGCATTAACTGAGGTGGAAATTTGGCGCGATCGCATTTTAGCCATCGATCAGGGAGATGAAATAGCACGATGGTTTCATCAGCTTTTAGATTTGTCGTCGGATAAAGTTTGTCGTTTAGTTAGACAGTCTCCAGAACACACTCGTTTTTTAATCAGCCAAAAATATCCTCAAGACAATGACCAGCCTTTAGGTTTTGCTGATAACTCGCCGATCATGTTAACTGCAACTGCTTCCTTAACCGAACTAAATCAAAGAATTGCCGAAATTCATCTTTCCCAAAGCCAAGCCATTCCAATGAATCGTTTTCGACCAAATATTGTGATCGAAACGACAGAACCTTTTATTGAGGATAGCTGGAGTGTAATTCAAATTGGCGATATTCAGTTTAAGATGTTGAAGCCTTGTAGTCGCTGCATTATTACCACTATTGACCAAAAACAGGGTCAAAAAAATCAGCTAAAAGAACCTCTCACTACCCTGGAGACTTTTCGACAGTTAAGCGAACAGGGTGTGATGTTTGGCATAAATATGATTCCTCAGAATGAGGGAATTATGAGACTTGGCGATCGCCTGGAAATTCTTCAAACGAGAGATTAAGCCTGGTAGTTTTGTAACCGCCGCTTAAAAAATGGTGTTTCAGCCGATCTTCAGTTTAGTCTGCTGGCGATCGCTGGTTGGGCGCGAACTAGTTCAATACTGGTAGACGACCGGTCGATTACTATAAAAGTATGAAACGTATTAACAAACGCAATGAGTTAATTCAAATTGGCAAAGAAATAGTTGGGCGACAAGGATTTAAGGCAGCAAGTCTCAACCAGATACTCTCTAGTGCAGGTGTTCCCAAAGGTTCTTTTTACTACTATTTTTCCAGCAAGGAAGATTTTGGCTTAGCGATTATTGATGATTTTGCTAGGGAATATCGCGAGCGGCTCAAAACTATCTTCCAAGACGAACAATATTCTCCTCTCACTCGGTTGCGTAATTACTTTGAATTAAAAATTGCCGATATGGAGGATTGTCGGTGTACTGATGGCTGTTTGATCGGTAATCTAGCTCAAGAGTTATCAGCCCAAAATGAATTTCGCGATCGCCTTAATCAAGTATTTGCTGAATGGGAACAATACTTTATTCAATGTCTCGAAACGGCATATGAGGCAGGAGAAATCAAAAGCAATCGTGATTTGGCTGATTTAGCTAAGTTTATTTTATTGAGTTGGGAAGGAGCTATTTTACAGGCTAAAGTTTCTCAGTCGGTGATTCCCATGAAAACCTTTGTCAAGGTTCTTTTTGAGCAAGTTTTAGATTAAGCAGTCTGACACAATTCATCTTCGAGATTCGACTATTTTTTTGATCAATCAGCCTTTAGTTAGATTTCTTCTTGCCGTGAAAAATACTAGGGTTGAGTCAGACTAGACGACCAGTCTACTATTAATTAGATTATTAATTAAATAATAATTGAACAATTAATAGTTTCTAGCGATCTGTGATCGAGTTTCCAACCTAGAAAATAAACATTAATTATGTCTGAAATTGAAAATAAAGTAGTTATTATTACAGGAGCGAGTAGTGGTTTAGGAGAAGCGACAGCTCGTAGATTAGCTAAAAATGGAGCTAAGCTGATGCTGGCTGCTAGACGAGAAGATCGCCTTAAGGAGTTAGTTAGCGAGATTCAAAAAGATGGTGGTACAGCCAAATATCAAGTTACCGACGTTAGCGATCGCTCTCAGGTAGAGGCATTAGCTAAAGCTACTCAGCAGGCTTATGAGCGAATTGATGTTTTAGTGAATAATGCAGGCTTAATGCCTCTGTCTCCTTTGGCAGAAACCAAAGTAGATGAATGGGAAAAAATGGTAGACGTGAATATAAAAGGAGTGTTATATGGGATTGCGGCGGTAATGCCGATCATGCAGCAACAAAAATCAGGTCATATAATCAATCTTTCCTCAGTGGCAGGACATAAAGTTTTTTCAGGAGGCGCAGTTTATTGTGCAACCAAGTTTGCCGTCAAAGCAATTTCCGAAGGAATTAGACTAGAATCTAATGGCGAAATACGTTCGACCAATATTTCTCCTGGGGCGGTAGATACCGAATTAACCAGTACTATTTCTCACGACGAGACAGCCAAAAACGTAGACCAACTTTACGGAGTAGCGATTGATGCTGATGCGATCGCCCGAGCTATTACCTTTGCCATTGAACAACCTGGAGACGTGGACATTAATGAGATGATTATCCGTCCCAGCAAACAGGAACTTTAACTAATAATTAATTGTTCAAAAACACAGAGAAACACGCAAACTAGGAAACCTAGGACTCGGCTGCATATATGTCGAAATTTTATCCGAAACACTGTCAGGGCAAACGACAGTTCGTCCTGACTAACCAGAATTTGCCCAACTTAACTAAACTAAGTATTGACTATGACTACCACAAACGTTCCTCATCTCCTCAGTTCTTTCGATCTTAAAGGTTTAACCTTAGACAATCGCGTCGTCATGGCTCCTTTAACTCGCTCTCGTGCGGGTGCAGCTAGAATGCCGAATGCTCTAATGAAAGAATACTATACTCAACGAGCAGGTGCGGGTTTGATTATTACCGAAGGTACTACTATCTCTACTCAAGCCAATGGTTGGTTGCATACACCTGGAATATATACAGCGGAGCAAACCGAGGCTTGGAAACAAATTGTCGATGCGGTACACGCTAAGGGTACGCCTATTTTTCTGCAACTATGGCATACAGGTAGAGCTTCTCACAGCAGTTTTCACGAAAGTGATGGATTACCCGTAGCACCTTCAGCCATTAAAATCGCCGGGGAGGAAATTCATACCCCTAATGGCAAACAGCCTCGTGAAACTCCTAGAGCTTTAAAAACGGAAGAAATTCCGCAAGTAGTGGAAGATTACCGTCAAGCATCAGCTAATGCCAAAGAGGCTGGTTTTGATGGGGTAGAAATACATGGTGCAAATGGTTACATTATCGATGAATTTTTGCAGTCTAAAACCAACCAGCGCAGCGATAAATATGGTGGGAGTATTGCCAATCGCTATCAGTTTTTAAAAGAAATTGTCGAATCTATTCTCAGTGTCTGGGATGCAGACCGTGTGGGAGTTAGACTTTCTCCAAACGGCAATTACAATGATATGGGTTCGCCAGATTTTCGAGAAACTTTTACTTATGTAGTACAACAGTTAAACCAATATGGATTAGGTTATTTGCACGTAGTTGACGGTTTGGAGTTTGGTTTCCACGAACTAGGAGAACCAATGACCCTAGCTGAAATTAAAACAATATACGACGGTACCTTGATGGGCAATTGTGGTTACGATCGCCACTCAGCCGAACAAGCGATCGCTTCTGGTGAAGCCGATCTAATTGCTTTTGGTAGACCAATTATTAGTAATCCCGATCTAGTTGAGCGTTTTGCCAATAACTGGGAACTCAATCCTAATCCAGACCAATCAATCTGGTATTCTTTTGATGCAGAAGGTTATATCGATTTCCCTACATATCAAGCAGGGCAGGTATCGGCTTAAATGTGTTGCCAATAATTACTTAAACGCGGTTTTAGTCTTTTTAAAATGCTCAGCTTGATCGCGAAATACTGTCAAGCTGAGTAAAAAAACTTTAAATTTATCATATTTACTTAGTTAATTACTCTTGTTTTACAGCAGGCATCGCCAATCGCGCTATTAATTTTTGAGACGTTGCTAATGCTAATTCAAAATATCGCCACCTAGTAGACGACGATAGCGAATCTCTAACTCTTGCTTTAATGAAGGAGAATTCTCTAACATCTTATCCGCAGCAATAATCTTTTCCGCTGCTTCTCTGGCTAAATTAAGCACCTCTTGATCTTCCACGAGGCTGGCTAAGGCAAAATCTGGTAGTCCTGACTGACGAGTTCCCAGTACTGCCCCAGGGCCTCGAAAACGCATATCTGCCTCGGAGATAAAAAAGCCATCTTGAGATTCTTCTAGCACGGCTAAACGCTGTCTGGCTTCCATATTTTTCGTGCTACTCATTAAGAAGCAATAGGACTTATTACTGCCTCGACCAACTCGCCCTCGTAACTGATGCAGTTGAGATAAACCAAAACGTTCAGCGTGTTCGATTACCATGACTGTTGCATTTGGCACATCAACTCCTACTTCGATTACTGTAGTTGAAACAATAATCTGACACTGGTTATCGCGAAAAGAGTTTAACGCTGCATCTTTATCTGCCGAACTCATACGACCATGCAGCAAAGCAATTTTGAACTCAGGAAAGATTACTTCTGATAAGCGTTGATGTTCTTCTGTTGCCGCCTTGAGATCGAGCTTTTCTGATTCTTCTACTAAAGGAAAAATAATATAAGCCTGTCTGCCTTGAGCAATTTCTCGGCGGATTAAATCATAGACTTTTTTGCGATCCTTACCCTTTTTTGCCATAGTAGCGATCGCCTGTCTACCTGGCGGTAGTTCATCGATCTGACTTACATCTAAATCGCCATGCAGGGTTAAAGCCAACGTACGAGGAATCGGCGTAGCCGTCATGGTTAACACATGAGGAGATTTTCCTTTGCCTAATAAACGCGCCCGCTGCTGTACTCCAAAACGGTGTTGTTCATCAATTACGGCTAAACCTAGCCTATGGAATTGAACTGGATCTTGGATTAAAGCATGAGTACCTACCAGCAAAGGCAATTCGCCATTTTCTAGTTGGGAATGAATTTCTCGTCGTTTAGCGGTTTTAGTCGAACCTGTAAGCAACTCTACGGGTAAATGCAGTAAATTAAACCAAGCAACTAACTTGCGATAATGTTGTTCGGCTAATACTTCTGTAGGGGCCATTAGTGCAGCCTGATAACCAGATTGAATTGCCGCAAGTATGGCATATACGGCGACAATGGTTTTCCCTGAACCCACATCTCCCTGTACCAAGCGATTCATCGGCGTATCGGAAGTGCCTAAATCGTGAAAGATTTCCCCGATTACTCTTTGCTGGGCATTAGTTAAAGTAAACGGCAAGATCTGATTAAACTGCTCGATTAACTTACCTTGTGGTGCGAAGCTAGCACCCGCTTGATTTTGCTTTAGCTGTTGACGACGCTGTAAAAAGCCTAACTGGAGATAGAAAAATTCATCAAAAACTAACCTGCGTCTGGCATGGGTAAGTTCTTCACGGTTTTCAGGATAGTGAATACAGGCGATCGCATTTTTTAATTTAACTAAGCCATATAAATCACGTAATTCACTTGGCAGAGGATCGGGCAGTTGGGCAGCAGCAGGTAAAGCAGCAATAACTGATTTCCTGACGGTATCGGCGGGGACTCCTTCGGTTAAAGGATATACGGGTAACAATCGACCAATTTTGATCGATTCAATACTCGCCCCTGCACCATCTAAAACTTCGATTTCAGGCTTATCTAAGGTGATGCCATATTTATTTTGCTTGACTAGTCCAGAAGCAGCCACAAGCGAACCTTCAGGATACTGGCGTTTATATCTTTCTTGCGAACCTCGATGGCTATATCTAGCACCTGTGAGAAAACGATTGAGCTTCAATCTACCTGTGGCATCGCTCAAAATCAACTCAAAGATAGTTAATTGCTTATTTCTCGGACTACTAAAACATTTGCAGCTTTTGACTGTACCGATTACCGTTACGGTTTCTCCTGCTTCGAGATGGGTAATTTGTACCTGGCGGGCATAGTCTAGATGATCGCGGGGATAATAAAACAATAAGTCTCTGACGGTATATAGCCCCAAACGTTCAAGATAATTACTTCTACGACCAATATCAATTACTCTACTCAAAGGCTGATCTAGAGTAATCGTCTGGTTAAAGTAAGTTTTAGCTTGGGGACTATTTAAAGTTGCGGTGCGGGGAACTTTGGGTTTGGGCGGGGTATCGGGTGTTTCGGCGATCGCTTTTTGCTGATGCAGAAAATTGCGGGTACTAATAACCAACTGCTTTCTCTGAGAAGAACTTAAGCTTGCATAGTCAGCGAACTTTTGCGCAATATCGTGCCAGTGTATCTTATCCCCAGCAGAAATATTTCTGGGGGGCTTACCCAAGCTGAGACAAACAAACTCACTGAAGCGAAATTGATTACCAACTAAATCTGTATATCCTCTTTCTGCCTCTACAGACAATGCTTTCTGCAATCTCACCCAATCTAGCGTTTGTTCACCCATTCCCAATTTATAGCTGTCGATAATTGATATTTTAAATTTTATTTACGAGCTTGCACAGACAAAGTAGTAGAATCTTGCCATATTCCAGTTTTAACCAAGCTAATTCTATGACCTTAAAGATTCGCGATCGCACTTTTAACTGGGGCGAAAGAACTTATTTAATGGGGATTCTCAACGTTACTCCCGATAGTTTTAGTGATGGTGGTGAATTTGATCGTCTTGAGACTGCGTTAACTCAAGCCAGAGACATGATCGATCATGGTGTAGATATTATTGATATTGGTGGAGAATCTACTCGCCCAAATGCAGCAGAGATCTCTGTCGAAGAGGAGTTAGCCAGAGTTATTCCTGTGATTGAGAAACTGCGACAGTCAAGTTCAATTCCGATTTCCATCGATACGACTAAAGCTATTGTGGCTCAAAAAGCGATCGCAGCAGGAGCAGATATGGTTAATGATATCTCTGGAGCAACTTTTGATGACCAGATGCTGTCAACGGTTGCTAGATTAAACGTTCCGCTGATCTTGATGCACATTCGCGGTACTCCAAAAACAATGCAGTCTTTGACTGAATATCAAGACGTGGTAGCAGAAGTATTCAAATTTTTAACTAATCAAATAGCTAAAGCGATCGCCTGTGGTATCCCCAAAGATCATCTTATTATCGATCCAGGTATTGGTTTTGCTAAAACGGCACAGCAAAGTTTAATATTAATTCAGCGTTTAAGCGAGCTAAAAGCCTTGGAATTACCGATTTTAGTGGGGGTATCTCGTAAAAGTTTTATGCGTCCTATCCTGCAAAAAAGCCTTCCCAAAGAGCGAATATGGGGGACTGCTGCTGCTTGTTATGGCGCGATTGCTAGGGGGGCAGATATCTTAAGAGTTCATGATGTAGCTCAGATGTATGATATCTGTCGAGTAGCAGACGCAATTGAACGGAATTTTGTTAGCTGTAGCTGATAAATTAGCTACATCAGTAATTATCAACCGTAAAGGCTGAATAAAATGTCATCCCAAACTGTTTAAAACCATCACTATCTATAGTTCCTTTGGTATTCCCCAGTCAAATGAGCAACAAAATCAGCAGTTAATAGCGTAAAAGCCTTATCGATGTCTTGATCGTCGAAAGCTCGATAAAATTCAAGAACTATAGCAATACACATTAACATTAGGACGTTTTTCTACTTGCTATTTGCTACTTTCGAGCAAATAACCTATGCGTCCTAACTTAACTTGGTACGGCTATAAATTTTTGTTCGTGTCAGTTGACATGATAATATTGCTGACTAAGTATGTTGCAACAACTTTTTACTACCTTGACGTATAAGTCTTAACTTAAGAAATTAAGGCTGTTGCTTGAGTATTTAATTGCTCTAGAGTGCCAATAGCCTCTAAATCAATTTCGCGACAGGTTCTTTTAATTAAGCCACACAAAACTTTTCCTGGCCCAACTTCGATCACATTAGTGACTTCCTCTTGAGAAAATTGCAGCATAGTTTCGCGCCAGCGGACTGAGCTGGTCATTTGCTTAGCTAGTCTACGTTTCACCTCTTGTCCCTCGGTGGTAGGAGTTGGGTCAACATTGGAGATGACTGGTATTTTTGCCTCGTTAAAGCTAACAGCGTCTAATACTGCCAAAAAGCGATCGGCCGCCTCTTGCATCAGGGGAGAATGAAAAGCCCCAGAAACATTTAACGTCATGGCTCTTTTTGCTTTTACTTTGCTTAGAATAATTTCTACTGCTTCTGGAGTACCAGAAATAACTACTTGTGCTTCGCTATTATCATTAGCTAAAACCACGTCAGCAGTATTGTTTAAGGCGGTAATTAATTCAGCGCGATCAAACTTCATTAAGGCTGCCATTTTTCCCCCAGCAGCACTATCCATTAATTCAGCTCTTTTGTTGACCAGTCTTAATCCCGATTCAAAATCGAAAACCCCTGCTGCATATAAAGCGACATATTCACCTAGGCTGTGACCTGCTACTAACTGAGGCAAACCTGTTTTCTCTACAAACAAATCTGCCAATATTGATTCAACGACATATAGACAAGGTTGAGTATAAAGAGTACGAGCTAAGGTTGATTCGTCTCCCTGACAAATATCTAATACAGACCAACCAAGTATTTTTTCTGCCGCTTTAAACTTTGCTCGTGCAGGGGAAATATTTTGTAAATCTATCCCCATTCCTACTTCCTGAGAACCTTGTCCTGGAAATACCCATGCGGTTTTTGTCATGACTCAAAATTATGTTTTTTTTGAATGTTATGACTGTCTATGTATATTGAAGTTAACTCTGGTGAGCTTAATATTTTCTTAATAAACAGTTTGTCCTTGATTATCTCACTCTGTGGTGGCAAATTTGTCGAATAGCAAATGAAATAATCAAGATAAATAATATTAAGAGAGCTTTGCTGTTAGCTGATTTCTAGTTTGGCTGTTGACTTTAATCAATTGAGATTCTAAAATTCGGTTTAGCCAGCCTGTTAAATATTTGCGGTTAGCCAGTTTTTGTTCACGATCTTCTGTATCAAGAGGATGAGGAGCTAATCCTTTCACGGCTGCGGTGGTAACGCAAAACATTGATTTTTGGAAACTCTCACAAATTTGTATTCTTATATCTCCTAATCCACGAACACTTTTTCGTTCATAGAGTTGGCGCAGATAGTCTGGTAAAAAATGGCGCATATCCTGCATTAAAAGTGTCGGAGGAATACCAGCACCACCAATAGGCAAAGGATCGGCATAGAGTGCGCCGTAGTTAAACATTCCTAGATCATAGGGAATCTCATAAGCTTGGGCATTATAAGAGACCGTACCTGCAAAGGGAGTTCCTCTAAAAAAGATTGCTTCAACATAGGGTACGGCGGTATCAGCTAAGAAAGTCAATCCTGCGGACTTTGGCAGGATATCAAATTCACGATCGCGCAACTTTACTGTATAGGTAATCGGACGCATGGCATCTGCCACTAGGGCATCAAGAATAAACTTAACCACGTCGGGAATAGACTTAATCTGACCGCGATCGTAACTATCAGACAGCTCCAGAAACATATCGCTCATTACCCGCCAAAACTGTCCCAGTGCGCTATAGTAACACATTTGGCGCATTTGCTCGGGTAGAAAATCTTTGAATGCCTTGTGTAAAGTCAGCATCAAAGGGTTGTACTTATGATACTCCCTGATTAGCTTATCAGTTTGCTGCGCAAACTCTGGAGTATTGAGATAGGCATCTAAACCACCTCCACCATGCCAAAACATGGTTTTCATACAGTATTCAGCATATTCGTAATTAATGCGATCGTGCCAAACAAACTTAGCTACACTAGCCGCATCTACCTTTCCATTAAAATACTTGAACAGGGGAAACAGCTTCAAAAACTGGGTATTAGCGGTGTAGCAAAGATTGATAGAGTAAGCATCTAAAACTACGCCATAACTTTTAAGAATACCAATAACTTCGATTAAATTTTGAGGAGAATTATCGAGCAAGGCTTCTCCTTTTTCTAGCCTGGTAATATATTCTTCAATCAACAGAGATTTGGAACGTTTAACGGAAATGCCGACCATAATTTTATCTAAACCGTATTGATTTAACGTTTAAAAATGTAAAATTAGCCCCCTGTTAACAGGGCGATCGCCTGTACTTCGCAGATGTGAGTTACCCAGTCTGGCTTAATCCCAAAGGTAATAATCAGCAGCAGCAAGACAAAGGCAGGGGCGTGTTCACTCCATTTCACAGGAGGTAGTTGAGCCAGTCCTTCTGTCAGGCGACCAAAAAAGACTTTATTAATAACTAATAAGAAGTAAACTGCTGTTAGACCTGTTCCCACAAGGCAAAGCAGAGTTGGGATCGGGAAAATAGGAAAACTGCCTCTAAATACTAGAAATTCCGAGATAAAACCGACCATCCCAGGTAGCCCAGAGCTTGCCATCACGCCTAAGATCATTAATCCGCCAGTAACAGGCAGTCCTCTTTCTGGATTAAGTAAGCCTCGTAAGACATCTACGTCTCGTGAACCAGTTTTTTTGTAAACCATGCCCACTAGAAGGAAAAGAAAGGCTGAGATTAAACCGTGGCTGACCATTTGAAATACTGCTGCGGTCATGCTAAGACGAGTAGTAGCGGTGGCAGCTAGAAGGATATAAGCCATGTGAGCAATGGACGAGTATGCCACTACTTTTTTCATATCTTTCTGCGCGATCGCACAAGATGCGCCATATAAAGCACTAATACTGGCTAAAATTGCCAACCAAGGAGCAAGATATAACCAGCCTTCGAGAAACAGTCCCACCGCAAAACGCAACAGAGCATAAGTACCTAGCTTTAGTAATACTCCTGCCAGCAACACCGATATGGGAGTAGATGCCTCGACGTGAGCATCAGGAAGCCAAGTATGGAAAGGAAAAATCGGAATTTTGATAAAGATTCCTACCAGCAAGGGTGCAAGTAATAGTAGTTGAGTGGCTAGAGGTAAAGTAGGCGATCGCAACGGCAGATAGTCAAAGCTGCTGGCTTTGGTAAACCAGACTAAACCCAGAAAAGAAGCCAAGACTAAAATTCCTGATAGAGCAGTATAAAGCAAAAACTTCATTGCTGCGTAACCTCGTTTTTCGCCACCCCAAATTGCAATCAAAAAGTATAAAGGTACGATTTCTAATTCATAGAATAGGAAAAACAGCAATAAATCTTGAGCCAAAAACGCCCCTGCGGCACCGCCACTCAACAGCAGCAACATGGCGTAGTATAGTCTAGATCTTTGAATAGTTGAACTAGTACTAAAGATGGCAATCAGTGTTAAAAAACTATTGAGCAGCACCAGTGGCAAAGAAAGACCATCAATTCCCAAATGGTAGTTTAAACCAATCCATTCAATCCAGGGTATGTCTTCGACAAACTGAAAGCTTTCCTGTTGATAATCAAACTGAAAAGCCAGAATTAGATTAATAATTAAAACGCTAACTGCTGTAACAATAGCAATATTGCGGGGAGCATTTCCTTTGGGGGCAATTAAACCAATGATGCCTGCACTCACAAAAGGAATCAAAATTAAGGCACTGAGCATGATGCTATCTAAGAAAATTAACTAAAATCGAGTTTAAAACGGTTTAAAAAATGGACATGAAAGCTGCTGCTACATAGCTGCTACATAATAGAGGACCAATAGCTAGTCACCATTGACCATTGACCATTGATCATTGACCATAAAAGTAGTCCCACTGCCACCACCATGGTGGTGATATAAAACTGAGATTGTCCCGAGGTGTTGTATTTTAGAGCATTACTGCTAAAAATTGTTGCCAGACTAACTAAGTTTACTACTCCGTCTATGACATAACGATCAATCCACGAAGCAAATTTAGCTAGATTAGAAACTGCTGCAATCACGGTTATTTCATACAGCTTATCGATGTAAAAATCGTAGGCAAATAAATCTTGGAAGAAGCGAAGGGTCAAGTTGCTTGATCGCGCCCAAGCCTTTCTTACTTTTATGGTTGAACCGATAATACAGCCCAAAGCACCAGAGGCAATGAGTAAAGGTGTGGCATATTGAGCAATCAAACTAGGTTGCTCTAGGGATAAGGGATTGTTAGGACTCAACCAAAGAGGCCACTGTAAGGGAGCAAGAGGAGTAATCAAGGTAACTATGATTAAAGAAACCATCGGCACCGACATCTGCCAGGTAACTTCAGGGGCGCGTCGAGATTTCACTTGAGGCTGCCCTAAGAAAATGACTCGAAACAATCGCGTTAAGTTAATTGCTGAAAAGACATTAACGAACATGACAATGAGCAGTAGCCACCAGTCCACATCCCAAGAACCACTAAACCACCGATGATAAGTCCAGAATATCCCTAAAGGAGAAAAAGCAATCAATCCTGCCGCCCCAGTTAAGAAAGACAAGCTGGTAGCTGGCATTCTCGACCATAAACCACCCATTTCCGTAACGTTTTGATTATTGGTGGTTAAAATGACCGATCCTGCACTCATAAACAATAAGGCTTTGGCGATCGCATGACTGAACAGCAGCAGAAAAGCGATATCTACCTGTCTTAATCCCACCGCGATAAATACCAAGCCCATGTAGGCGCTAGTTGAGTGAGATAATGCCCGTTTAATATCTATTTGGGCGATCGCCATTAAAGATGTGCCAATTGCCGTCACCGTTCCGACAATAATTAAAGCATCGGCAGAAACGGGCGAAAGCGTTGTTGCTGGCTCTAGCTTAATTAAAACATAAGCTCCCGCCGATACCACAATTGAGTTACGCATGATTCCCGCTGGATTCGGCCCTTCCATCGCTTCGTCCAGCCATAAGTTGAGAGGAAACTGGGCGCATTTACCAATTGGTCCGGCAATTAAAGCTAAACCCAATAATGCGGCGATCGTCGGTTCGAGTTGATTTCCATTCACCCAAGTCTCTAGCTGGGAAAAATTAAGCCCTTCACCATAGCTAGAAAGAGCTACGATTGCCATTAATAATATTATGTCTCCCACTCTTTTGGTCAAAAAAGCATCTCTAGCAGCGGTCACTACTAATGGTTGAGCATACCAAAAACCAACCAGAAGATAAGTTGATAAAGTTAAAGCTTCTAACAAACAGTAACTTAATAACAAAGAATCGCTTAAAGCTATACCAGACAAAGCAGTTTCAAAAAACCCCATTAAGGAAAAAAAGCGCGCTAGCGACCAATCTTTTTCCATATAGCCCAAAGCATAAATTTGTACTAACAAGCTAATGCCCGTTACTACTTCTAATGCTCCCAAGCTTATTGGAGATAGCTCGAACGACAAAGTTAAATCCAGATCCGCTACCTGTAGCCAGTGAAATACGAACTGCCGTGCTGGTCTAGCCCAGATTAAATTAAAAATTATTGAACCATGAATAAACCCCACTACAGTCATCAATATATTAATATAGGCTGCGGGACGAGGACCCGTCTGGCGAATAATACCTAAAGACCACGGAAGAGTAATAATCGCACCTACTAAGCTATATATAGGTATTACCCAAAAATTTTCTAATAGAAAGTCAGTCATTAAAACTGCCTAGTAATTTACAACACCAAAATTTTATAGTTACCAGTTTACTGAGCAAAGTTTTCCTGAGCTATGGCAACTACTGTTTGTTATTTTTCTTAAAACCCTAGTTTAACAGTAATTACGCTTCTAAAATATTATTTAAAATAAACTCAGATAAATTCTGATAGTCTTCAACAAATGGCAAGACAGATAACTAGCTGAGCCTATATTCTGCTACCAAAGTTTGAGGAACAGGCAATTTTTAAATCCTCAGTTAAAAGTTAAAACCCTGTCTCAAAAAAGATTTACTAGTAATTTATACTCTAAATTTATCGCCAAATTAATCTTAGTTAAGGTTTCATGTTGTGATCAACTCCTGATTTAAGCCAATTATCTGTGCTGCTTTAATTGGCTAGTGCCACCTTTTAACTTAAAATTGGTTAGGGGAGCAAAACCAGAC
Source organism: Pleurocapsa sp. (assembly GCA_050330395.1). Taxonomy (GTDB): domain Bacteria; phylum Cyanobacteriota; class Cyanobacteriia; order Cyanobacteriales; family Xenococcaceae; genus Waterburya. The sequence goes on from JBHJNW010000116.1 coordinate 27,335, forward strand.
GTGATCGATGATCAAAAGCTTGCTGAAATCAATAAACGACTTTCGGTAATTGTGAAATTACATATATAGATAGTAATTAGAGCCTATTTTATCAGACATTATAAATAAATTATAAAAAGTAGCTGTACTGTTAATATAAGTTACTAGCTGAGGCACAAATAGCGATTTTTTTTAGATAAGGTATTAATTCTTATTAACAATCTAATTAAAAAATATAATCATGTTTTATGTTGTCAAAGTAGTCAAGGTTATTTATGCTTGATTATAGGTAAGTAAATTAGCCAGTACCTAATTTTTATGGCTCTGTAATTTTCGGGCAACGTAGCTTAAGCTACTTTTCACGTTTGACCCAAAAAAAGTAGAACTCATAGTTATTATCTGAGTCTGAAAAATTTAGTTTGGTAGCTACGTTTAAAAGCAGAAAGATACGGCAAGCCTTGGTAATCAAGCATTTTGCCTTGATTACCAAGGCTATCCATCTTACTTGATATTCTGTTTAAAGAGGAAAAGATACGAAAATGTCGATCGCAGTAGGAATGATTGAGACTCTTGGGTTTCCCGCAGTAGTAGAAGCAGCAGACTCCATGGTCAAGGCGGCTCGTGTCACCCTGGTGGGATATGAGAAAATCGGGACAGGTCGCGTAACCGTGATTGTGCGTGGTGATGTATCAGAAGTACAGGCTTCCGTTGCTGCTGGAGTAGAGTCTGTTAAAAGAGTTAATGGTGGTGAAGTGTTATCGACTCACATTATTGCTCGTCCTCATGAAAACCTCGAATATGTCCTACCGATTCGCTATACCGAAGCAGTAGAGCAATTTCGTGACGCCTATTAGTGATTTTTGAATCAAACTAATTATTTCAGTCTCAAAATCGAACGATAGTAAATTTAGTAAAAGCGGCTAGCACAACAGCTAGCTCTAAAGGAGTAAAAATATGTCAATTGCAGTCGGAATGATCGAAACCTTAGGCTTTCCTGCGGTAGTGGAAGCAGCAGATGCTATGGTCAAGGCGGCTCGTGTCACCCTAGTAGGATACGAAAAAATCGGCACAGGTAGAGTCACTGTCATTGTTCGGGGTGATGTATCAGAAGTACAGGCGTCTGTTGCTGCGGGAACTGAAAATGTGACCAGAGTAAATGGCGGTCAAGTATTATCGACTCACATTATTGCTCGTCCTCACGAAAACTTGGAGTATGTTTTGCCTATCCGTTACACCGAAGAAGTAGAGCAGTTTCGCAGCTATTAATAAATTATTAAGATAGGAATATCGAAATAGCTTCAGAGCGAAATTAATAACAAATTAAATAATTTAGGCGATTACGCGACCTTGAACCTTGCGTAACGCGCCCTAAAAATTCAGGAGTTAAAAATTATGTCAATTGCAGTCGGAATGATTGAAACTTTAGGCTTTCCTGCGGTAGTAGAAGCAGCAGATGCTATGGTCAAAGCAGCTCGTGTCACACTGGTGGGATACGAAAAAATCGGCACAGGTAGAGTCACTGTCATTGTTCGGGGTGATGTATCAGAAGTACAGGCGTCTGTTTCTGCGGGAACTGAAAATGTAAGTCGGGTAAATGGCGGTCAAGTATTATCGACTCACATTATTGCTCGTCCTCACGAAAACCTAGAATATGTTCTGCCTATCCGCTATACCGAAGCTGTTGAGCAGTTCCGTGAAAGCGTCAATCCTCGTCCTTTAAGAAGACCATAAAATTAATATTAATTTAGGCAACATCATGGTATGCAGATAGCCCAAGTTCGTGGCACAGTAGTTAGCACACAAAAAGCTCCTAGCATGAGAGGGATTAAGTTACTTTTGGTTCAATATATTGATGAATCAGGACAGCTTTTACCTAAGTATGAAGTTGCAGGAGACTTAGTTGGTGCTGGCGTTAGTGAGTGGGTTTTGGTCAGTCGAGGTAGCGCCGCTCGGATTGAGGCTGGTCAAGAGTCAAAACCACTTGATGCCACTATTGTTGGCATTATTGATACGATTAACGTTGATCGTAATGCTCTCTATAGTAAAAAAGAGGTCGAGCGTTTATCGTAAGGCTCAATTGGCGAAGAATGCAGCTTAGCTTAAATCACTTAAAACAATGGTCAAGTTAGTTTAGGAGGAAGTAAAACAATGGAAGTCCGCACCATAGCGGCTCCCCAGACTCCGTGGTCTAATGATTTAGCAACACCAAAGATAGATGAAAGTGCTTATGTGCATTCTTTTTCTCGCTTAATTGGTGATGTAAGGATAGGAGCAAATGTTTTTGTTGGTCCTGGTAGTTCCATCCGAGCCGACGAGGGAACGCCTTTTTACATTGGAGCTAACAGCAATATCCAGGATGGCGTTGTAATTCATGGTCTGGAAAAAGGTCGGGTAGTTGGTGATGATAACCAAGAGTATTCGGTCTGGATTGGTCGAAACACCTGTATTACTCACATGGCGCTGATTCATGGACCAGCATACATTGGAGACGAATGCTTTATTGGTTTTCGCTCCACTGTCTTTAACGCCAAGGTAGGTGATGGTTGCATCATCATGATGCACGCTTTAATTCAAGATGTAGAAATTCCTCCAGGAAAGTATGTTCCTTCAGGAGCGGTGATCGTCAATCAGCAGCAGGCGGAGCGTTTGCCCGATGTCATAGAGAGCGATCGCTACTTTGCCAATCACGTTGTCGAAGTTAACGAGGCTCTTTTGGCTGGTTACCGCTGTGCCGATGATGAGGCTTGTGTTAATCCTGTATGGCGTAAACACCACGCCAAAAAGGGAACAGATGCAGCTGTAACTTCCAACATTAATAATGAGAATGATTATATAAGTTCGGTAGAGAATATGAGTTTAAGTTCAGATATTAGAACCCAAGTGCGATCGCTCCTGGCGCAGGGCTGTATCATCAGCACTGAACACGCTAATCGTCGCCGTTTTAAGACTAAATCATGGCTAACTGGCGAGAAAATTGAAAGCCGAAATGAGGCCCATGTAATGGCTGAATTGGATTCTGTACTTCGTGAGTACCAGGGAGAATTCGTGAGGTTAATTGGTGTAGATCCCAGAGCCAATAGAAGAGTGGTGGAGATGGTGGTGCAACGCCCCGAAGATACCCCAGGTGAAGGAACAGTGAGAAATGTTGCTAATCATAATACTGGTCGCAATCGTAGTGGCAGAAATCGCTCTAGTCACAGTACCAATGGTAGTGGCAGCTTCAATGGTGATGCTTCTCAACAGATCAACAGCTTGGTTTCCCAAGGCTGTAGCATTGGGATTGAACGTGCTAGCAAACGTCGCTTTAAAACTAAATCCTGGCTAACGGTTGGGCAAGTTACAGGTGGTAGTAATAAGGTATTTGATGCTATTGAGAAAACTATAGCGGAATATCCCAATGAATATGTTCGCATTGTTGCTGCTGATAACCATGTCAAAAGAAGAATGGCTGAAATAATTGTGCAGCGTCCTGGAGAAACTCCTGTACAGTCTTCTAGAAGTTCTTCTGGCTCTAACTATAGCAATGGTAATGGTGGTAGAGGTAGTTACAGCAGCAACGGTAGTAGCAGTAGTTTGGATTCAGAGGTAATTCAAGAAATTCGCTCTTTGTTGGCTGCTGGTTATCAAATCGGCTCAGAACACGCCGACAAACGGCGTTTTAAAACCAAATCTTGGAAAAGCTGTTCTCCCATTGAAAGTAACCGCGAATCTGAAGTAGTTGCTGCTTTAGAAGATTGTTTGGCAGAACATAGCGGAGAATATGTTCGTATGTTGGGCATCGATTCTCAAGCTAGACGTAGAGTTGCCGAAACTATTATCCAAAGACCTAGTGATAGTCCCCAAGTCAAAAGCAACGGCAATGGCAAGAGTAACGGTAATAGTAATGTCAAGGATCGAGGCTACTTTGTAGCTAACTACACCAACGACAATAATAAAAATAATCGTCCTGCTCACTACAACGATTTTAGCCAAAAACTTCTTAGTAACGAAGCTGTTCAAGAAGTACGCTCTTTGCTAGCTGCTGGCTATAAAATTGGCACAGAACACGCCGACAAAAGGCGTTTTAAAACCAAATCTTGGCAAAGCTGCGCTCCTATGGATAGTCGCAATGAGTTGGATGTAGTTGCTTCTTTAAACGTTTGTTTAGCCGAACACAATGGTGAGTACGTCCGTTTGTTGGGAATCGATCCTAAAAGCAAAAGAAGAGTGGCAGAAACCATTATTCAACGTCCGTAAGTTAGCACTATAGAGGTTGCGTCCATTCTCTATTGGACAAAAGAGCAGTTGTTTATCTCCTACGTTGGCGAGAAAATAGCTGTTCTTGCGCCCATAATCAAAATACTACCCAATGATTTATCTACCACCTCCGCAACCTATTATTAACAAAGATATACGTATTAGTGGTGATGTAGAAATTCATCCTACAGCTTCTTTAGCCCCTGGGGTTATTTTGCAGGCTGCTCCTGATAGTCGTATTGTGATTGGAGCTGATGTCTGCATTGGCATGGGGGCAATTATTAATGCTTATCAGGGGTCGATTGAAATAGAAACTGGGGCTATTTTGGGATCGGGAGTATTAATTGTAGGTCAGAGCAAGATCGGTAATAATTGCTGTATCGGTACTTCAACTACTATTTTTCAAGCGAATGTGGCATCGATGACTGTCGTCCAGCCTGGTTCAATTATCGGTGACATTTCTCGACAAGTACCCTCTCCCAATGAGCCAGAGAGCAACAACACTGGTAATCAGACCAAAGTAAAATCTGGCAAGAGCGATCAGAACAATAATGCTTTTTCGGACAATCAGCACGCTCCTCAAAAATCTGCACCAACTGCCGAGCAAGATTTGAATCAAAGTCAAAATTCAGCTTCAATTCCTCAGGTAGAGACATCTTTTGAATCTTCTGTTCAAAAACCTAAAGCTCCAGTTGTCGGACAGGTTTACATTAATGAACTTTTAGTAACCTTGTTTCCCTACAACAAAAATTTAAATTCTGACCAGCAAAAATAGTCATGGCAGATTGGCTTGGTTGTTAACTTTTCAAACAATACAAGTACGGTAAAAATAAGCTCGCTAGTAGTCTAATTCTGATGCTTTACTAACCACTTTTATCTTAGTTTCAGCTTTTTTCTGTCTTATTTTTGCAGGCTAAGGTAAATTTTTGCTTTTACTTGTCTATAAACAAATGTCTAGAAAATAAATGCGAAAAACCATATCAAGCAGAGGTTTAGGCAAATATACTCAAAACAAAAAGCTTATTTGTACTACTAGAAAACGGCTCTAGAGTAACTAAATAAAAAAAATATTAATAATTCTTAACTATCGCCATCGCTGTTAACAATATTCATTAGTTAAATTAATCTATGATAAAAAATAAACCAATCAATATTGAGTCAAAATTGCAGATAAAGTATTAACATTCATGCTATGGTGTTAACATAAGAAATTGCCCAGAAAAATAGCTTGAGTTTGCTACTTAAAGCAACGATTTTTTTGAGGACAGCAAAATATCTTTCTACTAATTTTTTCTAACGTTTGTATAGAGTCTGTTAAGACGAGGGACTTTATTAGAAAGTAAAAATTAAGTGTTTTATTTATGGAGGAATGACCAAACATGGCAACTAAGACTTCTGGTGGGTTTAAGGCTGGTGTACAAGACTATCGCCTAACTTATTACACCCCAGACTACACCCCCAAGGATACAGACCTACTGGCTTGTTTCCGCATGACCCCTCAACCAGGTGTTCCCGCTGAAGAATGTGCAGCCGCAGTAGCTGCTGAATCTTCCACTGGTACTTGGACAACAGTATGGACAGATGGCTTGACTGACTTAGACCGATATAAAGGTCGTTGTTATGAAGTTGAACCTGTTCCTGGAGAAGACAACCAGTATTTCTGTTTTGTTGCTTATCCGATGGATTTATTTGAAGAGGGTTCTGTGACCAACATTCTTACTTCTTTAGTAGGTAACGTCTTTGGTTTCAAAGCTTTACGTGCATTACGCCTAGAGGATCTCCGAATTCCTGTAGCTTTGATGAAGACTTTTCAAGGACCTCCTCACGGTATTACTGTAGAAAGAGACTTACTCAATAAGTATGGTCGTCCTTTATTGGGTTGTACCATTAAACCCAAGTTGGGTTTATCGGCTAAAAACTATGGTCGGGCAGTTTATGAATGTCTTCGCGGTGGTCTAGATTTCACCAAGGATGATGAGAACATTAACTCCCAGCCTTTCATGCGCTGGCGCGATCGCTTTTTGTTTGTTCAAGAAGCAATTGAAAAATCTCAAGCAGAAACTAACGAGGTTAAAGGTCACTACCTTAACGTAACCGCTGCTACTTGCGAAGACATGATGGAGCGTGCTGAATTTGCCAAGGAAATCGGTACGCCAATTATCATGCATGACTTCCTGACTGGTGGTTTTACTGCTAACACTACTTTGTCTAAATGGTGTCGTCGTAACGGTGTCTTACTCCACATTCACCGCGCAATGCACGCCGTAATTGACCGTCAAAGAAATCACGGTATTCACTTCCGCGTCTTAGCCAAGTGTTTGCGTCTCTCTGGTGGCGACCACCTTCACTCAGGTACTGTGGTTGGTAAACTTGAAGGAGAACGTGACATCACTCTAGGTTTTGTTGACCAAATGCGTGAAGACTATGTAGAGGAAGATCGCTCTCGTGGTAACTTCTTCACTCAAGATTGGGCTTCTCTTCCTGGAGTCATGCCTGTAGCTTCTGGTGGTATCCACGTATGGCACATGCCTGCACTGGTAGAAATCTTCGGCGATGATTCTTGTCTCCAGTTCGGTGGTGGTACTTTAGGACACCCCTGGGGAAATGCTCCTGGTGCAACAGCTAACCGTGTGGCTCTTGAAGCTTGTATTCAAGCTCGTAATGAAGGTCGTTCACTAGCCCGTGAAGGTAACGACGTTATCCGCGAAGCTTGTCGTTGGAGTCCTGAGTTGGCAGCAGCTTGTGAACTTTGGAAAGAAATCAAGTTCGAGTTTGATGCTGTAGATACTCTCTAGAAAACGAGAATAGTTATTTGTGAACAGCCAATAGTCTAATCTGGGATTAAGAATGAAGCATATAATCAGTTTTCAATTTAAAATCCCAGAGTTACTATTCTGAACTAGATGCAACCAAAAGACATTGCCAAAGATACGGCTAAAGTTGTTCAAAATTTTCTGACTTACAAAGCAGTACAGCTAGTTATTGCTCAGCTAGCAGAAACTAATCCTAGAGAATCTATCTGGTTGAGGCAATATTCTTCAGGAGGAAGGCTGCGAGATGCAGAAATATACCTAAGAGATATTATGTCTGAACCAAGAGGAAAAGAGCTTGCTTTACGCATAATGACGGTTCGCGACAGTATAGCAGAGCAAACTTTAGAATTTTTGCCTGAGATGGTTGCTTCTGGAGTCAAAAAAGACAACTTGGCGCATCGCCGTCACCTTTTGGAGCGTCTTACCCAATCGCCTGATGAAACTATTGATTTAGATACTTCAGAGGCAAATTTGGAAGCCGAAGATTCTGATTAAAATACATAATACAGCAAAGATTAACCATGAAAACATTACCCAAAGAGCGTCGCTACGAAACCCTTTCTTACCTACCTCCTTTGACCGATCAGCAAATCGCTAAGCAAATTGATTTTATGATCGAGCAAGGCTATATCCCTGGTGTAGAGTTTGAAAAAGACCCGACTCCCAAATTGCACCACTGGACATTATGGAAGCTGCCTTTATTTGATGCACGTAGCGCACAAGACGTACTGAATGAAGTTCGTGAATGCCGTTCAGAATATTCTGATTGTTACATTCGTGTAGTTGGTTTTGATAATATCAAACAATGTCAAACTGTTAGTTTTATTGTTTACAAACCTACTCAAAATCGCTACTAAATGATGGAATTGCTAAGTAACTTGTGATTTTAGATAGTTAAACTTATATTACAGTTTTATCTGTCTATATTAACTCTAAATATTGTTTGAGGATGAAGTAAAAAATAATTTTTTCTCATCCTCTTTTTTTTGGGCAATTATTAATTAATCTATATGTTAAATTGTGTGAAAACGTGAAAATTATCTGAAGTTAAAATTGTTAGATGATTGAAAAATGAGTAAGCTACCGAGTCGGTGATAGTGCAATAATTACCTAGTACTAATTTTGTCAACTACCATTACCATAAGCCGACTAGAACGAAAAACGAATTATGCTTGCTAAACGAATATTGCCTTGTCTTGATGTTAATGCTGGGCGAGTTGTCAAAGGCGTTAATTTTGTCGACCTCAAAGATGCGGGAGACCCTGTCGAACTAGCGAAAGTTTATAATGATGCAGGTGCAGACGAGCTAGTGTTTCTCGATATTACTGCGACTCATGAAGACCGAGGCACAATTGTCGATGTAGTTTATCGTACAGCCGAGCAGGTTTTTATACCATTGACTGTCGGTGGGGGAATTCAATCCTTAGAAAATATTAAAATTTTATTACGAGCAGGAGCGGACAAAGTAAGTATAAATTCCGCAGCAGTTCGAGATCCAGAACTAATTAATCGTGCCAGCGATCGCTTTGGTAAACAGTGTATCGTAGTGGCGATCGATGCTCGCCAACGTAATGAGGCAGATAATCCTGGTTGGGATGTTTATGTTCGTGGAGGAAGAAAAAACACGGGGATAGATGCGATCGCCTGGGCAGCAGAAATGGCACATCGGGGTGCAGGAGAATTATTAGTAACCAGCATGGATGCAGATGGAACACAAGCAGGATATGATTTAAAACTGACTCGCCAGATTGCCGAACAAGTAGAAATTCCCGTAATCGCTTCTGGTGGTGCGGGTAATTGCCAACATATTTATGAAGCTTTAGAAGAGGGGAAAGCGGAAGCAGCTCTTCTCGCGTCATTATTGCATTTTGGTCAGTTAAGCATTCAAGAAATTAAAGCTTATCTTCAAAAACGTAAAATCCCCATCAGAATTACTTGACTTAATAATCTTTAGTAAAGCTTAAGTTACTTATAATACTGCGCAAAATTTAAAAATTGTGTACTAAAATAGGGTTATCTTTACATTTCGTAAAAAATGCTGATTCCAATTCTCATATTTGATGTTGCCCTAGTGGCATGGTCATTGCATCTAATGCAATCGGCTTTGGATAGGCAAGAATTTTCTCTCATGCTTGCTGGGACATTAGTTGCTGCCGCTGCTGCCGCTATGCTGGTCGTCTATTTTATCGCAGGTAACTGCTTAAGTCGTCTTAGTTAACCTTCACAGTAAATAATATGATTTAATTATGGTAATATTATCTAAGTATTCGGGGCATTAACTCAGTTGGTAGAGTGCTTGCATGGCATGCAAGATGTCAGCGGTTCAAATCCGCTATGCTCCATATCTCGAAAGACCTCAATAGTTATTCCTTAAAATCAAGCTCATACTGTGTTTGTAAATGATTTAAAGCTCATAGATACAAGTATTTATTATTGCCAATTGCCGACCAAAACGTAGGCAGCCCAATAGTAAGGATGAGGTGGTAGCTGTTTTAGTTGTGGCAGGGGGGGATTTGCCCGTAAAGACTCGATTGAAGATAGTTGAGCTTTTTGCAGGGCAGCAACTTTTTGCGTAGCTGGATTTTCTAACTCGCGATAAAACTGACTCATCAATTGAGCGGTAGAAACATCTTCCACTGACCACAGAGAAGCGAGGGTACTGCTTCCCGAGCGCACTGCCACTCCCGCCAAACCTAAGACAGCTCGTTCATCTCCTGTAGCAGTATCACAGGCACTAAGTACGATTAATTCGGGCTGGTTATTGTTACTAGAACTGAGTAAATCACTCAGAGAATTAAGATTGAGCGTCTGGCGATCGCCCGTGACGATAAAAGTTTGTTGGGGATTAGAACTAAATACGCCATGGGTTGCCAAGTGAACTATCGGAAAACCTGCCTGAAGCTGTTGCTTGATATTATCAGCGGTAAACTCTTGATTCAATAGCTGACGAGATTGCGGAAAAATCGCCTCAATTCGTCTCAATTCCTCAGGAACATTGTTTAGGGCAGGAAATATTTCTCCCTGAATTTCTACCTGCTGACTTAACCCTGCTGCTAATACTTTAAGTTCTTTTCGAGGTATTGGTTGATTTAATAGCTGCAAGCTAGGAGCTAGTGCCACGGCATATTTTTCTAATAAGTACTGCTTGCCGTCATATAGTGCAGCCATTGGTATGTTTTGTAATCTTCCACTTAGAACAAAAACTAAAGTTTCAATTCGCTCTGAAGCTAGTTCTGTCTCCAATGGCTCAATCAGCCAACTATAGATTTGTTGTAAGGTGGGTAACAAAATTCGCGTATTTTCAATTAACTCTTGGGGGTTAAGAGGAATAGTACGAAAAATATTGACCGCAGAATTATCGATACTTTGGTTATAAAGGGTATCGTAGAGTAAATCTAGGGTTTGCTCAACGGTAGTGTTTTGAACTACAGTAGTAAATTTCTGTAGCGGTTTTCCAGCTACCGAAAGAATTACCTCTAGGCGATCGCTTAAGACAATCGGATAAATTACTGCTGCTTGCGGATCTAGTTCATCTATAGTTACCGCAACGTTTGCCGTTGGCGAACAGGGATCTTGGAAGAAATTATCTAATTCTGCCAGTTGCAGCGATTCAATAACTTGACGAGCTAATTCTAAATTATTGCTGGTTTGGGGCGTATTGGTATTGATCGCGCCCAAAGATTTTAAAGCCTGCGGATTATTGTTGGCTAAGAGCAAACTAGCAAGCTGAAGATATACAGGCCTCACTTCTTGGCGAAAGTTAAATTGAACTACCTGATCATTGGCATTTAAGTCAGTACGTAAAGATTGAAGAGTATTAAACGCCAATGTATAGGCAGCGATCGCTTCGTCTGTATTGCCCTCTCGTTCTAAAAATTGTCCTAGTTGAGACTGCCACAGGTAACTTATCTCCCTCGAGTCACCATAAATGTTTTGGGCTTCGGCTAAAACTAAAGCCTGCTCGGTTAGAGCGATCGCCTTAGCTAGTTTGCCCTGCTGTCCATAATATTGCCCCAAGTAGCCCAAGGCATAGGTTTCTCCCAGTCGATCTCCAAGGTTTCGAGCTTGTTGCCAAGCAGTCTGGAGAATTGATTTGACTTTAGCAGTTTGTCCTAGCTTTGTGAGACTTTTGGCATAATTAATCTGAGCATAAATTCCTTGATGACTAGGAGCAAGTTTAGCTAGGTTGTTTTCGATGGCCGGCATTAAGCTATCTCTGGTTTGGCTTAATTCAGCAGTTAGCAAAGTTGAAAAATTAGCTGCTGCCGCGATTAATCTAGTTTGCTCAAGTCTTTGCCAAGATTCAATGCGCCTTTGAGATTGTTGTTGCCACCAAGATTCAATTTCAATTAGTAAAGCTAAATAATTCAGCTGTGCTTGCACTTGGGTAATCGGCCGCTCCTGCTCAATGGCAGCTCGTTCATAGGCGAGAAAAGCATCTAGATACGGTTCTAGAGCTAGTTTAGGTTCTTGTCGGTCGATCATTTCCGTAATTAGATCGTAGCTCCAGCGATCGCGGACTTGATTGCCTAATGCTTGTTGGACATTGCCTAATGCTAATAAAGTTGCTCCCAACTCAGATGAATTCTTAGTTGCTAGCTCACTTAACTCCAGCAGTTTTTGAGATTGTGTTAACATTCCTTGACGTTGTAAAACGCTGCCCAAACTACGTAAGCCGATGCCTTCAACAGTAGTTATTGTGGTTTTATCCTTAAATTTCTGAATCAACAAATCTAGTTGTGGACTGCTACAGTCGGGATATTCAAGCGCGAAAGCCTCAAGTAGAATGTTACAGGCTCTAGGATATAGCCCCAAATCTTGCAAAGCTTGGGATTGATTAATCAAACTCTTGGTTTTTCCCAGGCGATCGCCTTGAGCTTCAAATGCCGTTGCGGCTTCTTGCCAAGCACCTGCTGCTTGAGTAAATTTTCCTGCCTCATATAGCTGCTGCGCTCGAATAGCTATTTGCAGAGCATCGGCTTGAGCTTGAACTGGCGGATGGAAAGCTACGGCTAACCAAGCTGAGAGCAGGAGAACTAAGATACGACGTAGCATTAAGCATTTAACATTTAACATCGAGCGTTGATAATTTATTTTTGACCGAACTTTGTTTTGTTTTGAAAAAGAGGCAGAAGACAAGTTTCAAGATATCTTTGGGCTTAATTTAAAAGATTTAAAAGATATTGTATTCTAGCTGCAAATACACTCCATTCTCTTGTAAAGAGCTACCTTGAGAATCATGATTAATTAGGGGAATACCCCAGTCCACTCGCGCCGATAATCGCTCAGGCGTTTGTAAAAGTAAACCAAATCCTGTTCCAACTAAAGTATTAAATTCTGTCCCTTCATTATCAGTATTCCAACCAGTTCCAAAATCAATAAAGGGAGTAAATTGCAGCGTAGCATCAATTGCAGGCAAGCGAGCAACTGGTAATCGTAATTCCGCACTAGCTAAGAAGCCGTTGTCTGTCAGTAAAGCATCTTGACGATAACCTCGTACCGTAGTTGCACCACCCAAACTAAATTGTTCAGTAGATATTAAAGGGTCGGCCGACAACTGTATTTCAGAGCGTAGCAAGATGGTAGAGCCAATAGTAGCTAAATCTTCCGGGGGACTGAGGAGTCGTAAATATGATAACTGCCCTCGCCAGCTAAAAAATTGGCTGTTCGGTTCATCTTCAACAATTACTGCGTCAAAAATATCAAGACCGACATTAAACTGAGAACGCGCGGAGATTACTTGTCGGGGGTTTCGCTGTAGCCATTGTTGACCAAAACTTAAAGTAGAAGTACGAATTTCGCCCTCTTCGTTCGCCCCAGGAGAAAGCGCAAAAGGCGTGTCGGCGATCGTCGCATCGCTTTCTCTGCGCGATGCAGTTAGATCGAAGGCTAATTCCTGACTTACTTCTGGAGTAGCTTTTTGCAATACAGGTTGTCGCCAGGTTAAATCATAATTACGCGAATCAACTTCAATATCTAGGTCTTCCAAGTCAGACTGTACGATTTTATTTTGAGCTAGACGAAAATTAAAGCTGAGAAAACCATCACGAGTATTAAGTGGAAAAGCATAGCTACCCGTGTACTGGTTGCTACCATCGGTATTGTGATAAGCCAGGCGCAATTTATCCCCAATGCCAAGTAGATTAGCTTCTTCTAGCTCAATTCCTCTTTCAAACGTGCCTAGGCTAGAATTACGATTGTTATTCAGCTCAGTTTGCAGCGTAAAAGTATCGGCAGTAATGATCGAAACCGTAAGCAAATTTGTACCTGGTTGAATCCCTGTAGATAACTCGGCATCTAAGCTTTCAATCAAGGGGTTGAGCTGTAGCAACTGGAGTGCTTCTTGCAGTTGATTGATATTAAGAGGTGTAGTGGTTCTTTGGCGGAGGCGATCGCGAATATAGCTTTCATTTAATCTCCCCTCAACTACATTGACCTCAATCTCGGCCAGACTACCTTCAACTATTTGTATTTTTATGATTCCCGACTCTAAATTTTGTTCTGGAACATAAGCTCCCGAAGTAATGTATCCCTGTTCGACATAAAGATCGGTAATCACATTAGCTGCCTGCACCAGTTGCGCAAAAGAAATTGGCTGACCCGTAAATTCAGCGATCGCGCTGGTTAATTCTGCCTGGCTAAACACAGTGCTTCCTGTAAAACCAAACTGTTCGACGACAATCTTACCTGGTATATCCAACACCGATTCGGGTATGGGAGGAGCTGGCAAGTCATCTAACGGGGTAGAGCGAGGTGGCAACGGTTGGGGCTGAGGTGGTTGTGGGCGATCGGGAGTCAACAGATCAACCTCTTGGGCCGTTGCCGAATTAGAACGCAAACAAGCAAGCAACAATAGTAAGCCATAACCCAAGTTTTTTAGTTGCTTGATACGGCAATGACGACCCAAAGTAGATAGCTGAAAACTAAAAATTATTGCCCAGTGGATTAATTTATCCTGATCCTTGCCGTTTATCTCTAGCGGCAAATTGGCTAAATTATGGCAAGTTGGATTGATTTCCTGAAACTCGCATAATTCAGTTGTCGATTGAGCGAAGCGTGCTTCAGGAGACATGATAATCATGAGAATCCAATCGAGACACACTAACGTTAGATTGAGCCATTAAAATTAAAAGGTCTAATAAGGTTTAATTTGGTTTAATTATTTGAAAGTAATGTATCATCAAACATCTGCTCTACAATAAAAATTCTTGAGTATCCGTTGGCAGCGATCGTCATCGCTCCCTGATGATTTTAAAGTTTCTTGACTTAAAGTTAAGATCGCCAACTTTGTCCGCTCTGTAAGTTCTTTTAAGTTACAATTCTTGTTAAACTGGATAAGAATAACTATCTCTTGTCTGTAATTTAATCTTACTTCCACTGTGATACTGGAAAATTAAGCGTCTGAAGTCTCAAAGTAATCTACAATAGCCAAAACTATGGTCAAATTAACCTCACTGACAACTATAGCTACATTGCCAATAATGACTTTAGCATTTATAGCTCTATCTTCTACCCAAGGAGGCACGGCAAGTGCCGTTGAGATTACTTGCGATCGCCAAGCTGATGTGCCGACAGTAATTGCTACTTTGTCAAATCAACAAGCTGCACAGATTACGCCTATTCTGTCATTTTTACCCCAATATTTCTCGGCGGAGTCAGCTTCTATACTTTGCTCCAATACGGCAGAAAAGCTAAACGCCGTTTACGGTCAAGGTCAGATGAACTATCTAGCTAGCGACACTATTGATGCCAAACCAGTTGTCTGCGCTGTTGAGCGAAGAGGTTTGGCTTGCGATAGCTATAATAGCGAGGTTTTGTTTTCACTAAATGAGCCGGTTGATCCTACGGAACTTTTATATAATATGCTGGGAGATAATTTTAAAGGTTCTCAATTACCATCATCGAGAACTGTCAGCCGCATTTATAGTGACCTAAGACCTTTGTGGTGGCCTTTTTAGCTAGCTACTAGCAACTACCGCCCAAGGTATTTATTCCATAATAGTGACAAATATATATGGTAATCCCCTGGATTTATCTACACTGATTTTTAGCTTCTTCGGCAATTTCATAGTCTGGATTGAGCTTCAAAGAACGTTCAAACGCATCAATACCTAAAGAGTTTTGTTCAGACTGACAGAAAGTTTTACCGAGAAAAAACCAGGTTTGAGCTTGCTGTGTTTTAGTCAACTGAGGGTTTTCTAGTGCCTGTTCAAATTCTACGCGAGCCTCTTGATACCGTTTTGCTTTGCTCAGAGCAATCCCCTTTCCTATTTGAGCTGGAAAATAATTAGGAGAATAACTAACAGCTTGTTCATAAGCACTGATAGCATCCTGAAGCTGCTCTTTTTGGCGGTAACCATTACCCAAAAGAGTCAACGCTACGGCAAACTCTCCACTGATGCTTTGTTTACCTTGCTTAGCTTTTATTTCCTCTAGTATTTTGATTGCTTCTTGAATGGCGATTAGTGATTCCTCATTTTTCCCTAAAGCTCTCAGAGATTCACTTTTGTTAATTGAGAAGATGGGATCGCTTTGATCGAGAGCGATCGCTTGCTCAAAAGCAACTAAGGCTTGTTCATTTAGCTTAAGATTGTATAAAGCCTCACCTTGACAGTTCCAAGCATAAACCGCCGTAGGCTCAATAATAGTAGCCGTTAAACATGATTGTCGCATCTGTTCATACTTTTGCAGTCCAGCCAAGGCATATCCTCGATTAGTCCAGGCCTGAAAATAGTTACTATCAAGCTTCAGCAGTCGATTATACTCGTCAACAGCTTCACTAAAAGACTTTTGCTTGAGTAGCTCATTACCTTTTTGAAAAGCCAACCTTACCGACATCCGCCTAGCTAAATTATTAAAAAAAATAGTTAATAACCCAATCAAGGTGAGCAAGATCACCAGATTTTTGAGTCGGAAAAAGCTATGGTTATTTGCTGATGCCGATGTCTGGCTTGATACACTCTGCTGTTTGTCTTTACCAGCGATGGGCTGGGGCGAACTATTGTCAAAATTTTGCTGATTTAGTTCTCTGGTTGCCCAACTAAGGTTGAACACTGATTGATATATTGGGTTTGCCGCAGTCAACTTATTTTGTTGCTTTACCACCAGTCCCATATTTAGCAATTCTTGCTGTTCTATGCTTTGGTCTATTAATACCGTTTCGGCGAGTATTTGTTGATAGACTCTTAGCAACCGCTCTCGATGGCAATGCTGGTTATTAAGCAGACGATCCTTAATTGTTTTTAAGTGCGATCCCAGCTCATTGTTTTCCCAGTCATGCAGTATTTGGGTTTCAACCAAATAATCAATCTGCTTTGCTTCTTGCTTGGGAATCAAACTCTCGCTGTTTTTTGAGAGGAGTTGAAACAGTTTTTGAGTTAAAAATGATTGTCCCCCCGTCCATATCAATACTCGATCTAAAATTTGTTCTGAATATGCCTCCTGACCTTCAATTTTGAGCAATTTTCGCTTAATTTGGAGAAACCCTTCATGAATTTTTTGAGAATATTCAAGCTGTTCAGTTGATTTGAACTGCGGTGCTGCACCAACTATCTGGGAGTGATCAGGAAGTGTCATAAGGCGATCGCTGACATTTACACCGTTTACTGAGTTTACTGCTGCTACTGGGATCTCAACTACGTTAGACTGAGCTAAGTGTGGATTAAGATATCGTAAGAAAAAGTCTAGGGTAGTCTGTTTAAGCCAACCTTTAGCGATCGCTAACTCCCCAAATTTTTGCTGAGTTTGCTTCTGTTCGTTCAAGATTATCTGAATTTGCGATTCATTTAATAATGCCGCTTGTTTCAAATATTGACCGATCGGTTGTTTAGGCTGCTTCGGCAAATTGAACCACTGTTCTGCAAAAAAATCAGCTGTCTTAGCATTAATTCGTCCCTGACTAGCTAAAATTTCACCAATTTTCAAACCACTATTAGTTTGCTGTTGCTGTTTGAGAGCTTGTTGAACCTGGACAGCAGATATTAAACCCGCTTGCTGCAAAACCGCCCCCAAAGGAACTTTATTTCGTGAGTAAGACACTATATTTTACAAAAATGAATCTGTATTACGGCTAATTCAGTTAATAACCCGCCTAATATGATATGTTATTTTAGACAAATGTATATAGCCAAATAATTTATAGAATAGATATTGCTTTTTGGCAAAATAGAACAATATTAATTCTTGCTAGGATCGAAAATAACTTTGGGACTACTTCTAATATCAAGTATCTTATCAATAATTGGCGCAAAGTTACATCACTAGTGGTTATGTTGCCAATCTTGCTTTGATTTAGGGAAGTCCAATTATCCGCTCTTGGGCAATCTTATTGATGTTCATTGTGTCGTTTGAATAACCAGAAAATATTTTAACTATTAGTTGATTTCTGTGTCTAATATGCTAGTATGTATTTCGTGGCAATTAGAAGGTATCTAATTTAGAGCCTTAAATCAAGCCCAAATGGGACTGTAGTTCAGCTGGTTAGAATGCCTGCCTGTCACGCAGGAGGTCGCGGGTTCGAGTCCCGTCAGTCCCGTTCTTACAAGAGCGCCTAAGCTAACACAATGTTATCTGCTTGGGCAATTGGTCTAATATCTAGTCCGAGCAAACAGACATTAAAGACTGTAATCTTTTCTAAAGTATCCTCTGAGAGAGAATGTGCTTCGATACAGAAATTATTTTCTCTTTCTCTATCATCAGTAATGAATCTAGATAATTAAAAATCGAACTCTAGTCAGATGTATAGCGATCGCAACCTGGTGTATGCTTTTGGTCTAATAAGCAACAATGTTGTCCGCAATAATCATGAAAATTCTCTTGGTAGAAGACGATCTCGAACAGCTAGAACCGATGCAGGCAGTTTTATCAGAATTCGGTTATCTAGTAGATGGCATTGAAGATGGCAAAATAGCGCAGTGGCTGCTGTCTCAAAAAGAGTATGATCTGGTGATTTTGGATTGGTTGTTGCCCAAAGTTAGCGGTTTAGAACTCTGTCGCCAGTATCGAGATGCAGGCAAAACTTCACCAGTATTAATGTTAACCGCCAAAGATACGATCAGCGATAAAGTGATGGGGTTGGATGCGGGTGCTGACGATTATTTAGTCAAGCCGGCTAACGTTATCGAACTGCTAGCAAGAGTGAGAGCCTTAGCAAGGCGATCGCCTATGTGGCAAGGAGATACCCTAGTAGTTGCCGATCTCAAGCTACATTTGACTACTTTAAGCATCGAACGAGATGCAGTAACAGTGACATTATCAGCCCGCGAATTTCAGTTAATCGAATATTTTTTACGCCATCCTCATCAGGTTTTAACCCGCAATCAAATCGAAGAATATTTATGGGAATGGGGAGAAGAACCAGAAAGTAATGCCGTTACCGCAGCAGTGCGTCGACTCAGACAGCGTTTAAAATCAATTGAGGCAGCAGATTGGATTGAAACAGTATATGGTATGGGTTATCGTCTCGCTCCCCCCCAACCGACACCTACCTAACGTAATCATATTCATTCTCGCTGTATGTTTAATCGTAGCCGTCGCAATTTAGCTCGTTGGTTCACTTTCTCGATGGGCAGCATTTTGATAGTTTTTGCTGGAGTGCTTTACTATGTAGAAGCTGTAGATGAGCTAACCAAACTTGATCTTTTGCTATATCGTAAGACAAGAGTGATGGCAACTAATGTTAAATACGAGCTACCAACTGACACTACCAATCTAGAAAACGTACCGTTACTGGGAAGTAATACGCGTCTACTCAACACAGAACTAGTATATGCCCGCTGGTACAATTCTCAAAAGCAGTTAGGACAATTTTTTGGTAGCCCTGGCAACGAACGATTAATGCTTAGTTCTGGTTTACAAACTATTAAAAGCGATCAACCCTGGATTCGACAATTAACCCTACCCGTTTATCAAAAACAGCAGCTCATCGGCTATCTGCAAGTCGGCACTCCTTTGACCTCCAGTCAAAATAACCTGGCTAAGTTACGCTTAATTTTAACTATAGCAGTGCCTATTTCTTTGGGCATAATCGGTATCACTGGTTGGGTGCTAGCAGGAATCGCCATGCAGCCGATTCGCCAGTCATATAGACAGCTTCAGCGTTTTACTGCCGATGCTTCTCACGAACTACGTGCGCCTCTAGCAGCAATTTTGACTAACGCTCAAGTAGGTTTAATTACGCCAGTTAGAGATGGTTCACAGCAGCTTTTTCGGTTAGAAAAAATTACTAAACTGGTTGAGTCAATTAGCATTTTAGTTAGTAATTTACTATTTCTAGCTCGTCACGAAGGACAATTCGCTACCGAGTCTTTACAAACACTAGATCTCAGTAATTTACTGCAACCGATCGCTCGTGATTATCAAACTTCAGCTAAAGAACAAGGCTTGAATTTTACTTATGATTTGCCTTCCCATCCCATTCAAGTACCAGCCGAACCTACTCTCTTGACTCAAGCAATAACTAACTTACTGACTAACGCCTGTAAATATACGCTTGCTGGAGGCGCAGTAAAGTTGCGTCTATCAGAAAAATTACGTCAGGCAGTAATTCAAATTGAAGATAGCGGAATTGGTATTCCCGAAACAGATTTACCTCATATTTTTGAGCGATTTTATCGGGTAGACAATGGGCGATCGCGCAATACTGGCGGTTTTGGGTTGGGACTGGCGATCGCCAAGCAAATAATTGAAGCTCATCGCGGTGAAATTACCGTCTCATCACAGGTGGCAAGAGGAACTACTTTCACGATTAAATTACCTTTACAACGCTGAGTCTGATTAGCTAATTCTTGAGTTTAGTCTCTAGAAATTATAGCCAACTCCTAACAATAGTCCCACATCAGTGTCATTAATAAAAGTAACATTAGCTCCAGCATTGGCAGTAAATTGAGAAGACAGCGGAATATCTAAACCGCCAGAGATAAGTAAGCCCAAGGTATCACCTTCCCCTGTAGAAATCGCTAGTCCACCTCCCAAATAGGGAGCGATACTAAATTCAGCATTCGGAACTTCATCTCCAGAAAAATCGAAGGTTACAGGCAAAAGAAAGGTTACATCATCCTCAATTAAAGCCCCAGGGCGAGCGGATAAATATTCGGTTAATCCTATTTTGCTGATCACTGCAAAAGCTCCATTGCCCACACTAGTATCTCCACTCAGACCAATGTTGCCACCAATTCCAATATAGCTAGAGCCTGAACGAGTTGTTGTTCCTGGTTCTATTTCAAAATTCCCCTGAGTTATCTTGAAAGTTGGAGAGTTTGATGATTCGATATTTAAATCTGAGGCAGAAGTAGATTGTTTAAAATCACGGTAATCTGTGGTTTGAGCCTGTACTATCTGCCCGCTTAAAATAAGAGTAAAAGCTGTAATACCGAGTGTCGAAATTATTTTTTTAGTTAAAGTTAATTCCATAATTTACCTATTTTTAGAAACCAATAACGTTAAAACTCAGATTGATTTACAATCTGTATATGCTTAATTTAAAGATAAAATATGACCAAAAAATGACTGATTAATCTCAATCATTTTTGCTTGGTTAATAATGTTCTGACTTCTGACTTCTGACTTCTGACTTCTGACTTCTGACTTCTGACTTCTGACTTCTGACTTTTGACTTTTGACTTTTACTTTAATTTCCGTTGTTCAAAAGCGGCGATCGCCGTATGTAATGTCGGATAAATATGTTCGGCTTGCATACTTTTGAGAAACCCTGCTTTTTCTAGTTCAAGATACAAATCCTGTTTGACTCGCGTCATCGCAAAGATAATATTTTTGGCGGTTAGTTCAGCTTTTAGTTCTGCCAGCATATCAATAGCGGTGATGTCTATTTCCACGTTAGCTTCCATATTTAAAACCAACCATTCAACGGGAGTTGTTTCGGCTTGAATGGCTTCAAGCGATCGCTGTTTAAAATTCTCCGCATTAGCAAAACATAAAGGTGCATCATAGCGATAGATCAACAATCCTGGGATGGTTGTTGCTCCTTCCCAATCATCAATATCATGAAGTCCAGGTAGATCGGGAACTGTGCCTAATACGGCATCGTGGGGACGGGCAACTCGGTAAAATAGCTCAATTACCGATAGGCTAACGGCAATTCCCACGCCGACTAAGATATCGGTTGCTAGTACAGCAATGGTAGTGGCGATCGCTAAACTAAACTCACTACGGCGAAATCGATATAGCCTGATAAATTTGGAAACTTCAATTAGTTTAGTCGCAGCATAAATGACAATCGCCCCTAAAGCTGCATTGGGAAACAAAGCTAACACAGGACGAAGAAACAGCAGTACAATAATTACTGCTATCATTGCTACCAAAGAAAATAGCTGACTTTTGCTACCCAAAGCATCACCAATGACGGTACGACTACCGCTACTGCTGATCGGAAACCCCTGCATCAATCCATTACCAAAGTTAGCCACACCCAATGCCAGTAGTTCTTGATTGGCATCAATTTTGTAGTTGTTACGATTGGCAAATGCTCTAGCTGTCAAGACATTATCAGAATAGCCGACAATCGAAATGCCTACTGCCGAAGCAACCAGAGAACTTAAATCTTGAACCGATACTTGGGGAATAGCAAAATGGGGCAAACCAGCTGGTATTTCTCCCACTACCGCCACCCCGCGATTATCTAGATTAAATATTGCCACTGCCGCGGTGGATAGTAAAACAGCTATTAAGGGGATGGGTGCATTAGGAAAGGGACGCTGGAGAGCAAACAAAAAAACCAAAACTGCAATACCTAAAATCAGCGTCGGAGTATGAGCTAACTGTAGCTTACTGATAAATTCGCTAATTTGACCAAAAAAAGCATCCGCTTCAATATCGATTTTGCCAATCTTGCCTATTTGTCCTCCGATCATAATTAGAGCAATACCAGCCATATAACCAATCAAAACTGGTTTGGAAAGTAAGTTAGCTAAAAACCCTAATCGGGCAATATAGGCAACAATACATACTAATCCCATAATAATTGCCAGTAAGGCTGCCAGACTAACATAAGTATCGCTTCTGGCTGCTGCCAAAGGCGCGATCGCTACTGCCGTCATTACCGCGGTACTGGATTCTGGACCAATGGAAAGCTGGGGTGATGAACCAAAGATGGCGTAAATAATCATCGGCGGTAAAATTGCCCATAAACCCGCTACAGGCTCAACTCCTGCCAACTCTCCATAAGCCATACATTGGGGAATCAAATAAGCTGCTACCGTCAAACCAGCCAGTACATCTGTTTGTAACCACGATCGCCGATAAGACAGTAATTTTTTCAACCCAGGCGTTTCAATTGAAAACGAGTTACGGGTTTGGGCTTTGGTCATGTGAGGCGATCAAAGTTTGAAGTTTGAAGTTTGAAGTTTGAAGCCATTTTTCCTTATTTACCCTTTATTTTTGCTTGGTTGTTAGTAAATCGATAGCCGACTCCTCGAACCGTGGCAATTAAATCATTTGCTAACTTTTTACGCAAATAACCTACATAGACATCGACAATATTTGAGCCAGGATCGTAATTATATCCCCAGACATGGTCTAACAATTGTTCTCGGCTCAGTACTTGTCCTTGATGTCGGATAAACGTTTCTAAGAGTGTAAATTCTCGTTCGGACAGTTCGACTAATTGCTGTTCAAAAGTTACTTGGCGAGTTAATAAATCGAGGGTTAAATTTTCGGCGGTTAAGATAGTTTGGCTGTTAGTAGTATCTGGTTGAGCAGCATTCATCCGTAGACGAATTCGTGCCAGCAATTCTTCAAAACGAAAGGGTTTGGTCATATAATCATCTGCACCCCCTTCGAGTCCAGCCAGTTTATCTTGCAGATCATCACGGGCTGTTAGGATAATAATTGGTATAGATATCCCTTGTCCTCTTAATTCTTCCAGAACAGCTAAACCATCTTTTTTTGGTAGTCCCAAATCGAGCAAAAGCAGGTCAAAATTATTATCTAATGACATAGAAACCGCTTCCAGCCCATTGCTGGCAATTGTAATGGTATAACCTTTTGCCCGTAATCCTTTTGCTAGAAAAGAAGCAATTCGAGGTTCATCTTCAGCAATTAAAATTCGATTCATAACTAGCAAAATTAGCTTTATCCATTATTTATGACCTATTTAAGGGCAAAATCAAGGTAAAGATAGCACCCTCACCTAAGTTACCATTTGCTACTACTTTGCCTTGATGAGCTTGCGCGATCACCTGAACGATCGATAATCCCAAACCCTGACCTTGAGAATACCGATGATTATTGGCAGCCCGAGCAAAACGTTGAAAAATTACTTCTTTCTCTTGTGGGGCAAAACCTTCTCCCGTGTCTTGGATCCAGAACGAGACGGTACCACGATCGCTTTTTGAACCTAAGATAATACTGTCAGTTGTTTCAGTATGTTGAACGGCATTTTGAGCTAGATTAATTATAGCTTGAGTTAGACGCTGGCGATCGCCTTGAAAATGACCCCGACCGCGAGCGCGTATTTGCCAGTTACGTTGGGCTAATTTAGTAATTTTGGCATAAATTTCTTGGGTAAATAGAGCAATATCAATCGTTTCTTGGTGGAGAAAGTCAAAACGTTCGGCTTTGGCCAAGAGAATCAAACTATTAACTAGACGTTTCATGCGGTCTAATTCATCAAAGACAATATCTAAAGTTTCCTGCTGTTCTTGAGGATCGTCGCCCATCAATTCCAAATGCCCGCGAATGATGGTAATTGGCGTTCGCAATTCATGACCAGCATTATTTAACAACTCTCTTTGAGAGTGAAAAACTTTTTGCAATCGCTCCATCATTTGATTAAAGTGTTTAGTTAACTGGGCGATTTCTCCCGATCCTGTCACGGTAATTCGTTGTTTTAAATCTGACTCGTCAATCGAGGAGACAGTCTGACTGAGATTTTGTAAGGGGTTGAGTACCTTCCCAGAAGCAATCCAGGCAGCCAAAGCCGCTATAATTAAAACAATTAGCCAGATGATCAGGGAAATCTCAACTACATCGATCGCTTCATGAACTTCACCTGCGGTAAGGTGGGCTGCTACTAAGATGCCTCTAACTTCTTCTCGAATGACTATCGGTTGAGTTAAATATAAAATCCTGCCGATTTCTGGATCGGAAGATGTCCATTCTCCTTGAATCGGTTCTTTGAGCGTTAACCAATCTTGCATCAATGGCGAATCTACTGCCAAAGTTTCTGGTCGCGATCGCGGATTAGAGTGATAAAATTGACCGTCAACAATCGTAATTAAAAAAGTATCATCTTCGGGGATTTTATAATTTAAAAACTCTTCAAATAATTGAACTAGTTTTGCTTCATCTTGAGCTTCAATTAACGGAAACCGAACTTGTTGAAAATGATTGAATGCTGCTAACTCTTCCGTCAAATCTTGACGAACCCTGAGGTTAACTTGCAACAAAATCAGATGAATAATCAGAGGAAGAGATAAAATCAAAAAGCCTGTGGTCAAGGTAATATACCAAGCCAAAATTCGCGTTCTTGCTTCCCAGAAAATATCTGGTTGTCGCCTAGCAACTTTGAGTTTGTGGTAAAACTTCAATTTGTTTTTGCCTCCTTGTTCAACATTCGCAGTTACCTGATGCTGCCAATTTTGAAGAATTAGTCAAATATTAACTAGCTTACACCTTACAGCTTAACGCTTTTGGTCAACTAAAATTCAAGCCTTGTAAAGCCTTTTCGAGATAAACAATGACATCTGCTTGGTTAGCTAAAGTAAGATCGTGGGTAACCAGAAATGTGGTTCTCTGTTTGGCTAATCTTTGCAAAGCTTCGATTACCGCTTGCTCATTACGAGCGCGATTAGTCGATTTATTTTCCCACTTGAGATTGTCTGAATTACTAGAACCGCCACGATTGTGAGACTTGATGTGGCTAGCATCTTTATCAGACAAATATTCCAGTTAATCCTGTTTCGAGACTGAAGCGTGTGATCGAAAACTTTAGCTGAAGTATTAATAATGGGCAAAGTGCGATCGCCAATTTTGTAGCTTAGGTAGAATGAAGTGGAACCCGACAATTATCAACTTCACTTCATACCAATCAAAGGTTTTTTATTAGGCGATCGCCAATTGTATTAATGCTTTATTGAAAGGCGATTGCACATAATCTAGAGCCATAATGATATTTACAAGACAAAATGATTATTTCCTCATTAGTCGCTTTTTGACGGCATTATTAATCCCCGTACCAGATAGATTCAATTTTATTAATTACAGATTTGGCTTGAGTTAGTTGTTCGGCATTGAGAAGGACTGTAGCATGACCTAGTTTTCTGCCTGGACGAGATGTTTTGCCATACCAATGTACAAAGCTATGAGGAATTTCTAAAATGCAATCGCGCTTAACTTGATAGTCAGATTTAGACTCTTCATAACCCAAAAGATTAACCATTACTACTCCAGCCGCTTTTAAATTTGTCGAACCCAAAGATAAACCAGAAACTGCTCTTAACTGCATGGCAAACTGAGAGGTATCGCAGCCATCGAGAGTGTAATGTCCTGAATTATGAGTCCGAGGAGCAATCTCATTCACCAAGACTCGGTTATCGGTAGTTAGAAAAAACTCGATCCCGAATACGCCAACTACTTCTAGCTGCTCTAAAATAGTACGAGCGATCGCTGTAACTTCTTGTGTCACTTGTGGATCAACATCTGCGGGGGTAATTGTCCAGTGACATACCTGATTTTTCTGACAAGTTTCGGTAACGGGATAAATAGCGATTTCTCCCAAGGCATCACGAGCAGCTATGATGCCTAATTCTCGTTCAAACGGGATAAATTCTTCCACTAATAATTCAGCAACTGGAATACGTTGAGCAAGGGTTGCCAAAGTCTCAAGATCCTTAACTATAAAAGTGCCTTGTCCGTCATAACCATGACGACGAGCTTTTAAAACGAGAGGAAACCCATAATTAGTCGCCAGCTCGGCTTGTGATGACCACAGACTAAACTTGGGGACAGGTAAGTCAATATTCTTGAGAAAACTACGCTGATCGTATTTATCTAGCAAAGGAGCAAGGGCATTTAAACTTGGCCTAAAACACACTCCCTGTTGAGCTAGTTGCTGTAAAGCGTTTAAATTAATAAATTCATTTTCAAAGGTAATTACATTGCATAAAGTAGCAAGCTTGGCGGTAGCATGAGCATCATCAATATCAGCCAGAATAATCTGTTTCGCTCTGCTAACGGCTGGATCATCTTGACTTGAGGTCTGTACAATTAACTCAATATTTAACTTGGGTGCTTCTTGGGCCATCATCCAAGCCAATTGCCCACCACCAATCACCCCGACTCGCTTGTCCATGATTCCTCTAGCTGTTTTGATCAACAATTAACCAGTTTACTAGCTAGACAGGAAGATACTTAGAAAAAAAATCTTAGTCATTTTTGAACAGACGCTGTAAATAACTAAGCAAATGACTAATTACAAGTGACATCCATAACCGACTATTTTGCTTGGAGCGTCTTAGCTGCAATATTTCTTAACATTACTTAAATATCGTCTAAAATCCATTCAGAACTACGTTCCCCAAGATCGAGTTGAATACTAACGGCTTTACCTAATCTGGGACGCTCACGAGTTTTCTCAATAAAAGACTGTATCTGCTCTACACCGTTCCAAGCATTGAGATAAAGTGCGATCGCGTTGAGATTTTCGGTATATTCTTGAGGAGATAAGGGAAAAGAGGCTTGTTCCAAGTATTTCCACATTACCTGGACGAAGATTTTACCCTTAACTTTTCGAAGCTGTATATCATAAGAACAGCCCCACTTTGACAATAAAAGCTGGTGTAATTGTTCGCCTGTCATCATTTTTTATCCAATGAGAAACTAATGAGTGGAACGGATACTCAATCTCTGTAATAATTTAATACATTGGTTTACCTTGCGTTGTAAATCGAGCTGGCATTGGTAATGTCAAATTGAATTGATTCTGGCAAATACTCCAGGGCAAGCTTTAAAAAAGTACACGCAACTGTTAACTTTTAAACATGGAGAACTGCGCCAATTCTTTTGCCTAAAAGAGTACCGACATTCCCCTGTCATTATCATAGTTTACAAAAAAATACGATTTATCTATAGTTATGGCTCAAACTTCAGGTTCTAATGTCCCTAACATGGGGGATAATGATGTCCCAGATTTAGGGCGCAGACAATTTATGAATTTGCTTACCTTTGGCTCGATCACAGGAGTAGCCCTAGGAGCTTTATATCCAGTAGTAAAATACTTTATTCCCAACACTGGTGGTGGCGGGGCTGGTGGAGTAACCGCCAAAGATGCCTTAGGCAACGATATCATTGTCAGCGAATTTTTGGCTGAACACCAACCAGGCGATCGCACTTTAGCTCAGGGTTTGAAAGGTGATCCTACTTATGTCGTAGTCGAAGGAGATTCAACTCTGCGTAACTACGGGATTAATGCGGTATGCACTCACTTAGGGTGTGTAGTTCCTTGGAATAATAGTGAAAATAAATTTATCTGTCCCTGTCATGGTTCTCAGTATAACGAAGCTGGCAAGGTAGTTAGAGGACCTGCACCTTTATCATTAGCACTAGTTCACGCAGAGGAAAAAGACGACAAGCTAATCTTTAGTCAGTGGACAGAAACTGACTTCCGCACTGGCGAAAAACCTTACTGGGCATAGCTAAGAAGATCAAGAATGAAAGAGCGGGAAATATAATGAGTTCCTAATCGAAAAATCAAATCATTCACGTCGATTTATCGATGCCAAATATTATTCATAAAAATTAATCTTTTTGAGATTATTGATCGAACAAATGAGAACATTGACATTGGCTTTAATTAAATTTGCCAAGGAAACAATTGCTAAGTTTACCGTTGTGGCGATCGCTACTGTGGCTATCTTGCTAGTCAGCGATCTGGCATTTTCCCAATCTGCTGCTGCATATCCTTTTTGGGCGCAGCAAACTGCTCCAGAGACACCGAGAGAAGCTACAGGAAGAATTGTCTGCGCTAACTGTCACCTAGCACAAAAAGAAGCAGAAGTAGAAATTCCTCAGTCGGTATTGCCCGATACAGTGTTTGAAGCTATAGTCAAAATTCCTTATGACTTAGCCAGCCAACAGGTACTGGGAGACGGTTCTAAAGGTGGCTTAAACGTTGGTGCAGTGCTAATGCTGCCTGAAGGATTTAAAATTGCCCCAGAAGACCGTATCCCCGAAGAAATGAAGGAAAAAACTGGTGGAGTTTATTTCCAAGAGTATAAAGAAGGCGCAGATAACGTAGTTCTTGTCGGACCTCTTCCGGGAGACCAATACCAAGAAATAACTTTCCCTGTACTTTCTCCCAATCCCAAAACAGATAAGAATATTAACTTTGGCAAGTATTCAGTTCACTTAGGAGCTAACCGAGGACGCGGACAAATATATCCTACAGGTGAAGCTAGTAACAACAACCAAATTAAAGCTTCGGTTGCAGGTACAATTGCCGCCATCACTCCTCAAGAGGCTGGAGGCTATGAAGTGACTATTAACACTGAAGATGGCACATCAACAGATACGATACCCGTTGGGCCAGAACTAATCGTGGCTGAAGGACAGCAAATTGCTGCGGGTGAAGCTTTGACTAACAATCCTAACGTTGGCGGCTTTGGTCAGAAAGATACGGAAGTAGTTCTACAAAGTCCCGCTCGTATCGCTGGCTTGATGGCTTTTGTGGGCGGTATTATGATTTGCCAAATTCTACTAGTCATTAAGAAAAAACAAGTAGAAAGAGTCCAAGCTGCCGAAATGAATTTTTAATCTATTTATTTGCAGTTTGAATAACTATTAAGGCAGGTTTAATACCTGTCTTTTTTTTTATTAACTACGTTTTTGGCAAAACTATTAATGAGCAAACTTAACACAAGTTAATGTTTGCTCATTGATTTTCAATAGCTACAGTGAAATTTATCACAGGCTAAAACTGATAAAACATAAGTAAATATTGCTAAAAACTGGCTCAATCCAAAATGCGATCGCTTTATTTAAGACTTGCATTAAGTGTACATACTTCTTAATAATTCCCCTGACCAAGCCCGAAACGTTTTAATCTAAAAGCTGAAGTATAAGTAAACAACTAATTAAAATAAACATGAGTGTAACGGCAAGTGGTGGCAGTTCATTAGCCCGTCCTCAACTCTATCAAACAGTAGCGGTGTCTGCAATCTTGCAGGCAGAGCAACAAGATCGTTACTTAGAACAGGGCGAACTCAAAGAATTAACAGCATATTATAAATCTGGTTTTCAACGTATAAACATTGCTCAAACCATAACTAACAATGCGGATATCATTGTTTCACGGGCAGCAAACCGCATCTTCACAGGTGGCTCACCAATGTCCTATTTGGAAAAGCCCATAGAAGTTGAAGAAATGGCAATGGCTACCCCTAGCGGAAATACTAATATTCCTAGTGAGCTAATTGTCGAGCAAAAAGCTGACAAAAACAGCAGTGATGGCACCAGCGCAGGGCTGTTAAAAGCTTTTAAATCTCTATTTTCGGGCGGTTCTGGTCCTGTTCCCGCCAACTTTAGACCAATTAGCGTTTCTCAGTATGGTCCTGCTAATATGCAGAAGTCTTTACGAGATATGGCTTGGTTTTTGCGCTATATCAGCTATGCAATTGTCGCAGGTGACCCCAACATTCTGGTGGTGAACATCAGAGGCTTACGAGAAATTATTGAACGAGCCTGTTCTTCGGCAGCAACTATTGTGGCATTGCAAGAAATGCGATCGGCAGCCAAAGACTATTTCCGCAAGGATGAAACAGCAACCGACATTATTACTCAATATTTTGACGTTGCTATTAGTGAGTTTAAAGCTCCTACTCCTTCGGACAAACTGCGTCAGCGTTCTGATTCTGACAAGCAAGGCTTGCAGCTTCCTCAAAGCTATTTTAATGCTGCGGAAAATCGCCAAAAGTTTGTCATGAAAACTGGTTTATCTGCTACTGAAAAGCTGACAGTAATCAAAGCCGCTTATCGACAAATCTTTGAACGGGATATTACCCGTGCCTATGGTCAATCTATCTCTTATCTTGAGTCTCAGGTAAAAAATGGCGACATCTCAATGAAAGAGTTTGTTCGTCGCCTGTGTAAATCCGAGCTATACCGTAAGCAATTTTTTGAGCCGTTCATTAATAGTCGAGCTTTAGAATTGGCTTTTCGTCATATTTTGGGTCGTGGTCCTTCCTCTCGCGAAGAAGTCCAAGATTACTTCTCTATTGTTTCACAAAAAGGATTGGCTGGTTTAGTTGATGCTTTAGTCGATTCCCAAGAATATGCGGACTACTTTGGCGAAGAAACTGTTCCCTACCTTAGAGGTTTGGGTCAAGAGGCTCAAGAATGCCGTAACTGGGGGATGCAGCAAGACCTGTTGAACTACAGCGCACCTTATCGCAAAGTACCTCAGTTTGTGACCACCTTTGCTCGCTATGATCGCCCTTTACCAGATCAGCACGTGTATGGTTCGGGTAATGACCCGTTAGAGATTCAGTTTGGGGCAATCTTCCCCAAAGCAACTCGCAATCCTAATGCTAGTCCTGCACCCTTTAACAAAGACACGAAACGCCTATTGATTCATCGTGGTGCGGGCATTAACAATCAAAACAGCAACCCCTCAGCTAGAGCCGAGTTTCCTGGTTCTTTAGGTGCTAAGGTCTTCCGTCTTAACAACCAGCTTCCTGGTTCTAGTAACGGCAGCAGCGTTAAGTTCTCGGAAAATTCAACACAGGCCGTAATTCGGGCTGCTTACCGTCAAGTATTTGGTCGAGATGTTTATCAAGGCCAGGAACTAACAGTAGCCGAAATTAAGTTAGAAAATGGGGATATTCCAGTGCGCGAGTTTGTGAGAATGCTCGCTAAATCGGACACTTTTCGTAATCTGTACTGGACATCATTGTATGTAACTAAAGCGGTTGAATATATTCATCGTCGCCTTTTAGGTCGTCCTACCTATGGTCGTCAGGAAATAAACCAGTACTTTGATATTTGTTCAAAGAAAGGCTTCTATGCTCTAGTTGATGCGATGATTGACTCCCAAGAGTATTCAGAAGCATTTGGCGAGGATACTGTTCCTTATGAACGTTATTTGACCGCAGGTGGTCTACAGCTACGCCAGACTCGTCCTGGCTCTATTGAAGCAGGCATTGGTGCCAAAGTTGAGCAAGAAGCAACACCTCGCTTTGTCGAATTAGGTCAGGTTAGTACTTTCCGTACCACTCCCGAAGTTAAACAAAAAATAGCTCAGGGTGTAAGCGTACAGCGTGAACAAAGCAAGGTGTTCAAACTCACCACTACGGTTGATAAAGTGGCAGTCAAGAACGTGATTAAGGCTGCTTATCGTCAGGTGTTTGAGCGTGATATCGATCCTTATGTGGTGCAAACTCAGTTTTCTGTTTTAGAAAGTCGCTTGGGTAACGCAGAAATTAACCTCAAAGAGTTTATTGAAGGTTTAGGTTGTTCTGAGCTATACCTCAAGGAATTCTACGCACCTTATCCTAATACTAAAGCGATCGAGTTGGGGACAAAACACTTCTTGGGACGTGCGCCAGTCAATCAAAAAGAAATTCAGAAATACAATAAAATTCTGGCTTCTCAAGGATTGAAAGCGTTTATTAACGCCATGGTTAACAGTATGGAATACATTCAAGTATTTGGTGAGGATACTGTTCCTTTCCGCCGTTTCCCTACTTTACCCGCAGCTAACTTTCCTAATACAGAGAAGCTCTATAATCGTTTAACCAAGCAAAGTGACGACATCGTTGTTCCTAGCTTTGATCCGATTAAGGCAAACTCGAGATAGGGCAATAAGTATAATTAATTGTGGTCAGGTAGACAGATCTCAGCTAAATTGCGATCGCTCATCAAAAGGCTGTTTTTGTCTACCCTTTTTTAGCTTGTCGGTCTGTACTTTGTTTCAGTAATTAAAACCTCTTACTAAGGTAAGACCTAACATTAAATTCTGTTAAGGAAGAGTAATTAACTGCAACAAAATATCGGATTATAATCCTAGGTATTGGGTGCTTGCTGAAAGTAAAAAATGCTTGGCTGCAATCAACAGTAGCGTTTACTCTAAGGCTTGTATAGCAGCAAAAGTTTACATGAAGTTAGCGAGTAAGCAGATATTGCCAGACATTAACTACATGTAAAGGTTTGTTAATACGCTACCTAGTTTCCGCACTTTAATTTAGGGAAGCTGCAATACTAAAATTTGTAGTCAAAAGTTAGAAACTGGGTGACAAAACAGAGTAATCTATAAGAAAGATTTAACTAGCAGCAACTAAGCGCGGATTTCAACCATAAAAGCCTGGTTTAGTTGCACAGTGCCATATCTAATAGCTGAAGCGATCAAGCTGTTAATTGAGATAGGTAGCTAGAAATCTTTTCTAACTGAAGCTATCAACTTAAAAGGTAGTTTGTTTATTAATTTTATTTCATTGTATTGGGAGGAATCCATCGATGAGTATAGTCACGAAATCTATCGTGAATGCCGATGCAGAGGCTCGCTACTTGAGTCCTGGAGAATTAGAAAGAATTAAATCTTTTGTAACTACTGGTGAAAGCCGTTTGCGTATTGCTCAAACTCTTACAGAGTCTCGCGAGCGTATTGTTAAGCAAGCTGGAGATCAGCTATTCCAAAAGCGTCCTGACGTTGTTTCTCCTGGCGGTAACGCTTACGGTGAAGAAATGACGGCAACTTGTCTACGTGACATGGACTACTACCTACGGCTAATTACCTATGGTGTAGTAGCTGGTGATATCACTCCAATTGAAGAAATTGGGTTAGTTGGTGCCAAGGAAATGTATAAATCTTTGGGTACTGATGTAGGCGCTATGGCTCAAAGCATCCGTGAGATGAAAAACGTAGCTACTTCAATGATGTCGACTGAAGACACTGGTGAAGCCGCTTCCTACTTCGATTACGTGATCGGAGCTATGCAGTAAGAGGTAAAACTCTGCTGCTAACATAACTAGTAACAAACTTTTTCAAAAATACACTAACTTATCAGTGTTAAACAGCTTAAGACTCGGTAAGATAAGGAAATAAAACTATGCAAGACGCAATTACCTCTGTAATTAATTCAGCTGACGTTCAAGGTAGATACCTCGATGGTGCTGCTATGGACAAGCTCAAAAGCTATTTTCAAACTGGTCAATTAAGAGTTCGCGCAGCCAGCGTAATTAGTGCTAACGCAGCTAGCATCGTCAAAGAAGCAGTAGCAAAATCTTTGCTCTATTCTGATGTTACTCGTCCTGGTGGCAACATGTACACCACTCGTCGCTATGCAGCTTGTATTCGTGACTTAGACTATTATCTTCGTTATTCCACATACGCTATGCTAGCTGGAGATCCTTCCATTCTAGATGAGCGAGTGCTTAACGGTTTGAAAGAAACTTACAACTCTTTAGGAGTTCCTGTTGCTTCTACTGTTCAAGCTATTCAAGCTATGAAAGAAGTAACTGCTAGCTTAACTGGTGCCGATGCTGGCAAAGAAATGGGCGTTTATTTCGACTATATCTGCTCTGGCTTAAGCTAATTTAATTAGCATTTTAAGCTGAACGTAGATTGCGTGATCGCACAGATTCGGGAAGTCTAAAGTGAGTGCTAGTTCCAATAAAGCTTAGTTTTTCGAGCGCGAAAGAAAAGTAAGTTTAGACGAGATCTAGTATTGACTTCTGACTCCCGAATTTTAGTGTTTTTAGGCAACTATTTTAAAAGCTAGATCGCTCAAGATGGCATAAATAAGCAACGTAGCTTTTGTTAAGCAAAGTTTATTACAGGAAAATTTAACTTTTTTTATTTAATCGGGAGAAATATCTCATGCGTATGTTTAAAGTGACTGCTTGTGTTCCCAGTCAAACTAGAATTCGTACTCAAAGAGAATTACAAAATACCTTTTTTACCAAGCTCGTACCTTATGACAATTGGTTTCGTGAGCAGCAGCGCATCATGAAAATGGGGGGCAAAATTATCAAGGTTGAGTTGGCGACAGGTAAACAAGGAATGAATACAGGTTTGTCTTAGGTTGCACAGTGCAATACTTGATTTAAAAACAGAGGGGTCTCAAATTGACCTCTTTTTTATTACTTATAAAACTGTCCTAAAACTGTCCGCTGCTAAAATTCGACCTACAAACTAGAAACTTTAGCATTCAACATCTGTTACCTTTAAAAAGCAAAAACCTAAAAATAATATTAGTATTGGTGAAAGCTAAAGTTGTAAAGCAGTATCTGAGTTATTTGATTCCCTTCATCGCCCCGCAAGTAAAGTCTTGGACATGGGAAGCTCGCTTATTGAATTGGTTAACTTGTGTTTGGTTGATTATTGGCTTAACTACCTTGGTATCTGCCTCTTATCCTGAGGGAATTACTGACTATAATGATGGACTATATATTTTTAAACGCCAATTAATTGGGGTAGCTGTCGGCATTGTGGGGTTTAATTTGATGGCGAATCAGCCTTTAAAGAAAACGATTAAAATTTCTCCCGTGATGGTGCTAATTCTCTTATTGTTGATTTTTGCCACTCTGATGCCAGGTTTAGGTAAGACAACTATGGGAGCTAGTCGCTGGATTGCAATTGGACCGTTTTCGCTACAGCCATCAGAACTAATTAAGCCGTTTTTAGTCTTACAGGCAGCGTATTTGTTTGCTCGCTGGAATCGGTTACAAAACAAAGTGCGTTTAGTGTGGTTAATTGTATTTGCTTTAGTCTTAGCTGGAATCTTAAAACAGCCTAATTTAAGCACTACAGGATTGTGTGGTATGAGCTTGTGGCTAGTTGCCTTGGCAGCAGAATTACCCTTAGGTCAATTAATTGCCGTTGCTGGTGGCGGCTTGGGTGCGGCAAGTCTTAGTGTGGCTCTCAATCCTTATCAGCTAGATCGGATTACTTCTTTCCTCAATCCTTGGCAAGATTATCATAATAAAGGATATCAGTTAATTCAGAGCCTATTGGCGATCGCCTCTGGCAATTTAAATGGCGCAGGATTTGGTCTTTCTCAACAAAAATTATCATACCTGCCAATTCGTTCTACAGACTTTATTTTTGCAGTTTACGCCGAAGAATTTGGCTTTATAGGATGCATGCTATTACTATTTTTGATTATTGCCTACGGTACTTTAGCCTTAAGAGTGGCAATTAAATGTAGTCACAATGTTCCTAGATTAGTTGCTGTAGGTGCAATGGTTTTTATTGTCGGACAATCACTAATCAATATTGGTGTAGCAACAGGTTCTTTGCCGACGACAGGTTTACCATTACCTTTTTTTAGCTATGGCATTAATTCAATTATTGCTTCATTACTGTTGGCAGGTTTGTTGGTGCGAGTTGCTAGAGAAAGTAACACCACAAAAATAATTTCACTCAAGCAGATATCTAATCCTCAACCGACTTTCTACCAGTAAATAAAAAATGATCGTACAATAAGGCATTCAAATTGATTGAATACCTTTGATTGTCGAGGCTAGTTCTATATTTATGTGAAATCGCTATGTTGAAAACTCATAATTCAATTAGTCGTCAAAATAAATCTTGCCAACAATTGCTGGTTTGTTTTTTAATCAAGATCGATTATGCCTACTTCTAAGCGGGATGCATTTAATTCTATCCCCCAAGTTACTAACTCTCAAAAAATAATGCACGTTCCTGGCTCAATCGTTGGTGCTCGCTATCAGATTATTCAGAAGTTGGGTAGGGAAGAAGCAGGAAAAACCTACCTAGCCAAAGATTTGCAGGCTAAGGTTGATGCTAGATGCGTCGTGGAGCAATTGATTCCTAACTGTGATCATGAGGCAAATTGGCAGATTATTCAGCAGCATTTGCGCCAGGAAGTAGCCGTACTAGAAAGATTAGGAGATCATCCTCAAATCCCCCAGTTTCACACTTACTTTGAGGAAAATAAACAATTTTATTTGGTTCGTGAATATATTGATGGAGATAATTTAGAGCAGCAAGTTGCCCGTAAAGTATTTGATGAAGCAGATGTAATCTACTTAATTCAAGATGTTCTGAGAATCCTCGATTTTATTCACAAAACAAATGTGATTCATCGCGATGTTCAACCAATTCACTTGATTAGGCGTAAGCAAGATCATACTTTTGTTTTGATTGATTTTGGTGCTATTGCTAAGATTGAATCGGCGCAAATAAATCGACAAGGTGAGCTGATTTTTGATCATTCTTTGGGTAATGGATCTTACATAGCGCCAGAACAAACAGTAGGCAAGTCTCACTTTAATAGTGATATTTATGCCTTAGCTCGAACTGCTATATATGCTTTAACAGGGCGATCGCCACAGGAAATAGCACAAACCCACCTAAATTGGCAAGAGCAGTGTCAGATCAGTCCTAAATTAGAAGCGATTTTAGTCAAGATGACGTCCCCAGTCGTAGAACAACGCTATAGCTCTGCCTTGGAAGTGCTGTACGATTTGCGACCATTACTTAAAATTAGACAAGTAGTAGGGGGACGTTATTCAATTACTCGCTATTTAGGTGGCGACGGGGAAATTGAAACTTATCTAGCTGATAATTTGCATCGTCAATATCAATCTCCCTGTCTAATTAAGCAAATTGAACTACCACAAGCAGATGATGGTGGTAAAGTCAAAATTGAACGGCGTTTTGCCGAAGAACTATCAGTCATAGAGAGATTAGGATATCACGAGCAAATTCCTCAACTATGGGATCATTTTGAAGAAAACGACGAATTTTATTTAGTCCAAGAATATATTCGCGGCGATAACTTAGCCCAAACAATAGCGAGACAAAATATATCACCTGGGCAAATAGTTCAAATATTAGCAAGTGCTTTGTCTGTTTTGAGATTTATTCATCAAAATCGTATTATTCATCGCAATATTAAACCTTCTAATTTAATCATTCGTGATCAAGATGGGCAAGTAATCTTAACCGACTTTGGTATTTTAGCCGATATCAAGGCTTTGCCTAATACTACGACTCATAGCCAGAATCAAGATAAACAAAACTATTGGTCTCCCGAACAAATTGCTGGTAGACCTACGATTAGCAGCGATCTTTATGCTTTGGGAATGACGGTAATTGAAGCTTTAACTAAGGCTAAACCAGTTACTCTGAGCCGAAACGAACAGACAGGAAAGCTGATGTGGGAACAAAATATTGATCTAAATCGCCGTTTGATTAAAATCATCGACAAGATGGTTCAGCTAGATTTAGGACAACGTTATCAGTCTGCCGAGAAAATTCTTCACGATCTGCAAAGGGTTAATCATTCTTCTGCTGGGCCTCGTCAGCAACCAGCTCAACTTCAGCCTCAGAAAAGGAGATTTGCTAGTAAAATAACCAAATTGCCGATCATAGTCGCTTTGTTAGGTATTGGCTGTTTATTAGGCAGTATAGAATTTGCTTTTCCGACGGTTAGACCAGTTTATTATTGGTATCAGGGTAAAAAATTACTGCCAGAGCAACCTCAATCTGCTCTTAACGCCTTTATCAAGGCAATTGATTTGAAACCTAGAAGTTGGCTAGCCTGGTCTGGTAGAGGAGATGCTTTGTCGGTTCTAGAACGTTATCCTCAAGCTTTAGCGGCATATGTTGAGGCAACGCAGTTCAATTCAAACAACGCTGAGATTTGGCAAAAACAAGGCAATACTTTATATCGCTTAGAAAGATTTACTGAGGCGATCGCTGCTTATGAACGTGCTTTAGAGTTAAAACCAGAAGATGGCTCACTTTATAATCTTAAAGGGAAAGCTTTGTATCAGCTTCAGCAATACCAGGCTGCTTTAACGATGCAGGACACTGCCTTGGAAATAGATCGGCTTAATGCCCAATTTTTAAGCGATCGCGCCCAGAATTTACTACAGTTAGGTCAATATTATGATGCTCTAACTGTGTTTAACCGAGTTCAGACAATTGAACCTTCCAATCTAAAGCTTTGGCAGGATAAATTTCTGGCATTAGAGGCTTTAAATCGCCCCCAAGAGGCAGAACGAGTGCAGCGAGAAGTTAATAATAATTATATTCAACTGCTGCAAGAGCAACCTCAGAATGAACAAAATTGGCTGGCGCAAGGAGATTTTTTCGCTGCGGCCCGGATGTATCAAAAGGCACTTGATTCTTATGAGCAGGCAATTGAGCTAAAGCCCAACCTATATGAAGCTTGGTTAGCCAAAGGTAAAACTTTGACTCAGCTGGGTCAAACTCAGACAGCTTTACAATCCCTAGATAAAGCTTTACAAATTCGTCCTCAATCCTATATGGCTTTACAGGCTAAAGGCTTTGTCTATCAAAATCAGGGAAATCTGACCGAGGCGATCGTTCTTTATGATCGAGCCATCGAAATTAATCCTAACTACGCTCCTTTATGGCGCGATCGAGGATTCGCTTTCAATCAACAAACAAAACACACTCAAGCCATTGAATCTCTCACCAAAGCTAGCAACCTTACGACCTATGATGCTAGTACCTGGAAGGGATTAGCAGAAGCTTTATCTGCTACCGCTCAAAATCAATCAGCTTTATCTGCCATTAATCGCGCTATTGAACTCGAACCTCAAAATCCTCTTTTTTGGAGCCACAAAGGGGTGATTCATACCACCAATGGTCAATACAATGAAGCCTGCGATACCTACCGTCAATCTCTCCTAGCCATTTCTGATTCTTCCGCAATCATTAATGCTATGAGGCAATTAGGATGCAGAATGAATTAATAGTTGACTGTTCGGGATGTCGAAATTTTAGGCAACCAGTAAAATCTTTTTTTCTATTTTAGTATTTTAGTGTGCGTTATTTAGCCAATTATATTAGCTAAATAACGAAGGGTTGGTGATACCAACCCCAAACAAATACGCTAAGTTATCTGCTTTAAAATGTGATTTTTGATTTTTGATTTTTGATTTTTGATTATGTTAAAAAATCATACTGCTTACAACATTTGGTAAGATCATTAATAATTACTCATATTAGCTGACTAATACTTCAAATAATTTAACCAACTAATTTTTTAGCTGACTAACAGTGTATTTAGCAATTTACCAAGTCTAATTACCGAGCAAAACTTGATTAGCAATTAAATCTAGCTTAGATCTAAACCCTAAATAAAGTAGTAGTTTAAATTTAGTCTTGCTTTACTTATTTTAGCCGAAAGGCGATTAACAGTAGCAATCTTTTGCTCTATCTGTCCTGATAGCTGAGAATCTTTGTTATATTTTTGCTGGTGTTTTTGTAGCTTTGCTAAAGTTTCTTTGACAGTGGCTAATTCTTTTTCAATTTTAATTAATAGAATAATTAATCTTGCAACCTTTACTGTTTTTTCTTCAGCAACAATCTCTTGCTGAATAGATGCGATGTAGTTATTAATATCTTCCATGAATTTACTGATAGGTTGACTAATATGACAGAATAACTGCGTTTATTTTTGTTATTTAATCCAAGTATATCCGTGAATATGAGGGCATGGTATAAAGTTTAAGTAATTATTGGAGTATTTGTATAAATAATCTGTAAATTTCTCATAAAACGCTTAAAACTATTAACAGCAGTAACTTTGGGTCAAAGCACATTCGCGATCAACTATCCTATTTATATCTTACAAGTTGAGATACAAAATTTTCATGATTATTTTCTAGTCAATTTCAGCTAAGGAAATATCGCAAACTACAAACATGAAATAGCTACTGGCAGATCTTGTCAATTTTTAGTAATTACAGGCTGCATTATTGGCGATTAGGAATGTTACAACATATATTTGAATTCACCATTTGCAGATAAGCTATGAATGAAATTATTAACACTATCGTCGCAGTACTGCTGGAATTGCTTGCTCAATCAATCAAAGCACTTCCCAGTTTGCTGTCTGCCTTAGTCGTGCTGTTCTTAACTAAGTATGCAGCACAAGTAGTGCTGAAAATTGCTGATGAAACAGGAAGACGCGCTATTAAGAGCAAATCCTTAAAGCTACTATTAACAAAAGTTTGTCGAATTGGTGTCTGGACAATTGGGATCTTGCTGGCCTGTGTTTTAGCGTTCCCTGGATTTGAACTGGGAGATATTATTGCCACTTTGGGTATCGGTTCCGTAGCAATTGGGTTTGCGTTCCAAGATATATTTAAAAACTTTTTAGCGGGAATTATTTTGTTAGCAGAAGAGCCATTTCGGATTGGCGATGAAGTGGTAATTGGAGACTATGAAGGTAAGGTTGAAAATATTAGCATTCGTACTACCAAAATTCTTACCTATAGAGGAGAGAGAGTATTGTTACCTAATGCTGCTGTCTTTACCAATGCTGTCAAAGTAGTTACCGCTTATGACCATCGCCGCACTGATCTGGGTGTAGGTGTAGATTACAATACTCCTTTACCACAAGCTAAGCAACTTTTGGCACAAACTATTGCTAGTGTTTCTGGAGTGATGGCCGAACCAGTTCCAGAAATTGATGTAGTAAACTTTGGCGATAGTTCAATTGATTTTGTAGTTCGCTATTGGAGTGATTCATCACAGAAACAGATACGTAATGTGCAAACCAAAGCCATAATGGCGATTAAAAAAGCTTTGGATGGTGCAAATATTAGTATCCCCTACCCCATTCGTACTCTTTACTACTACGATCTAGAAAAATATCATGATTATTTTCCGGCTGATATAGAACCAAGCAACTAAATAGGACTGATCAATTGAAATGGAGAATCGGCAGTAGGTAGCTTGGGAGTGAGCTAAAAAAATGCTTGTTCCTTTGACCGCATTCCGCAGTCAACTGCCAGCCCTGCTTTTTCCCGATTCTCATCAATCAATAATCAGCAAATCAAGTAAATAAATTCGCTGAAAACCAGGCTAATTAACCTTTTGCTGGTTCAGGAAGAGAAATATCAACTAGATTAATCTCTTGCTCTAGGCTAGTTAGAGGAGGATTCATTGCCTGAACGTTACCCACAACTAGAGTAACTAACTGATCGGGCTGAAGATATTCTTGGGCAACATCTAAAATATCTTCTCTGGTTGTATTTTGGACTTGCTCTTGATATTCAAAGATAAAATCTTCAGGATAATCAAAGTATTCATAACGCATCAGTCGAGACAGAGTTTGACTAGGATTTTGAAAGTTAAAGACAAATGAGTTGAGAATTGATTCTTTGGCATTAGCTAACTCTTGCTCAGAAACCATCTTAGTACGCACTTTCTGAATCTCGTTAATAATCGCTTTGATAAAAGGAACGGTATTATCAGTTTGAGTTTGTCCTCCTGCAATAAACAGCCCATCAAAGTCATAGCTAGGACTCCAAGAGCCATATACGCTATAGGCTAGACCCTGACGCGATCGCACTTCGTTAAATAAACGTCCACCAAAACCGTTGAGAACGCCGTTAAGGACACTCAGGGTTGGGTAATCAGGATTGTCAAACCGACCACCAATATGACCCAAAAGAATGTTGCTCTGAGTTTGTTGGGGACGCTCAATGGCAAAGATTCCTTGGTTGTATTTTTGACTTGCTGCTGGTGGTTCTAAATCTGGTAGAGAAGTATCTGCTTGCCAATCTCCCAAAGCATCTTCTACTCGCTTAATCATGGTATCAGAATCAAAATCACCAACTATACCCAAAATTATGTTTTCAGGACGAACGTAAGTTCGATAAAAGTCAGTAATGTCTTGACGAGAAATATTGTCTAAGGTTTCATATTCAACTGTGCGAGCATAAGGACTAGTTTCACCGTAAAGAACTTTATTAAATTCACGATTGGCAATATTATTAGGATCGTCATTACGACGGGCAATTGCTCCTTGCTGCTGCTGGAGGGCGATCGCCAATTTTTCGGGAGCAAAGGCTGGCTGACGAAGTACCTCCGTAAATAAAGGTAATACCGTATCTAAGTCTTCAGTAAGGGTATCAAAGCTAGCATTACCAGCGGTGCTATCAATACTGGTTTCCACGCTGGCAGCTTTTTGTTCCAAAATTGCATTCAACTCGTCTGCGGGATGATTTTCTGTGCCGCCACTACGCATTAGTGTTCCTGTTAGCTGAGCTAAACCGACTTGGTTGGCAGGTTCATAACGCGAACCAGTGCGAATTATTGCCGTACCGTTAATCAATGGTAAATCTCGATCTTCTAAAAAATACACCACCATTCCATTATCTAGTTCGTATCTTTCGTATTCAGGCAGCTGAATTTCTGTCAGAGGCTCAAAGTCTAGCTCTGTATAATGTTTAGGAGTATCAGCTACCGCAGTTAGCCGAACCGTAAATGATAATAAGACTGTAAATAAGACCAAACCTAACCAAGAAAATATTTTTCTACTCATTTATATCTACATCGAAAGAAGCTTTACTATTGTATCTATCAGCAATTGAGCTTGCTTTGGGTCTTGTCTTGTCCTAATCGCGCCTTAGCATCAGTCTCATTAGTATAAATTGCAGCGCGATCGCTGTTGAAAATTATCATCATCTAAAATGCGATCGCCTGACTCCAATCTTCTACATATATAAAAGCGATCGCACCATTTAAAATCCCCTACAGATATAAACAACAACATCAAAGACTAAAATAGAAGTATTGCCATTAAGATATAGTCATTCCAATTAGTTTCCTCATGATTGACTGGTTTTAAGTCAGGAGTCAGGAGTCAGGAGTCAGGAGTCAGGAGTCAGGAGTCAGACGAGTTTAAAGCATTTATTACATCTTTTATTGTTCATACGGTTTCTATTTGGAATGACTATAGATTGTGTAGACTTAGGCAGAAAACTATGAATAATCAGCAATTACTAAGCCGTATAACTACAGAAAACTCTTCGATAAAAAAATAGAGATGCTTTGCTTAAACATCCCTACAAAATCGACATAAACTTAATTAATTTGCTAATTTTATTCTCGATTACAAAAATCAGCGTTTCTTTGATAAGTTGCCGATTGGGTTTTTGATAGGGAAAGAGGCGGTGTATTTTTATCCTGGAGCGAAATATTATGGAAGTTTACATTTTGTTCAGAATCTTTGTTCCATTCTGCGTAATCAGTTTCTAGCTGGTC
This sequence comes from Pleurocapsa sp., assembly GCA_050330395.1. Lineage (GTDB taxonomy): Bacteria > Cyanobacteriota > Cyanobacteriia > Cyanobacteriales > Xenococcaceae > Waterburya. The sequence continues at coordinate 70,367 of JBHJNW010000116.1, forward strand.
ATTGTAAATAGATATTTCTTGCAATAATTGTTGTTGCAAGCAAACACCATATCTTTCTAGCCAAACTTCTCGGGTAAATTCAGTCGATATATCACTACAGCCAGCAATTTGTCCAGTTACTCGGTAATAAGTATCACAACCAATAGCTAAAGCTTTTTTTGCTTCGCCCGAGGGTAAAGTAATAGACCTCTTGCATGAATCGTTAGAAAATGAGAAAAGTAGGATAAAAGGGCGATCGCGAACCAAATATGACCTACGAAGCAATCAAAAAGCTCAAAACAAGAGAGTTTAAACGT
>JBHJNW010000117.1:0-14852 GCA_050330395.1 Pleurocapsa sp.
AGGATGTTGTTCAAGAATTGATCCATTTTTCAACCGCCAAAAATAACTATTATCGTCAGGGTATGAGGGCTAAAAGCCTAATTCAGCAAGCTTTCTAAGTATTTATGTCGCCCCCACAGGCATTTAACGGAAAGTGAATCACCACTACTGAAATATCCTCATGGGAACGAGCGATCGCTTCGGGAATAGTGCCAAGGGCAGAACGACTGCGAATTCTTGCCTCCGCAGTTTTGACTGGTAAAAGTAGTAAGTCATTTTTGTAAATCTTTTGAGAAACTTCTTTGATGAAGTTGCCCTGGGCTTGACCAATTACCGTATTAGAACTTAGTTGCGATAATTCTGGGGGAGATAGTTGCGCTTGCTTCTTGCTGACTACTATTAGCACTTCGAGACTAGTTTTAAGTTCGCTAGCTAACATTTTGGCAATATTTAAAGTTGGCGCAAATTCCTCTGACAGTGCTTGTCTTTTAGTGATGGCCAAAAATACCCTGGCAGTGTTGGCAATAGGTTGAACAAAGCGAGCGATTAAAACAGGGATCGACAACTTTAATGCCACATTATCAATCGTACTACCAAAGAAATTGTCTTGATAAGTAGAATAACCCTTCCAACCGCAGACTACCAAACTAGCATCCCGTTCACTCGCCGTGCGGACAATACCGCGATCGATGGAATCATCTACTCTGCCGATGGTTTCTACCTTCGCATTCGCAGCATGTGCTAGGGTTTCGGCTACTTCTAGTAGCTGTCGCTGCTGGATTCTCGCTTCTGGAGAAACAGTTCCCTCGCGATCGCTTAGAACGTTTAGGGGTAACAAAGTTCCCTCAGCTGTTTTGGCTAAAATAAGTGCCAAATTTAACAGATTATCTTCGTTGTTAGGGTTGGCAACAGGAACTAAAACCCTCTGGGCTAAAACTTTAGTTTGGTTCTGCGAGTTGGGAGCTTTTTCAGCAGTTGTGACTTGCCGTCCCCACCTTTCTGTTACCAGGGGAGAGGCAATACAGGTAAAAAGAATCATCGCCACAATACCATTTACCGTAGTGCGATCAACCAGTTCTATTTCGTATGCCACAGTAATGGCAGCTAGAGTCGAAGCAGCCTGAGCGATCGATAGTCCAAACATGACCATGATGCTGGGAAATTTATAGCCAAACCATTTTCCCGCACCCCAAGCAGCAACAAACTTGCTGATTAATTCCGCTACAATCATTACCGCTGCAATAACGATAGATTGAGGTTCACGGATTAAAATTAGCGGATCGATCAACATTCCTACCGAAATCAGAAAAAATGGCACGAATAAAGTGTTGCCAATAAACTGAATTCGATTCATCAAGGGGCTTAATTGAGGAATCAGAGGAGTTAAAGCAATTCCTGCCAAAAACGCGCCAATTATTGGCTCAATTTCAATCAAACCTGCAATATACGAAACTACAAACAAAGTGGCCAGAACAAAGATAAATTCGGCACTTTCATCATGTCCGAATTTATGAAAAAACCATCGTCCAATTTTGGGGACCCCCCACAGGGTAGCCAAAGTATAGATAGTCAAAGCAGGAATGAGAAACAACCAAAAACTTAAAGTAAGTTCTCCTTCATAAGCTTTGACTACTACTGCTAAGACTAATAAGGCTAAAACATTGGTAATTAGAGTCCCCCCCAAGGTGACATTAACCGCAGCAGCCCTCATAATCCCTAATTTGTTTAGCACAGGCAAAGCCAGCAAAGTATGAGAAGCAAAACAAGAAGCCACCAACACTGCTGCTAGCCAACCGTATCCCAACAGCATCATTGCAGCCGTACCTAATGCCATCGGAACAAGGAAAGTAGCTAAACCAAAAATGATGGCTTTATCTCCATTGTCTTTGAGATCATCCAGGCTGGTTTCTAAACCCGCCATAAACATTAAAAACAATAGCCCAATCGTACCTAGTAAGATAATGTTGCTGTCTCTTTCTAAGAGTCCCAAGCCTTCTGGCCCGACGATTACGCCAGCTAAAATTAAGCCAACAATACCAGGAAGTCGCACTCTTTCAAAGATTAGAGGCGCAACCAGCATAATTGCCAAAATTACGAGAAAAACGGCTACAGGGTCGCGAATTGGTTCAAAAGGCACAGAAAAAGCCGCCAAAGTGATCATGTTAAGATTAAGTTAGGTTGTTTAGTTACTCATAGCAATTATGTAGTTTAACTTGCAAAAAGATACCTTGATTGGAAGCCAACTTACAAAATTCAAAATTCAGAATTCTGAAAAGTTTTCGCTATTTTCAGCCAATAGTACTTGCAGTGGGCGGATTTAACATAATTAAGTCAAGTAGTTAAACTTTTGCTTAACTTAACCCAAAAGCAAAAAAGGCAGTCAGGTATAAATTCGCCTGCTGCTTGAACGGAGACTTATTCGCCGTTTAGCTATAACTATGTTAGCTGACGGGCTAGGATTGAGAGATGTCCTCACCAAAATCTTACGTCAATTAATCCCAATTAATGTTCGTTACGAGACAAAAACCAGCGTTGGAAAAGTTTTTCCATTTCAATCCAAACAAACATCAGCAGACTAAAGCCAAAACAAATTGCTAGCTCTGTAGGGCTAAGTAAATGAGTGCTAAAGAAATTGCGCAAAGGTGCAACATAAATTAGTAGCAGCTGCAAAACAGTAGTCAAAGTTATTGCACCTAATACATACAGATTAGAAAAAGGGTTCATTTCAATCGTTAATCGGGTATCGGAGCGAACTGCTAGAGCATGACCCATTTGCGCTAGGCACAGAGTAGTAAAGACCATAGTTTTCCAGCGCGCAGGATTACCATCAACACGGCTGTAATTGTAAGACCAAACCATTAGCACTATGGTAATGAGGGCAAAAATAATGCCGATTCTCACCATATACCATCCTAAACCGCGAGCAAAAATACTTTCTTTGGGGTTATAGGGAGTACGGCGCATGATGTTGGGTTCGGCTGGTTCTAATGCCAAAGCCAGAGCAGGTAAACCATCGGTAACTAGGTTCATCCAGAGAATTTGTAAAGGAGACAGAGGAACACCCCCCAAGCCCAGTAAGGGAGCTGCTGCGATAGTTAGCACTTCACCAATATTACTACCCAGGATATATTTAATAAAGCGACGGATGTTATCGTAAACTACTCTACCTTCTTCGGTGGCGGCAACGATGGTGGCAAAGTTATCGTCTAGCAAAATCATATCGCTAGCTTCTTTACTGACATCTGTTCCTGTAATGCCCATGGCAATACCAATGTCGGCTTGCTTAAGGGCAGGAGCGTCGTTGACTCCATCTCCCGTCATTGCCACAAATTCACCACGCTTTTGTAAGGCTTTGACGATGCGTAATTTGTGTTCGGGGGCAACGCGAGCATAGACGCTAATTTGTTCTACTACTCGTTCCAACTCTTCTGTAGACATTGCTTCTAATTCTTGTCCTGTAACAGAAGAGTCGCTAAGACCAGCAATATCTAGTTTAGCCGCGATCGCCATAGCGGTTAAAGGATGATCGCCAGTAATCATCACGGGACGGATACCCGCCTGTTTACACCGTTGTACGGCTAATTCTACTTCAGTGCGGGGTGCATCGAGCATGCCCACTAGTCCTAGCCACACTAGCTCTTGTTCGCTGTCGTTTTCGGTACTGGCGGCGGGAATTTCTGCTAGGGGTTTGTAGGCAAAGCCCAATATTCTCAGACCGATGCTTGCTAAGTGATCGTTGGTATCGAGAATCTCTTGCCGTTGGGAATCGTTAATTAATTGGGGATGATCTTGGATAAAAATGCGATCGCACCTTTCTAAAATTAACTCCGTCGAGCCTTTGCTAAACATCAGGTAAGGCAATTCATTATTTTGGTCATTGGTCACGATCACGGACATTCGCTTGCGTTCGGAATCAAAAGGAAATTCTTCTTGGCGAGGCATTTTATCCTGTAATTCTTCTTTAAATAAGCCTGTTTTGCCAGCTAAAGTTAATAACGCACCTTCAGTTGGATCGCCCAAAATTGTCCAATCTATAGTTTTTTCGGCTATGTTGCGCGAGTGTTGCAGCAAAGCATCGTTACACAATACACAAGCTAAAAATAACTTTTTGACTTCTGTTTCTGTTTCAATTTGGTTATTATCCTGACAGTAGAATGTTCCCGATGGTTCGTAGCCTTCCCCCGTAACGCTAAAGTGATATGACCCTGTATAAACTTTCTGCACCACCATTTTGTTTTGGGTCAAAGTTCCTGTTTTATCGGAACAAATAGTAGTTACCGAACCCAAAGTTTCCACCGCTGGCAGTTTACGGATCAAAGCCTGACGACGGATCATTTTTTGCGTGCCAATCGCCAAGGTTACAGTCACTACCGCCGGTAATCCTTCTGGGACAACAGCCACCGCCATACTTAAAGATATTTCCAGCAGTTCTGCAAAATCTGACCATCCTGAGCGCAATACACCCACAATAACGACTAAAGCCACTAATGACATTGAACCACTAACCAGCACATTGCCTAGTTGGGTCATTCTCTGCTGTAGAGGAGTTGGTTCGCTTGTCACGCCTTGAATCATCGAAGCAATACGACCGATCTCTGTCTCCATACCGATTTTGGTGACGATCGCTTTGGCTCTGCCTTGAACTACTTCTGTACCTTGAAAGACTAAATTAGTGCGATCGCCTAAAGAGGCATTTTCGCTTAATACCGCAGCAGCATCTTTGGCAACGGCAGTAGCTTCTCCCGTTAGGGTAGATTCAGCAATCTGTAGGTTACGGGTTTCTAATAAACGCCCATCGGCAGCAATTTGTACACCTGCTTCGAGAAGTATGATATCTCCTGGCACTAATTCCTTCGCCTCAATCTCTTGAGTAACATCATCACGAATTACGCGAACTAGAGGAGAAGAAAGGCGTTTAAGGGCAGCTAGGGCTTTTTCGGCGCGACTTTCTTGGAAATAGCCTAAGATACCGTTTAAAATTACAATGCTAAAAATGGCGATCGCATCTTTGGGAAAGTTCTGTTCACGCCAATCTAAAATAGCCGAAACTATCGCCACGGCAATCAGCATGATTAACATGATGTTGGTAAACTGATCCCAGAGAATAGTTAAAGGACTGCGCCCCCCAGACTCTTTTAGTTCATTTGTACCAAAATGTTGCTGTCGTTGGTAAACAACTTGAGAGTTTAATCCGCGATCGCGATCGCTTTGCAGTAATTCGGTGGTTTGTTCCTTGGTGAAAGTATGCCAATGTTCCTCAGTCTGAGGCATGTTAGCTGTATTAGAAGTAGTAGGAAAATTCATCGCTTGCTTGAGTTGTAATTATTTAAATAAATTAGGTAATAAATCGGGTGCTTGCCAAAGAGCATAACCAATAAAACTAAATAAGATAGTGTTAGCTAAAGTCAAAAGATACCCCAAACACATTAACAAGCCATCAGATTCTGTAGTAGATACTGCCAAAAGTAAAATCGCCACAGCAGGTACAGGATTGGTAAACGGGATTGGCAACATCAGTAGAATAGATAGCCAAGCAATACAACAACCATTACCCTGCCAGATATAAGGATGATTAGCTACTCGCTGCCAGCGCGAGCGCACAATCTTTTCTAGCCAAACCGTAATCCGTCGTACATTCTTAAGTAAATATTGGCTCAAGCTGCGCGGAAATTTGAACCGAGCTATTTGCTTGGGTAACCAGGGTGATTTTCTGCCTAATGCCATTTGGGTTCCCAGTACTAAGCAGCCTATACCCATCACGCCTGATAATCCAGGCGGCATGGGAAACAAAAAAGGTAGTACCAATAAGCCAATAATCAAGCTAAATCCTCGTTCGGAGGTTGTTTGCAGAATTTCGGCAATGGTTATAGGTTTGGTCGCCAATTTTGCCAGTAAGAGCTGAATATCTTGGGAAAAATTAAGAGGCATTGATTTTACCAACTTACAATTACCGTGAGTCAGAGTTTGAACAGTCGAACATTATCAGCATGGCATTTATAATTCTCCTAGCAAAATAATCGAGCAGTTTAGGTTTTGAATTAAGGGTTTAGCATTATCTCCAATAGCTAAACTATCTACACCTACGCGCTGACGTTGCGATCGCAATATGACCAGTTCATAAGTTGTGCTAACGTTCAAAATTTCCCTGACAAAATTGTTTTGAGCGCTAATACGAATATCTACCGTGGCGCCTGACAAATACTGAGTGGCTATTGTTTCCAATTGCTGATGCAAAGAAGTTTTACGCTCTTTGGAAGTACCAAAGGAGCAGACATGAAGCAGGGTTATTTCCGTTCCCGATTGATTCGCCCAGGTTTGGGCAAAACGGACTGGGCGTAAGCCAATCGGGTTAAAACTTTCTACTGGGATCAGAATGCGTCTAATTTTTAAAGGCGAATCTAAAAGACGAGCTACGACCACAGAACAATGAGCCGACCACAATACACTATTGATAACCGAGCCAAATAAGAGAGAGCGAAAGTTATTGAGGTGGTTAAATCCCAAGATAACTAAACTAGCGTCAACTTCGCGACTCGCATGACTAATACCTTGAGCCACATCATATTCAACTCTTAATTCTGGTTGAGCGGTAACCTCAAGTTCTTGAGTTATTTCTTGAGCCTGAGCCAGTAGTTTTTGACAACGCTCTACATCTAGAGCCAGTTCAGAAGAATCTAAACGAGCCTCAGCTTTGGCGATCGCTAAAGTAACGATTTCTCCCTGATTTTTTTTGGTCAGCAAAGATGCTAACTCTAATAGATAGCGTTCAGTCTGTGGGTTATAAACTGGCACAACAACCTTAAATTGTTTTGGGGATGAGCTAATGTCTAAATTTGAGGTGACTGCTAATTTTTCTATATCCTTAGAGGTAAGCTGGGCAGCAGCGCGGGAAGTAATTAAAGGGCCAACGACTGAGGTTACTAGCATTAGTAAAATAACGCTGTTAAATACATTCTCGTTGATAATCTGTGCTTGAAAAGCAACCAAAGCGGCAGCTAAGGTGGCAGCCACCTGGGGCAATGATAGCGACCACATAGTTATGGTTTGTTGCCAACTGTAGCGATAGGCAAGTTTAGCCAAGAAAGCTGCGATAAACTTACTTAAAAACAATGTTCCCACAATCGAGAGCGGAATACCAATGGAGTTCAAAATATCTTCAAACGCGGTCAAGTCGAGCAATAAGCCCATATCGACAAAGAAAATTGGAATAAACAAAACCGCCCCGACAAACTCCACTTTTTCTTTAACTGGACCATCGCCAATTACGTCGTTGACTGCTAACCCCGTTAAAAAAGCCCCGACAATTTTTTCGACACCGATTGCTTCTGCCCCTACTGAAGCTGCAAACAGAGCGAGCAGCACAAAGAGAAACTGGTTGCTTTGGTCGTTTCGCGATCGCCTAAAAAAAGCTTTACCTAAGCGATCTAAGCCAAATAACACCACTAGGGTGTAAATAGCCAATGATCCTAACAGAAAGGCCAGATCGAGAGCGGTAAAATCGCCTTGATTTATTCCCAAACAAACTGCCAACACCAACAAAGCACCAATATCGGTAAAAATTGTCGCGCCAATAGTAACGGTAACTGCTTCGTCGTTGACTACCCCCAAACGTTTGACAATGGGATATGCCAGCAGAGTATGGGAAGCCAAAAAAGAACCGATCAAGATGGAAGTATTCCAGCCAAAACCAAACGATTGCCCGACAATTGTGCCACTGATTAAAGGAATAGCAAAAGTTGCAAAACCAAAGCCTAAAGAGCGATTTCTCGTGCGGTTAAACTGCTCCAGGTCAATTTCTAGTCCCGCCACAAACATCAGGTAAATCTTGCCGATATCTGCTAACAGCACCATAGTTTCTGACTTGCTATCAAGCAAACCTAACCCACTGCTACCAAAAACTACCCCCGCAGCTAACAAGCCAACTAATCCAGGCAACTTTAATTTTTCAAAGATTGGTGGTACTACGAAAATAATTGCCAACAGAAGCGCAAAGGTGAATATCGGTTCGCGTACTGTTTCGGAGATTGATTCCATGTTGATTTTTAAAAATCGATTACTTTTGCTTAAAGTCCATAAAGCCATATAATCAGCAGCGGTGTAACGATTGCCATAATCAGATTTAAAGGGGCGCCCACACGGAAAAAGTCGCTAAATTTATAACCACCAGGAGTATAAACCATCGTATTGGTCTGGTAGCCAATGGGAGTCATAAAGCTATTAGAAGCAGCAAAGGTAACGGCAAACATCATGGCGATCGGGTTAATCTTAAGAGATTCAGCCACTTGTGCTGCGATGGGAATCAATAGTACTACCGAAGCATTATTAGAAAGTATTTCCGTCAGTAAAGAGGTAACTACAAAAAAGAATAACAAAATCCAATAGCCGCTAAAGTTTCCTCCTGCTACCATCAGATTATCTGCTAGCCATTTAGTTGCTCCCGAGTTTTCCATTGCTGTACCCAAAGGAATTAAACCCGCCAACAGAAAAATTACGTCCCAACGCACTGCACCATATACTTCTCCTGGTTTGAGACAGCCCGTAATAATCATTAACATAACCCCAACCAAAGCACTGACTAAAATCGGCAACCAGTTAAAGGCAGCAATAATTATTACTCCTAGAATAATTCCTACCGCAATCCAAGCTTTATCTCGGCGAATAGATTCTGGTTCTTTTTGTTCGATAACCAGCAGTTCTCTAGTGGTTTGTAAACCGAGTAAACTTTGCTTTGCTCCCTGTACTAACAGTAAATCACCAAACCTGAGACTAACTTTGCCTAACCTGTCTCTAATTAATTCTTCTCCTCGACGAACTGCTAGTACAGTAAGATTATAGCGTTGGCGAAATCTTAAGTCTTTAAGGGTTGTCCCAATTAACCGAGAGTTGGACAGAATTAAAACTTCCGCAATGCCTTCATCCTCGGAACTTAGTTCGGTTGCCAGATTTTTTTGATTGAATTTTAGATCGGGCAGAATATCTAAACCCTGTTCGGTTTTTATTTTTAAGACATCCTCGGTTTTGCCTCGCACCAGCAAAATATCTTCTGCCCTAAAAGGAATATTAGCTACTGGTTGGGGCTGGCGATCGCCATTTCGGATAATTTCTAGAACATCAATGCTAAAATCTCGCCTTAATTGCGATGAACGCAGCGTCTTGCCAATTAACTTAGAACTGGGGGTAACAATAACTTCGGTGACATAATCTTCTAAACCATAGTCTTCACTAACTAGATCGCTAGTCGGATTTTTGCGATCGGGCAACAATCGAGGCGCAATAAAAGCTAGATACCCTAAGCCAACCAAAAATGTAATAATCCCTAAACCCGTAAACTGAAATAAACTAAATTCCCCATAGCCTAAATTTTTAGCGATGCCGCTGGCTAGCACATTAGTCGATGTGCCAATTAGGCTAATCATTCCCCCTAAAATCGTGACAAACGATAGAGGCATTAGTAACTTAGATGGAGATATGCCCCGTTTTTTACACCATTCTTCCACAATAGGCAGAAATATAGCCACTACTGCCGTATTATTAATAAAACCAGAGATTGGCCCGACGAGTAATCCCATGACTAAGATCTGACGGGTAATACTTTTGCCGCCCCACTTGAGCAGTAAATCTCGAAAGACTTGAATTACTCCAGTACGAGTAATTCCTGCACTGAGAATAAACATTGCCATGACGGTAATAGTGGCAGAGTTGCCAAAGCCCGCTATACCTTCATCGGGAGTAACTAACCCCAGTACAATCAATACCACTGCCACACAAAGAGCTGTAATATCTACAGGTAGCCACTCAGTAATAAAACAGACTAGGGCAGCAACTACTACCCCCAAGGTTAGAAATATAGTCATAAATTTTATTAATGATTAGCTGTGGCTTTGATTGTTAATATTACTATGTCAGACCACCCAATACTAGTTTGAATGTAGCAGCACTTAAGAGATTAAACTAACGGTAACTCCACTAAAAACATACCAGTTAAAATATAAATAATAGTATTAACATTAACAACAATGTTACTAAATAAATCACTTGAAGATTGAAAGATACTGAATTTATGTGTAGCTTACCATTCACCGATTTTTATTCAGCGATCGCGTTTAATCGGAAAAAGCCTAGCCAGAATCAATATATTGAACGTAATCACCATGAAAACAATTAACTGAAACAATAGACTAACCAACCATAATCCCGATCTTGGGTAAATAAATCAAATATCTTTTCTCTGGCAAACACACTCGATTCTAATCGCCATAAAATTAAAATCGGCTCGTTTTTCTAACTTAACAAGCGGTTCTTGCTAAACTATGACAGTTAAATGTCAATTTTCTCCAAATGATTAAATCATAAATTTGTTAATCATTTGAGTTGAAAACTTTTAACTCAAATGATTAATGATTTTTTTAAAATATTAGCTTGTGGTTATTCTTAAATAAAATTAGTCTAGATTAGATAAGGTTTTACTTATTCAACAAATTTTTTAATTTTCTCTTACGCTCAGATGCCCAAAGTAAAGGAGTTCCAGCTTTTGCCCAAAGAGGCATAGGAATTGGAGTCCAGTAGTAAATTGAGAGTAGTTTACGACTGCGGTTTAACGGACAAGTTAAGGCATTAGGTGCGCCATGAAACGTTTTGGCGGTGGTAGGAAAGATAATCGTGCGGTTGAAATAAGGGGGATAACTAACTGTATTTTGCTTGTTTTGGTTGTCCTGTAATGCCAATTCACCGCCCCAGCTATCATCCCAATCTCGATTGAGATAAATCAAAATATTGATACGACGCATCAAAGGCAAACTAAAATGCCTAGTATAGTCAGCGTGCATTTCTAGCCATCCATCGCGATACATTTCATGCAAACCTGCACCATGAAACAGAGGATCTCCTACCAAGTTCTCCATCCCAACGATTGATTCGATCGCTTTGATGACATCGCTAGAGTTTAGCCACAAACAGAACATTTGGGTAAATATTGATAAGCCATCGATGCCTCGCGAAGTAGTTTTTAATTCATGGGCTGTATCCCAAACTAACCAATCTCGATTTTGAGCTTGCGGAAATTCTGCTACTAGGCGATCAAGTAATGCGGGATCGAAGAGATTGTCAAGAACTAAATGAGGATATGGTTTCGCTGCTGCGTAAGATTTACGTAAAAGTTCTGATTCATTGCGTAAACGGTCTAGTGCAGGAGCAAAAGCATCTAAATGTAAGACGTTATTTTCTGTATTGGACTGAGATAAACTAACGGTCATAGATTTTTAATAAATATTTTACTTGCCAAAATTTATCAGTTATTCATGTCATGGCGATGACAGTTTCATGTCAGTTTTGACAAACTTTAAATTACAGCAGTTTTCATGCTTGATAGACTAGGCTGTTGGTTAACTAGCTTTTAGCTTTTAGCTCTTGAAAGTTGAACTCATATATTTTACTCAACCCAAAAGCGCAGTAAGATAGTTCCATCTATTTAGACCTTATATCACAGGCGATCATTTGATTGCTCGGTAAGCAGAACTTAAAAGTACTTCCCTGTCCGACCTTACTTTCAACCTGTATAGTTCCTCCATGTAGTTCCACTAAACGCTTGCAGATTGCCAAGCCAATGCCCGTACCGCTGTATTTCTGAGTACGGGATTTTTGCGATCGCCAAAAGCGTCCAAAGATATGAGGTAATTCTTCGGCGACAATGCCTGAGCCTGTATCAATTACCGCTATCCAAACTTGCTTGTCTGACCAAGCTCTGAGAGTAATTGAACCTTTTTGGGTGTGGCGGATAGCGTTACTGAGCAAATTGATCAAAATCTGCTCTAGGCGGTCTTTATCGACCATAACGTAGGGTAAATCGGCGGGGCAGTCTAAAATCAGTTGGCGATCGCTTTCGAGCAGCTGCTCGCTAAACCTTTCGACTAAAGGTTCGAGGATGTAGCGTAGATTGGTAGACATTTTTTTGAGGGTTAAGTTACCTGCTTCGGCTTGCGAAAGCTCCTGTAGGTCATTAACCAAACGTTGTAACCGCTTAGTTTCCACAATCAATCGGGAATAAATTTGCGGTTTGGCAACAATAATGCCGTCGGCGATTTCTTCTAAACGTCCGCGAATAATAGTTAGGGGAGTACGTAATTCGTGGGTAAGATCGTCGATAATTTCTCGCCTTCTTGATTCTACTTCTTCTAAGGAAGATGCCATGCGATTAAAACCCATTGCCAGACGATTTAATTCAGGAATTTCCAAATGCCCCATCCGCTCATCGAGTTTACCGTTGGCGAATCGATCAATAATAGTTTCCATTTGATTCAAAGGCTGGACAATTCGTTTAGCCAGCCAATAGCTAAGAATTGCTGCTGCTAATGTACCAACTAAAAATGACCAGAAATTTCCCCTCGTCCAAGCTGCCTCAAATACTTCTAACAGTTGAGCCTGAGCCGTATTAATAGTTAAGCTTTTTCCTGCCAAGTTTTTCACCTGGAATTGAAACAATCGCGGTGAAAAAAAATTACCGACTACCGAAGATGCCGTCACCCCAACGATAGTGACTAAAATATGAGACAGAAAGAGTCGAATTTGCAGATTGAGCTTGATCATACTTTAATTCAGCAATCGCCACCTTTACTTATACTTATAAATCTTCAAATTTGTATCCTACACCCACGACGGTTTGAATGAATTTTGGCTTACTACTAGAAGGCTCAACTTTTTTGCGTAATCTGGCAATGTGAGTATCAATCACTCGCTCTTCACCAAAAAAATCATCGCCCCACAGCTTTTCGATTAACTGCCCTCTTTCCCATACTCTGCCAGGATGTTTGACCAACAAAGTCATTAGCTTAAACTCAGAAGAGGATAAATCCAATTCTTCGGCTGAGTCAGCATCAAGATGACGAGTAATACAGTGCTGTTCTAGATCGATGGTAAAAGATTTAGTTCGCAGCAGGCCAGAGCGATCGCCAGAGCTGCGTAAACGACGGCGCAACAAAGCCCGTACTCTGGCGACTAATTCTCTAGGACTAAAAGGTTTGATGTAATAGTCATCTGCCCCCGTGGATAGACCAATAATGCGATCGATTTCTTCACCCCGAGAAGTCAGCATCAAAATATAGGGATCTTTAGCCGCTGGTTTTTGACGGATTTGAGTACATACTTCCAATCCATCCATGCCACCAGGCAGTCGGATATCGAGGATAATCAAGTCGGGCTGTTGTTCGGCAAAAAGTCGTAGAGCAGATTGACCATCATGACATACATGACAAGCAAATCCTTCCGCTTCCAGGCATTCTTGAATAATTTCGGCTATTTCCAGTTCGTCTTCGACAATTAGAATTTTCATGCTAATAGCTAGTAGCTACTACAACTAGTGACATCTCTCAAAATTTCTTTTAAAACAATCGTAGTTTAGCTCTTCGCCTTTCGTCTTGGCTAACAGTTTTCTAAAACTAAGGTAATATTAAAAGTTAAGTAAAAATACGTAGATAGCGAGAGATTTGTTATTAGCTTTAAGCAAAGGTAATTTGTTTACCTGAAGCTGGCTTATTGTAGAAAAATTTGCTCTTAACAGCCAATGTAAGCAAGAGCTAATTTAGTTTTCCTAACAGATATATTTTATATTTATTGAATAAATGACTAAAATGTCTGCAAATAAAACCAACAACAGCGATGAATTTAGTTCTCCGGTAGCGGCAACTAATCCTAATTCTGAGGCGACATTAGCTCATATTTCCCAAAATTCGACTATATCAAATAGTGAACACGGCAACAATACCTCAATTGAAGCCTCTAAATTAGCTATTTCTGAATTAAAAACAGAGCAAATCAATTCTCCTGCCAACAATGTCGCCACAAAATCAATTTTTCAACAATTGAAAGCTAAAACAGCAGCTGCGTTAGTAGGTAGCGCAGTCATGCTGCCCATATTAGCAGTGGGGACAGCAACCTACTATTTTGGTAGTCAAGCTGTTAATCAACAAATAATCTTGGCTAAACGAGCTAATAATCTTGGTTTGGCTGAAACAGAGTTAGCGCGACAACAAAAACTGCTGGCTGCTTTATTAATTGGTACTGGAACAACAGCTTTACTGGCAGGTGCGGTGGCTGCTTTGGTGACCAAACGGCTGCTGAGTGTATCGCCAAGATCGACAGAGGAAACCGCAGATGAACCCGAAACTGAAATATATGGAGAGTTGGTTGATAATTTAAGCCAGTCAGTTCCCCAAAAAAATATTCTCAAAGCCATTGTTGAAGAAGCGCGCACTTATCTAAATTGCGATCGCGTTGTCGTCTATAGTCTCAATCAAGATAAACACAGCGTGATTGTAGCAGAATCAGTAGTTGCTGGCTATCCACAAGCACTTGCTCAAACGAGCAAAGACCCTTTTGAAGCCAGATATCTTGACCAGTACCGCGATGGCAAAGTTAGGGCGATTAATGATCTTAACCAAGTCGAGATGACTTTCTGGGATCAAGAACAGCTAGACACCCTAGCAGTCAAAGCCAATTTGGTCACGCCAATTTTCAACGAAGGGAAACTATTTGGTTTACTCGTCGCCCATCAGTGTAGTCAACCGCGCCACTGGCAGCCAGGAGAAATTGAGTTTTTACACCAGCTGGCTCAAAAAGCAAGTTTAGCTCTGGAAAATGCTCAGTTGCTAGATAATCTGATTGGTCTGGAAACACAAGCCGCCCAAGAAAGAAAATGGACGCATTACTTTAGCGAGGCGATTCAATACATCCGTCAGTCAATCAAGCAAGAAGACATTCTCAAAATCAGTGTCGAAGAAGTCAGAAAAGTTTTAGAATGCGATCGCGTGCTGGTTTATAGCCTCAATCAAGATAAGTATGGAGTAGTAGTAGCTGAATCAGTTTCCCCTGGCTATCCCAGA
>JBHJNW010000118.1:0-37809 GCA_050330395.1 Pleurocapsa sp.
AGGATGTTGTTCAAGAATTGATCCATTTTTCAACCGCCAAAAATAACTATTATCGTCAGGGTATGAGGGCTAAAAGCCTAATTCAGCAAGCTTTCTAAGTATTTATGTCGCCCCCACAGTTTACAATTAAGATTCTCAACTTTTAGCCAGACCTGAATTGTCATCAACATTAAATAAAAAGCCAGCACTAAATACTGGCTTTTGGCTAATTAAATTATTAGATATTGCTTCTATACTGCTTGAGGTTGAGGTTGAGGCGGTTGAGGTTGAGGTTGGAACTGGAAGAGAGAGTAAACGACATTACGACGAATATCAATCATCATTTCCAAGAACATTTCGTATCCTTCTTGCTTATATTCAATCAGCGGATCTTTTTGTCCATAGCCGCGCAAACCAATTGACTCCCGTAGCGCATCCATTGCCTGGAGGTGTTCCCGCCATAAGGTGTCAATCTGTTGCAGAATAAAGAATCGTTCTGCTTGGCGCATCAAACCAGGCTGCATACTATCAATTTGATGTTCTTTGATGTCGTAGGCTTTACGAACTTCTTCACACAAAAAGTTTTTCATCTCGTTAACGGTCATATCCTCTAGATGCGCCGGCTCAACATCATCAAGAAGATAGATAAACTCTTTAGCCTTATCAACCATTTTGTCTAGTTTCCACTCTTCGGGAGGCAACTCAGGGTTAACGTAGGCATCGACAATTTCCCCCATGGTTTTCTCGGCATATTGAATTACCTGTTCTTTGAGATCTAGTCCTTCTAATACGCGACGACGTTCGGCATAAATAGCGCGACGCTGATTATTCATCACCTCGTCATATTCAAAGACTTGCTTACGGGTATCGTAATAAAAAGTCTCTACTTTCTTTTGCGCCCCTTCTAAAGAGTTAGTCAACATCTTTGACTCGATGGGCATATCGTCTTCGACACGCATCATATTCATCAGTTTTTCGACGCGATCGCCACCAAAGATCCGCAAGAGGTTGTCCTGTAAACTAAGGAAAAACCTAGTTGAACCAGGGTCGCCTTGTCTCCCTGCCCGACCTCGCAACTGGTTATCAACTCGACGGGATTCATGACGCTCTGTACCAATGACGTGAAGTCCACCGTTGCTAACTACTTCTTCATGTTCAGCATCGGTAAATTTTTCGTATTCTTGACGAATCACTTTATAGACTTCTCGCAATTTTTGCAACACAGGATCGTCTACAGGCGCATTTTCCGAGGCAACGGCAATTTTATCTTCAGCATCTAATTCAGCTAAACTTTGCTCGCCGTATCTTTGTACGGCGAACTTCACGGTTTCTTTGAGCAAATTTTCGGCTTCGGCTGATAGTTCACTAGGAAAAATTTGCGGCGATGCCTTCCAGGTCTTAACTTTCTTGCCATCGCTATTGCTACCAAAACCTTTGGCAGAATCCTTAGCCATGTTGATTCCTGGTACTCTAGCCATTAGATTATCATCTTCGGGCATCACTATTTTGGGCATTAGATACTCTCTTACCTTAAGTCTTGCCATATAGTCAGCGTTACCACCCAAGATAATATCTGTACCTCGCCCGGCCATGTTGGTAGCGATTGTGACGGCAGTTTTACGACCAGCTTGAGCGACAATCTCTGATTCTCGCTCGACATTTTCGGGTTTGGCGTTAAGCAAATTATGCTCGATACCTTTTTCGTGTAGCAACTGAGAAATTAGCTCAGATTTTTCCACGCTGGTAGTACCTACAAGCACGGGACGACCTCTTGCATGCATATTGGCACAGTCTTCTGCCACTGCTTGCCATTTACCAATTTCTTTTTTATACACTACGTCAGCCAGATCGGCTCTTCTAGAAGGCAAATTAGTCGGAATTATCGTCACCTGGAGCTTGTAAACCTTTTCAAATTCAGTCTCTTCGGTTTTTGCTGTTCCTGTCATCCCTGCTAGAGTAGGATAGAGCAAGAAAAAGTTTTGATAGGTAATACTTGCTAAAGTCTGAGTCTCTTTCTGAATTTGCACTCCTTCTTTAGCTTCAATTGCCTGGTGTAAACCATCACTCCAGCGCCTTCCCGCCAGAACTCGCCCCGTAAACTCATCGACGATGACAATCTCATCGTTGCGCACCATATAGTTAACATCTTTAACAAAGAGTTCTTTGGCTTTAATCGCATTAGAGATATAGTGCGCCCAAGGGTTTTCGGGGTCATATAAATCCATCACCCCGATGGTTTCTTCAGCGTGGGCAAAACCTTCATCGGTCATCAGAATATTACGGGCTTTTTCATCTACTTCATAGTCGCCGATGCCTTCTTGGGCATTCATTTCTTCGTCGTAATCTTCTTTCTGCCGAATTAACTGTGCTGCTACCTGTGCTGCTTGAAGATACTTTTCTGTAGGGCGTTCTACCTGTCCAGAAATAATCAGCGGCGTTCTGGCTTCGTCAACTAATACAGAATCCACCTCATCAATTACACAGTAGTTGAAGGGACGCTGTACTACCTCTTCCATAGAGACAGCCATGTTATCTCTCAAATAATCAAAGCCTAATTCGCTGTTGGTAGTGTAGGTAATGTCACAGGCATAATTTTTTCTTCTTTCCGTGGGACTCATCCCTGATTGAATTAAGCCTACGGTTAAACCTAAGAAACGATGAACCTGACCCATCCATTCCGCGTCTCTGCGGGCAAGATAATCGTTGACCGTAACGACATGAACTCCTTTACCTGTCAAGCCATTAAGATAAGCTGGTAGAGTACATACTAGGGTTTTACCCTCCCCAGTTTTCATTTCGGCGATTTGCCCTTTGTGTAAAACTATGCCTCCAAGCAACTGTACATCATAGTGCCGCATCCCCAATACTCGAATTGCTGCTTCTCTGACTACGGCAAAAGCCTCGGGCAAAATATCATCAAGAATTTCTTTGGTTTCTTCGTCGTTTTTTGCCTTAGCAAGCTGTTCGCGGAATTCGTTCGTTTTCGCTTTTAAAGCTTCGTCAGATAAACCTTTGATATCCTCTTCAATCAGGTTGATTTCCGCCACCAAAGGCTGAAATTTTTTGAGTTTACGTGTATTGGGGTCGCCCAACAGTCTTTTCAGCATAGTAATTTTTTATGAATAATCAGTATTCTTATCGATCTAATATTTGCTTTTTAATCTTTGATCGCCTAGTTAGACAGCAATATTTAATAACTTGTAATAATTCTACCATTTGCCTACTCATAACAACTTTAGGGATATCTACCCACTTTGGGCTAGGAGGGCAAATGAGAGCGCCAATAATCAAGAACAAGTTTTTTTAGTCTTTTTGGTTTCTGATATTTACCAACGGTCAGAGATTGCGCCGTCCTAAAAATCTTTGACTGCTTTCTGGCACTGTCGCTGAAAATACCGCTGAATTATATTAATAATTTTAACAATCTTTGAAATCTAAAAGCTGCAAAATTACTACGTAGAATTGTCATTACCTATCTGTCTTAAGTCGGACGCTTTCAATTTAGTTATAGAACTAGGATTATGTTAAAAGCAAAAAGCAGCGATTACCGACCGCAAGCTTGGTAATCGTAACCATTGGAGAGAAAGATTAATCGTGGCAGACAACAGTAAACAGACTTTAACTAATGCAGCGGGAATTCCCGTACCCAGTAATACAGTATCTAAATCCGTCGGTAAGCAAGGTCCATTGCTATTAGAAGACTATACCCTTCTAGAAAAAATGGCACACTTCAACCGCGAACGTATTCCTGAACGAGTAGTTCATGCGTTAGGTTCGGGTGCTTATGGGACTTTCACCGTTACTGAGGATATTACTCAATATACTAAAGCTAAGTTGTTTGGTGAAGTAGGTAAGCAAACCGAAGTATTTGCTCGTTTTTCTACCGTAGCCAAATCTAAAGGTGGTTCGGATATTTATCGCGATCTTCGCGGATTTGCCCTTAAGTTCTATACCGAAGATGGTAACTGGGACATGGTAGGGAATAACACACCTATCTTTTTTATGCGCGATCCGATGAAGTTCATGGACTTTATTCGATCGCAAAAAGAACATCCTAAAGAACACTGGCGACACGATCAAATGTGGTGGGATTTCTGGTCACTAACTCCTGAAAGCATTCATCAGGTATTATGGTTGATGGGCGATCGCGGTGCGCCGATGGGTTGGCGACACATGAACGGCTATGGTAGCCATACTTTTAGCTTGATCAATGAAGCGAACGAGCGAATCTGGGTCAAGTTTCACTTTATCACCGATCAAGGTAACAAATTCTTTACTGACGAACAGTGGCGCAAGATGCAGGGAGTAGAACCTCGTTGGGCAGCCAAGGATTTGTATAATGCCATTGAAGAGGGCAACTATCCCTCTTGGACAATGCACATTCAAACTATGACTGACGAACAAGCGCAAAACTTTCAGTGGAATCCTTTTGACCTGACCAAAATCTGGCCACATGGCGATTTTCCGCTACAGAAAGTAGGTAAGTTTGAATTAAACCGTAACCCCGAAAACTACTTTGCCGAAGTAGAACAGGCTGCATTCTCTCCTGGTAACGTTGTTCCAGGTATTTCTTGGTCGCCAGATCGGATGTTGCAGGCAAGAATTATGTCCTATGCGGATGCTCATCGTCACCGTTTAAGCGTCAACTATGATACTATTCCTGTCAATAAACCTCATGCTACCGAAGCAAATACGCCCTATCGTGATGGTTTGATGCGTACTGATGATAACAATGGTTCGCGGATCAACTACAATCCTTCCCATGAAGGTTATCCTCAGCTAGACAAGCGTTCAGAAGAACCTGCGTATCATGTTTCGGGAATGGCAGCCCGCATTGAGTTGGACGAAGAGGATCATTTCGATCAGGCGCGGATGTATTACGATATGCTCAACGATGACGAGAAAAAACGTCTATATCACAACATCGCTGGCAGTTTGGGCAAATGTAGCGAAGTAGTGATCAAAGATCAGATGCAGCTATTCCGTAATGTTCATCCTGAGTTAGCCGACAAGGTTCAAGAGGAAATAGCCAACTCCGAACCACCCAAACCAGAACCCAAACCTGCAACTGTTTAAGTACTAAGTAACAATTATTAATCAACCTTGGTTTTTGGGGCTTATGATAGAGCAGAATTATGTCAGGTTGGTAATTAATTCTTGGTTTTACCTGCCGTTGTAACTTTTGATGTTTTAGTCACCATCCTTACTTTATGGGGTGGTGGCTTTTTAGTAATCGTTGCAATCTCAAATCAGATGATATTGAACTAGATAATTAGAAACCAGAATTAATTTCTTGGGAATTACTTTGTCAAGCTACAAATATTTAGCCAAAAAATATGGAAAACACAACTGACTGGATCGATATTTCCTTAACCATTCATCCTGGAATGCCCTATTGGCCAGATAATCCTGCTGTCAGCGTTGAACCCAGTCAATGTTTAGCCCATGGAGATGTTTGCAATGTTTCTAAAATGACCATTGGAACTCATACTGGTACTCACGTAGACGGCATCAATCATTTTATTAAAGGGGGAATCGGTATCGACCAAATGCCTTTGGATGCCACAATTGGCGTAGCTAGAGTAATTGAAATTAAAGACCCCCAGCAGATTAAGCTAGCAGAGATTGAGCCTCATAATATTCAGGCAGGAGAAAGAATTTTATTCAAAACCCAAAATAGCGATCGCGCTTTAAAATCGGCTCAGTTTGTCGAAGACTTTGTGCATATTTCTACTGAAGCTGCTCATTATTTAGCCGAGAAAAAAGTTCGTACTGTAGGCGTAGACTATCTTTCTGTCGGTGGTTACCAAGGAAACGTGATTGAAGTACATCATGCTTTGCTAGGTTCAGGAATTTGGGCGATTGAAGGGTTGAATTTAGCCCAGGTTGAGCCTGGAAAATATGAGCTAATCTGTTTGCCGATTAAGCTTAAAGACGGTGACGGGGGTTTGGCAAGAGCAATCTTACGACCGATATCATAAGTGCTTGGCTCAGATTCATTGGGGATTGGCGTTGACTATTAGGTTGATTTATGCTAAAAATTAATCAGCATAAGACTTTACCAAAAAGCAGTCAAGATTTTAAGTGAATATAACTAAGTCTTAAATTTCTCTTTACCTAGGTCGAATATCGTAAAATCTTGAGAAAACGAATTAAAAAAATCTCTAGATTAAATGATTTCTAAAACTACAAAAAGAATCTGTTTTACAGCAGTTTCTGCATTATCTTTAGGATTAATTGCTCAAAATATCGATCTGACTAATAATTCTCAAATTTTCACCCCAGTTGCTAATGCTCAGGATGCGAGTTTAGAAGCTAGTTTATCTGGTGCGGGTGCATCTTTCCCTGCTCCTCTCTATCAGCGTTGGTTCTCCGAATATAACCAGCTCAATCCTGGAGTGCAAATTAGTTACCAGTCAGTTGGTAGTGGTGCTGGTGTAGAGCAATATCTTCAAGGTACAGTAGATTTTGGCGCAACCGATGCACCTTTAACTGAAGAAGAACGCGCTACTTTTAAATCAACTTACGGTCAAGCTCCAATTCAAGTGCCAATGACTGCTGGTAGCGTGGTTTTTGCTTATAATTTACCTGGAGTAGATAGTTTAGAGCTACCCCGAGAAACCTATTGTGGCATTGTTAATGGTGAGATTACTAGCTGGAACGATCCAGCGATCGCCGAAGCTAATCCTAATGCTAGTTTACCTGATACTCCAATCAGCTGGATACACCGTTCTGACGGTAGTGGCACAACTTTTCTGTTCACCAGCCATATTGCTGCGGCTTGTCCTAACTGGCAGGGTGGCGCAGACAAAACCGTAGAATGGCCTACTGGTATTGGTGCTAAAGGTAATGAAGGTGTTGCTGCCCAAGTAATCCAAACAGAAGGTGGTATCGGCTATGTAGAATATGCCTATGCTAAAGAAAATGATATTTCCGCAGCAGCGATTGAAAACCAAGCTGGTAATATAGTCGCACCTTCTCCAGAAGCAGCTTCTTTAGTATTTGAAGGAGAAACAATTCCCGAAGACTTTGCTCTTACTGTCCCCGATCCTGCTGGCCCTGAAGCCTATCCTATTGCTGGCTTTACTTGGTTGTTGCTGTATCCTGAATACGACGATCCCAATAAAGCACAAGCAATTCAAGATATGGTTAATTGGGCTTTAAACGATGGCGATCAGTACGCTTTAGAGCTAGGCTATATTCCTCTACCTCAAGACGTAGAACAAAGAGTGGTACAAACTGTTCAACAATCAGTTGTTGCTGGTCAATCCAACCAATAAAGACTAAGCCGCTATTAACATTTAATCAACTAAATCCCTTCATCTAGCTTAGATGGCGGGATTTTTAGTTATGGCTGAGATGAATAATTTTCCCTATTATAGGTAGAAAAACAATTTCAGTATCTAAAATGATAGTAAAGCGATCGCGATATATTTTTAAAGATGAATCAACTATCAACTTCTCCCATAGCAGCCAAACATCCTCAAGAACTAGAAATTCATGGGGACAAGAGAATTGACGACTACTATTGGCTGCGCCAACAGGATCCAGAAGTTATTGATTATTTGAAAGCAGAGAACAGCTATACAGAAGAGCGCATGCAGCATACCCAACAGTTGCAGCAATCTTTATATCAGGAAATGCTGTCGCGGATTAAAGAAACCGATTTATCTGTTCCCTATCGTTTGCAAGATTATTATTACTACTCGCGCACCCAAGAAGGACAAGCATATCCGATCTTCTGTCGTAAATATCAAAGCTTGGATGCAGCCGAAGAAATATTATTAGACCAAAATGAATTAGCCGCCGAAGCCGAGTTTTTTAGTTTGGGTGTAATCTCAATTAGTCCCAATCAGCAGATTTTGGCTTACTCCGTTGATACCACTGGTGCCGAACAATATACGCTGTATTTTCTGAATTTGGCGACTAGAGAACTGTATTCCGAGACAATTGCCGATACTTATTATTCCTTTGCCTGGGGAAACGACAATCAAACTACATTTTATACCAAGATTGATGCTGCCAACCGCCCATATCAACTATGGCGACATACTTTAGGCAGTAATTCTGGTGATGTTCTGGTATATCAAGAAGATAATGAAGCTTATTATCTCAGCGTAGGCAAAACTCGTTCTCGCGCCTATATCTTGCTGGATCTCGGCAGCAAGGTTACTTCAGAAGTTTACTACCTAGATGCTAATCAACCTACAGGCGAGTTTAAACTATTCCAACCTCGTCAGACAGGAATTGAGTACTCGATTGAACATCATAGAGATCGCTTTTATATCGTCACCAACGAGTCAGCGATTAATTTTAAGCTAATGATGACACCAGTTGAGGCGACTGATAAAACCAACTGGCAAATCGTGATTCCCCATCGCGAAGAGGTCATGTTAGAGGGAATTGATGCCTTTGCCGATTATTTAGTTATTTACGAACGCCAGAGAGGATTACCAACGGGCAGAATTCAAACTTTAGCGACAGGGGAAATTAGAGAGATCACTTTTCCCGAACCAACTTACTCTTTTGATGGCGGCAACAACCCTGAATTTGAGACAACTAAGTTTCGCTTTGGCTATAGTTCTCTAATTACTCCTGCTTCTGTGTTCGATTACGATTTGGAAACTGGGTCAAGAGAATTAAAAAAAGAAACCGAAGTATTAGGAGGATACGATCGCACCTTGTATGCCAGTGAAAGATTAATTGCCGTAGCGGACGATGGGACAGAAGTTCCGATCTCTTTAGTTTACAAAAAGGGCATTACGCAAGCTGCTTCAAATCCTCTGTGGTTAACTGGCTATGGATCTTACGGCTATTCATATCCGATTAGCTTTTCCTCAGTGCGCCTCAGTTTGTTAGATCGGGGACTAGTCTATGCGATCGCCCATGTTCGTGGGGGAGAGGAAATGGGGCGCAGATGGTACGAAGATGGTAAATTTCTGCGTAAGAAAAATACCTTTACTGATTTTATTGCCTGTGCCGAACATTTAATTGCCCAGAAGTGGACCAAGAGCGATCGCCTAGTAATTTCTGGTGGTAGTGCAGGGGGTTTACTCATGGGTGCAGTAGTAAATCTCCGTCCCGAATTATTTAAGGCAGTTGTGGCTGATGTTCCCTTTGTTGATGTACTTACTACCATTCTCGATACATCCTTGCCGTTAACCGTATTGGAATGGGAAGAGTGGGGCAACCCCAATGACCCAGAATACTATGAGTATATCAAATCCTATTCACCCTACGACAATGTTGTATCCAAAGATTACCCCGCTATGTTGATTACCGCTGGTTTAAACGATCCACGAGTTAAATACTGGGAACCAGCAAAATGGACGGCAAAACTACGAGAACTGAAAACAGATGATAACCTGCTGTTGCTCAAAACCAACATGAGTGCAGGACATGGTGGCGCATCGGGACGCTATGAATATCTCAAAGAAATTGCTTTTGAATACGCTTTTGTCTTGAATCTAGTAAAACGATAGCTGATGCATTGTTCTAACTCTATCTGTCGGAAAATCAATATGAAAGTATGGCGTTTGAGGAAACAAACATTTTCGCTTAGCCTCTGGGGATTCAAAATTTGTTATTAATAATGAAATGAATAGCATCACAGGAAAGCCATCATGCAACGTATTCTCTTGTTGTTAGAGCATCAACAAAATCGCCTTATTCTTTCTAAGTGGCTGACAAAGCAGTATGAGATTTTGTCCTCTGAAGCAGATTTAGCTGATGTTGGCGGACAGTTATTATTAGAAAATTTTGATTTATGCTTTATTGACTTTGCTGCCATTCATCAGCTAAGAGAAAAAATGCTGGCCAAAAGAGCCTCTTCCGCGCCTATATTTCTGCCGTTTGTCTTTTTGACTTCTTTGGAAAATGTTGGTTTTTCTACGGATCATTTAGAACCATTGATTGATGATATAGTTTATCTCCCTACCCAGCAAAATGAACTGCAAACCAAATTAAGAGTATTATTGCGATCGCGCTCTTATTCATTACAACTTCAGGCGACACAAGCAAAATTAAACCAAGCCTTATCTCAGGAAAAAGAACTAAATCGGCTCAAATCTCGCTTTGTGTCTATGGTGTCCCACGAATTTCGTAACCCCCTCAACAGCATTTCAGGTACGGCGCAAATTTTGCAGACTTACGGCGATAGTTTATCTAGCGTCAAAAAAGCCGAAGTTCTCCAGCAGCTACAGCGCAACGTTACTAAAATGACCAATCTATTAGACGATATGCTGATAATGAGTCGTAATGAGATGGGTAAACAAGAGTTTGAACCAAGTCCCCTAAACTTAGAAAGCTTCTGTCACAGTTTAACAAGTGAAGTTCAAACAGTATTTCCCAGCAAGCAGTCGCTCAATTTTGTTTATCAAGTACGACAAAAGGAATTTAATCTCGATCACAAGCTGCTACATCATATTTTGATTAATTTATTATCCAATGCCTGCAAGTATTCTCCCGAAGATAGCGTAATTGATTTTGAGGTGAGCGAGCAAGAATCAAAAATAATCTTTGTGGTTCGCGATCGCGGTATTGGTATCCCCGCAGTTGATCTGCCTCAGCTATTTGAATCTTTTTATCGCGCCAGTAACTCAGCGGGTTTCCAGGGTACAGGTTTAGGCTTAGCGATCGCCAAGCAATATGTTGAGTTACATCAAGGTGTGATTACCGTAGAAAGCGAGTTAGAGGTTGGTACTACTTTTACGGTAACTATTCCTGTTGATCTTTAAGCTATTAGCTATTAAAGAAAAAAGGGAAAGGAAGATAATCTAGTTTTCCCGTCCCTAATTTTGAGCTATTTAGCCTAAATTATTATCGAGCAAAGTTTTCTGGTGTTTGAGGTTCAGGAGGTCTTGCTGTACGAACTGGTCTGGGTTTTTTCGCCCCAACCGAAGCACCAATTAAAGATGCAGCTAACCCTAACAGTGAGCCAATAACGAACGACCAGGCTGCTTTTGCTGAATCTCCTGCAATCTGCTGTAACTGTTGTTGATTTGGGGCATTAGGTACTTGATTGGGAACGTTAACGCCACCTGGTTGCTGTACCTGGTTTAATATTTCACCTGCATTAGAGGCTGCTATGCCAAAAGCTCCTGTTACGCCGCTAGCTAGCAACCAAGCACTAAGAGCTAAAGTTGTTGCCCACAGAATTAATCCGTGTAGCATGGCGGTTTTTTTGTTCATCGGGCTACAGCCAGCCGCAGCTACCCAGCTACCGAGGAATAGAGCAATTAGTAAACTGACAATTGCCCAGATACCAATGCCGATTGCACCTCCTGACGCGCCAACGGTTAAACCGATTGCCGCACCCAAAGCACCAAGAATTAACTGGGTAGCGATCGCCACAAAAATCCCAGCTAAAATTGGTCCCCACCTAATCCGATCTTTGTTGTCTTCGATTGCAAATGTTTCGACTACTTGGTTTCTGTCTGGATCTGTATAAGCCATAATTATTTTTCCTCGATGGTTATTGTGTAAATTGTTAATTGTGTTTGTTCGCCATTTAAAACGGCATCCCCACACTTAGTTGAGATAGTCGATCTTTGGCTTGCTTGTTACTTTGGTTGAACCTATACCAAAAACGGTGGATCTCGGTAGAGATTTAACAGTAAGGAGAAGCGAGATCGATATTTTTTTTAAAATTAACGCTGTAAAATCACCAAGATGAATTAGATAATATTTCTAAACGAATGACTTTATGAAAGAGCCTCACGATGATCGACAATAATCACTTCTGGATGTTCTAAGACAACTTTGTAAACAGTCCAATCTTGAATACCACAACGCTTCAAAATGGTTTTTGCCCCAGATATATCGCCTTGATTGCCTTCAACCATGACTAAATATTTGCCTTGGGTAACCAGATCGTTGTATGAACGTGCCGCATCCAGGGGAATATCCAACTGAGTAAGAGCTTGAGTTAAGCTAATTACTGTTGGTTCTTGGCTGGGGTCAGAGTCGTGTTTAGCAACACTGCTAATTCGCTGCTCAAAGCGATCGCGTAAAGATTCGCCTAATTCTGTGCCAACTATTTGGTTTTCTCCCTCCAGATTATGGGCAATCACCAAAACTCGGTCTAGAGAAAAATGAGAATTGTCTAGTTCTTTCAAGGCAGCTTCGGTATTCAAGGGATTATCAAAGCTACCAATCGCTCTTTGACGTTCTGTCATATTTCATCCTGGCTCAACTCTAGAGCAATTTAACTAATAGAAGTGATGCTCTCATTCTCTTCATTTTTCGGAAATTTTATATTGTTCTTAAGGTAGATCTTTTTTAAATCAAAAATAGCTGTATATATTGCTGGATAAAGCTTTAAGCCAAATAAGCTTAGAGATACTTCTTAAGACTGACGCAAAGCATTTAATTGCGATCGCAGTCGATAGTTTTCCTCGCTGAGTTCTAATACCATCGCTGCACCTACCAGATTTAGTCCTAAATCTTTACGCAGACGCATAATTTTGATCACGCGACTAATATCTTCTAGTTTGAGCATCGAACCTTCTGGTTCAATTACCCCTAGTCTAATAAAGCTATTAATGGTGCTGACAGATGTTTGGGTAATAGTAGCAACGCGCTCAAGACTAATTAGGGTATCGCCCTGTAGATCGACTACGGTGCGGGATAAACTGTTCATAATCTTGTATCCTCCAAACTTTTGCGGGGATGGTAGCTGCTGGCTTGTTGAAGCTTCTGGTAGTATTCTCGTTCGGTTTGGCTAAGCTCTTTGGGCGTAACTATGTTTAATTTGACCATCAAATCGCTGCGCTGTTGGTTCGGTTGGCGCCAGCCTTTACCCTTCAATCTCAAAGACTGTCCCGAATCTACCCCTGGCGGAACTTTCATCGTTACTTTCCCTTCAGGGGTGGGAACGGTAATTTCTGCACCCAAAACCGCTTCTTCGGGAGTGATGGGCAGTTCAATAATTAAATTATCTCCTGTGAATTTAAACAAAGGATGGGGTTGCAGTTCAATGTTTAGATACAAGTCCCCACGTTGTCCTGAAAAAGGACTGGGTTGTCCCTTACCTTTGATTCGCAGCCGACTACCTGTTTTGGCACCAGCAGGAATGCGGACTTTTACCGTTTCATTGCCAATGCGAAACCGTTTTTGTGTCCCGTTGAAGGCTTCGGAAAAAGTAAGCGCGATCGCTGCTTCGCTATCTTGAGCTGGTATATCACCATAGCCACTGCCAAAGCCACCAGGAGCAGAAGTAGATGTACGATAGCTATAGCTGCTACTTCTGCTTTGACCACCAGCGCGACCTAAAATTTCGTTGATAAAATCTTCAAAATTGCCGTATTGACTAAAATCAAAACCGCCTACGTCTACATTGTTAAATCCGCCACTACCTGCGCTAGATCCAGACCCTGCGCCTCCTTGCCCCATCTGTGACCAATATTGACCGTATTGATCGTATTTTTGGCGTTTGTCGGGATCTGACAGCACTTCTTGCGCTTCGTTAATTTCTTTAAAACGAGCTTCTGCTTGTTTATCGCCTGGGTTTAAATCGGGGTGATACTTCCGCGCCAGCTTACGATAAGCTTTTTTAATCTCGTCAGCAGAAGCATTTTTACTAATGCCTAATACCTGGTAATAATCTTTAAAGTCGGTTGCAGCCATAATCTTTAATAGATCCTTGTCTTTTAAGGCTTGGTCATCTTAACTTATAAAATAATTATAGATCTTTGTTTTCTGAATTATATTTGACGACCAGCTGGGAGACTAAAACGCCTAATTATGATTTATATTCTGGATTGTTTTGGCTGCTATTTCCTAATGTTTTACGCCAATAATAGCGACTGTTTGGATCGTAAATAGTATTGCTTCTGTTTAAACGGCGTAAATAAAACAGCGTAGGCATCTGCAAAACATAAGTCAAAAAACTGACAAAATTAATTAAAATTTGTCGTTTACTCTGATATTTTTCAAATAAGGGTAAAATGTCTTTTTCCTGGAAACCAAACTTATTTTTGCTCGAAGCATCGAGTAAGGTTTCTTTGAAGATCATCGAGCGATCGCGACGCGCAATGCGCAGCAAGTTCTTTAGGGAAGGGAGTTCTTTAGGTCTTTTAAACATTTTTCCACTAGATTAATTGAGTTTTTGTGACCACAGCAATTAATAATTGAAATAATCATTTTGCCAATAAAGTATCTAATTAGCCGAAAAATTTATGCTTTATTTGCCTTTACTGTCAAAGTCATAAAACTCTCAGCTGCTTTAGATTAAGAGAATGCGCGATCGCCGTTAATCATCACCGCTTCTTTAGTCACCTGCACATCTAAGTTGTTTGCATCCATGCCAGGAATCTCTACCCTGTGATCAATCGAATCTTCAGTTTCTTCCATTTCCGCCAAAGGCATGAAAGACGGCTGCATTGATTCTTGTTCCATGGGTGCAAAAGCTTCAAACAAACGATTCCTGTCCCTCTGCAAAGAGTTCATTTCGCTAAAAGGTTGCCAACGGATAAATGCCATATATTTTGCCTCCGAAATTGTGTTTGATGTTGGTTTATACTAATAATCTTGGCAAGTTTAAGGACAATTTAGACTCTACCTTTAGTACGAAAATTTAATCTGGATAATTTACAACTTCCAGTTGCCATGATTTAGATGTTAGCTGTTAAGCAGTATTTGTTGATCGAGCTTGTAAATTAACTTTTATTTAAATTTCAATAGTACAATTTCAGCAACGCCTGCTCTCAAATACGATATTTTGGCAATTATTCAAATATTCAAACAAAAAAAATCGACCGCATTTTTACAGTCGAGTGATTGAATTATTAACGTTAATTAAATTAACAAAAACTTCTCACGTCAAACGCTACAAAGATAAAATTTATTTATCTTCTACATACATTTCTGGTTCAACCGCAAAATTGTTTAGACGACCAGATTCATCAATAGTGTAACCATCAGTGGTACTCATGCCTGTACCCTCTTCCTGCTGCTCTACGGCTTTAATCTGCTGTCTATCTCGCTCTGGATCTGCACCAGAAGGGATAATGGCTTCGGGATCGTTAACCTCAACTGACTGGGCTAACTGTACCCCAACCTGATTACCAGGTGCGCCTTTTCCTGCTTCTGCATCTTCAGGATCGTGTCTAGCGACTACCTTCTTTTCTTCGTTTTCCATAATCTATGTTTTGCGTTCCATTTTGTTTACCAGATTAGTATTTTTTGTCTGCTTAAACATCTGTCCCTAGTCACACAAATCTAGCCACCGCGCATAGTTCCTGCGTTATTTTCGCGGTTGCCAATCGGATCGTTAGTTTCAATATCTGTACCAATAATGTTACCGCGATCAACGTTAGAATTCTCAATTGAAACCCAGTTACCGTCTTTATCTTGCTGGTAGCTGTTTTTGACCGAATTCCAGGCTACTTGAGTAGCATTCTTTTCGTCCATACCATTTTCGCTAACAGCATTGTAGGCAGTCATAAATAGTTGCTGTCCATGTTTGGGTAACTTTTCTGTTACTTCAGCAGGTAAATCTTCTAATTGTTGGTAGGTCATAATTTGATATTTAGTGATTAATTCTTTATTCCAATAAAAGCAAATTTGCAGTTAATTAGAAATCATTCTTTGGGCATAATTAACTTAGATTAACGTTATAACTAGAGAGCTATTTTTAGGTTTAGGATTCATTTTTAGTAATTAATGAATTATATTTATTTTTGTAGTATTTAGGTTTTATGGCAAGTGAAAATTACACTTACAAAATTTAGGTAAAAGTTTAATTAGATCTCAATTCCAAGCGAATTCTTATATAGCGTATACGTCTCATTTATGAGAGGTTAGATGATTGTCGTTCACCTAATCGTTGTTCTGAGGCAGGAGGTAAAACATTAACAGAAATGGTAGCGTAAGGATTTTGTAACTGACCAATAATCATGAATCGAATAAAGTCACCTAATCCCTCAACCAAACTAGCATGACGTAACTCTCCACAGTCAACAGAAGCAAATCCGATATCCTTAATGACGGTTGAACTTAATGTTTGAGCAAATTGAGTGGTTTAGTGGCTGAAAATCTCAATCTTACGTAATCGGCGAACCAGTGACCTGAAGCATCACACAAGGTAGGTTTTAGAAGAGCAATCACTTCTTCCAAGAAAGCATCCCGCTCAAGAGGTGCGATCGCAGCCGTATATGATGGATTCGCAAATGTTGCCAGCCAGCCTCTGATATCCGTGGGAAGTTCAGTAGGACGAGAGATTAAAGTAATTTCATCAACTCTAAATCCTCTCGCTTCCAATCGAGATTGATAATCTTCTACCGTTGGAAAGTACCAGGGATTAATTCTGTCTGGATCAAGACTACGCTTTCTCAAAGCAGTGTGTAAGGCAGCTTGAATAGTTGAGACATTGCCATCGCCCCCAAACTCACCGACAAACCTACCACCCAATTTCAATGACTGCCATACTCCTTCAATCACTTGATCGGGCTGTTTCATCCAGTGCAAAGCGGCATTGCTAAACACAGCATCAAATTCATTGTTAAAAGGAAGATGATGACCATCAATAAGACGTGCTTCTAGTCCGAGTGATTGAGTGGAGTGAATGAAGTCTGGACTGGAATCAACGCCGATCACTTCACATCCAAACTCTTGTAACTTTGCGGTTAAGGCTCCATCTCCACATCCCAAATCTAAGATCCTTTCTCCTGATTTAGGATTCAGCCATTCGACAACAGGCATCCCCAGGTCGGAAACGAAACGAGCGTTCTTGGCATAAGTCTCAGAATTCCAGGTTTGCGCCATGAAGAAAACTCCTCCAAAACTTGATGATTCAACAAAAATAGCTTGCTTTTCGACAGAACAGAGATTCACCTGGCATGCACCATGGGATAAATGCGATCGCTCTTGTGAACTGCTTTAGAAAAATTATACGCCCTGCATCGAAAATATTAATTACTAAAATATTGCCGAAAGTTCAAAATATTGTCACCAAAAAGTCACATCACTTGTTTAAATTAAAAACATCAGACTAAAGCGAAAGCTAAAATATGTCTTAAGTGTTCTAGTTATTTAAATCCTGCCCGATTGGGCTAGTTTTCAATTTATTCAAAAAACATACCTCACTCTTATCCAAAATAGACATCAAGATCAATTTAATTTTATGAAAGTCCAATCTTCAATCTGGAAAAAAGCAACCTCTTCTGTATCCTTAGTCTTACTCGGTGGAGGAATGGCTCTGGGCGGTAACTATTTAATCAATAGCCCCGAAAGTTTTGCTAAAGATAGAACAGATGCCAGCGTCGCCGCCAAAAACTCCGCTGCTGAAGTAGCGATCGCTGTGCCGCAAAACTATGTTAGCGATGTCGTTAACCGAGTCGGCAATTCAGTCGTGCGAATTGATGCTTCTCGCACCGTTGCTAGCAATGTTCCTGTGATGTTCGAGGATCCCTTTTTTCGTCAATTCTTCGGTTCGCAGATGCCCAATATTCCCAACGAACAAATCCAGCGAGGCATGGGATCGGGTTTTGTAGTTAGCTCTGATGGCTTAATTTTGACTAATGCTCATGTAGTTGAAGGTAGCGATCAGGTTAAAGTCACTCTTAAAGACGGAAGCACCTACGAAGGGAAAGTCATGGGTACAGACTCTTTAACTGATGTGGCGGTCATTAAAATTGAGGCAGCCGAGCTACCTGCGGTTACTTTTGCTGATTCGGAATTGCTTCAGCCAGGAGAATGGGCGATCGCGATCGGCAATCCTTTAGGATTAGATAATACTGTAACTACAGGTATTGTTAGTGCCACAGGTAGAACCAGCGCCCAAGTTGGGGTAGCCGATAAAAGAGTTAGCTTTATCCAAACCGATGCCGCAATCAATCCAGGCAACTCGGGAGGTCCTTTACTCAATGCCAAAGGCGAGGTAATTGGCATCAACACGGCAATCATTCAAAATGCTCAAGGATTAGGCTTTGCTATTCCGGTTAATGCAGCCAGAGATATTGCGGAAGAATTAATTGCTAACGGTAAAGTTGACCATCCCTTCTTAGGTGTTCAGATGGCAGAAATTACACCTGAACTAAAACAAGAGCTGATAAGCCAGAAAAATCTCAATGTGGGTGCAGACGAAGGCATCTTAATTATTGATGTTGTGCCTAACTCTCCCGCCGCTCAAGCAGGATTAAGAGCTGGTGATATTATCAGTGAAATTGCAGGCGAAAACGTCACCACAGCTGAGGAAGTGCAGCAGGCGGTAGCTAAAACCAAAGTAGGCGAACAACTAGCTCTTGGTCTAGAGCGCGAAGGTAAACAGCTAGATTTGGATGTCACCGTCGGCTTACTTCCTGCACCTAAAACAGCTAATCGCTAATTCTCGATCAAGCTAGATTTTCAATTTTCCTCACACTACATAAGCGATAAGTTAGATTCAGAATTTAGCTCATCGCTTTTTTTTGCTAAATTCCTTTAGCTGAAGGTACATTACAGTAGTTTTAAATTTAATGGACTATGCTGATAATTAGTTTTTAGCTAAGTATCAGGTTTAGTCTATTTGCTCTACTCAACCCAAAACGCGTAGTAAATTACGATCGCATCGGGAAAATAAGCTATTTTTAGCTTTTTTGAGTCTTAACCAGCTACTTTGTACCTTGCTTTATTGAAATTAAGCGTTAAATTCAATACATTATGTCAGTACTGTGTGATATATTAGTTTCTGTTGAAAATATTTTCAGCATCCATATCAAGGGGGTGTGGCGGAATCGGTAGACGCTGCAGATTTAAAATCTGTTTCTCGCAAGAGAGTGGGAGTTCAAGTCTCCCCATCCCCATTGCTCTACAATCAGGTTTATACCTTCATCATCCGTTAGATGACTTGCCCTAGAGAACTTTTCAATCTCTGCAACCGTTTTAGGACTGAGTAAAAAATCCACTTCTACAAGTTCTTGTTCTCTCATTTCTTTTCCTTTTTAGGATACGCACGCGATCGCCGAACTTTTACTGCGGTTGGCGACCGTTCCAGCCGCCAAAAGTTGCCATATAAACGTAGGGCTGTTTCATTCTACAATATCTTAAATATCTTATTATTTAATTTTTATTTAAAGCTAAAAGCTAATAGCTATTGAACATTAATCAAATAACTTATAGTTGATTATAATATTAGCTTTTTTTGTTATGATAAGAAAATATTATATTTTAAGCAAATTCAGTTTATTTAAAGAAAAAGTTATAAAAAAATGCTGTATATCTTTTTTCTTTTTTAGTAAGTCAATAAAATAAGACTTGATTAACTCTTCAGATAGATGTTTACTCTTGCTCATAGTGTCAATATAAAAGTAAGAAAAAAGCTTTAAGTAGTTTAGCGACAAAATAATTTAAGCTTGGTTCAAAATTTAGATACAAACGTTAGTAAAAACAAGGATAGATTATGCAGAATGTTTATAATCAGCGTGCTGTTGGACTATTTAATAGTCGAGACAAAGCTGAGGCAGTAGTCCGCGACCTAAAGGATAGTGGCTATCAGATGCACGACGTTTCAATCATCGCTAAAGATGCAGACAAAATAGACGGTATAGAAACTACTGAAAAAATCGGCAACAAGGCTGATGATGGTGCTACTGCTGGAGCAATAACAGGCGGTACTTTGGGTGGTATTACTGGTTTACTTGTTGGTTTAGGTACATTAGCAATTCCTGGTATTGGACCAATCTTACTTGCGGGGGCAGGGGCTACAACTATTGCTACTACTTTAGCTGGTGCAGGAATTGGTGCCGCTGCTGGTGGATTAGCAGGTGCTTTAGTTGGATTGGGAATTCCTGAAGACAAAGCCAAAATATATACTGATAGTGTCAAAAATGGTAGTTTTTTAGTGATGGTTGATGGTACAGCAGCAGAAGTTGCTCGTGCAGATGGAATTATGAACCACCACGGTGTTGAAGAATTTGGCATCTATGATGTTCCAGAGGCGGAAAAAACAACAGTTGCGCATATAGATGAAGACATCAAAACTCGAACTGATATAAGCGATCGCGAAAAGATTAAACTTTATGAAGAACGCTTAATCGTCAACAAACAGCGTGCCAAAACAGGAGAAGTTGCTATTGGTAAGCGAGTTGAAACCCAAACAGCCAAACTTTCCGTACCTGTGGAAAAAGAGCGTCTTGTAATCGAACGCAAAAACGTTACGGGAAATGCAGTTAGCCCTGAAGTTGCCAATTTTGGTGATGGGGAAGTACTCACAGTCGATCTTTACGAAGAAAAAGCCAATGTGAGTAAGGAAGCTTTTGTGCGCGAAGAAGTAAGCCTACACAAAGAAGTCGAGCAAGAAACTATCCAAAAAAGCGAAACAGTTCGTCGTGAAGAATTAGAAATAGATACCGAAGGAGATGTGATAGCAAATTGATTACTTTGATTATCTAAGTAAAGAAGTTTATAAAAGTTGAATTATGGCGATCGCCATAATTCAACTTTTAATATTCATCTGTTTCAATTTCTGACGGTACATACGAAAACTTGCTAAAAGCTCATATGACTAATTTTCGTGACTATTGCCAATTAAATATAGCAACGCCATGCGAGTTGCGACGCCACTGGTTACTTGCTTCGAGACTAGACTGAGATAAGGATCGTCCATCAAGTCGGAAGTTATTTCGACACCGCGATTAGTTGGGCCAGGATGTAGTACCTTAACATTAGGATGACATAGTTTAAGGCGATCGCGAGTAATCCCAAATAGCTGATGATATTCTCTCAGGCTAGGGATAAAATTAGCCGTCATGCGTTCTTTTTGCAGTCGTAGCGTCATTACAAAGTCTGCGTCTTCTAGGGCGGGGTTTAGTTCCCAATGGAGAAATAGTTTACTTGGATCTTGGTTCACCATCTCCAAAAAAGCCTTTGGTAAGAGGGTTGCTGGGGCTGCCAGATGTACTTGGGCCCCTGCTGTAGTCAGACTATAAATATTAGACCGAGCTACCCGAGAATGGAGAATATCACCGACAATGGCAATTTTTTTGCCTGCGAGTAATTCTAAACGCGGATTTTCTGGATCTAAGATTGAAGCGATCGCAAATAAATCTAACAAAGCTTGGGAAGGATGTTGATGTAAACCATCTCCCGCATTGAGAATAGTGACTCTAGAATTGAGTCGATCCATTTCTTGAGCAATAATTTGGGGAACTCCTGCCTGTTGATGGCGAATCACCATAATATCTGCACCCATCGCTAAATAGGTTTTTGCCGTGTCCAAGATTGTCTCGCCTTTAGTTAGAGAAGAATTGCCTGGAGAAAAGTTGAGAATATCTGCTGATAGTCTTTTAGCTGCTAGTTCAAAACTACTGCGGGTGCGCGTGGAAGGTTCAAAAAACATATTGGCAACAACTCTTCCTTGAAGCGCAGGAACTTTTTTGGTTCTGCCTGATAGTACCTTCTGAAAACTGGCAGCAGTCTGTAAAACTGTTTCGTATTCCCCAGGGGTAAAATCAATTAGGGAAAGGATGTGTCTTCTTGTCCAGGTAGTAGTTGCCATATCAGTTAACGCTTAGTTAACAGTCACGATTAATTTGCAAAGCATCCATCAGATTATCAGGTTATCGCTATTTGAGCCAGTAATTAGAGATTACTCGCAGATAATTGTAAGATAGTTTCTTCAGGCTTTAGTTGCGTTAATTCGACGCTGGCATTCCATAGCTGTTTTGCTTTTGCCTGATCATAAGATTCCATGGCTGAATTCATCATTTTAAATCCGCTAAAATATTTGCCTGTTACGTCGACTAATTCAGGATCTGCGATCAATCTGGCTAACGCCTCTCCCGACTGTTCCATCGTGTTGACGTTAGGAATAAACTTACTAAGAATCGGCAGAATATTATGCCAAACAAACTTAGCAACGGCGGTATAGTCAGTTGCCAAACCCGAACCTGGCATTAACCCAGGATTAAATACATTGACGGTAATTGGGTTGGATTCTGTGCTGATCTCTTGTTGCTGGAGAAGACGAGATAATTCATAAGCGCAGAGAACATTACAAAGTTTGGAAGTAGTATAAGCAATACGACCGATTGTACCAATGTCTTTACTTTTAAGTGCAGAATCTTGTTCTGGATGAGCCATCAACTGCGGATCGCGCCAATAAGGTGCAGGCATTCCCGTAGTCTTGCTACTGTCATGGGTATCACTGCTAACAAAGATAATTCTGGCTGGTGCGACTAACTGTTTTAAAAGTAGATTAACCAGCAAAAAGTGTCCTAAATGATTCACGCCGAAGGTAGTATCAAAACCTTCTTGAGTATAGGTTTGCCTTTGGATAAACTGTACTCCCGCATTGCACACGATCGCACCTAGTGGAGGTAACTCACGATTAGTAAATTCGCTAGTAAAAGCGCGAATTGAATTTAAATAAGCCAAATCTAAGGTCATTGCTTCTATTTGCTGCGTATTAGTTCTTTCATGTATGTTTTTAACCGCCCGATCTGCTTTTAGGCGATCGCGACAGGCAAGTACTATGTACCAGTTAGAATCTTGAGCCAGTTTTTGAGCGCAATAGTAACCTAATCCGCTATTTCCCCCTGTAATAATTACCGTCTTCATGATTAATTTCCTTGCTTAAAAGTAGTTCACCCACTCAAGTATTGCTTGGGGTAAATCTATTCTCTTTCTAATCTGAGGATTGATGCAAACGTGCTTGGTTTGAGCTTTTACTAAAATTTGGTCTAAATTATTCACAGGAGATATTTGGTAGGCGATCGCAAATTCACTATCATTAACCTGACTTGCAACTAAGTTTACCTGTAGCTCATATCCACAAAAGAGTGGGCGTAGAAAATCCACCTCGGCATGGACTATTGGTAAGGCGGTTTTTCCTTGATTAATCATTTGCATCAAGCTAATTCCCGCTTTGCTCAAAGACTCTTCGTAGGCTTCGTGACAGATTTCTAATCCCTTGGTAAAATACACTACTCCTGCTGCATCGGTATCTCCTAAATAAACTCGCCGTAAATAAGTAAATGCCATTTAATATCAACAGCTAAGAATGAAATAATTTTAATATTAGTACTATCTGAGAAACCCAAAACAAATATCGTTATCTGATCTCTTGGTCTTTTCTGGCTTGTAACTGCAAGCGAATATCGGCGTGGACTTCTTTGGTAATCGGATAGAAATAAGTTAAAACTAAGCCGATAATTAAAAACACTGTCGGCAGGGGTGCGATCGCAATTCGGATAGCCAGTAAAGCACTTTCAGGCTGCACGGGAATCGGTTCTCCAGGAATTTGTTGAATAAAACCAGAAAATTCTAAGGCTTGGCCAACTAAAAACAAAGCTAAAGCTAAACCGAATTTTTGTAGCAATACCATGAAGCTATAAAAAATTCCTTCTCTTCTATCACCCGTACTCAATTCATCTGAATCAACCACATCGGGAATCATCGACCAAGGAATTAAGTAGGCAACAGATACACCAATACCAGCCATAATAGCCGCGATATAAAGTAGAGTAATTTGACCTGGTTTAATCAAGAATAGTGCTGCCTGAGCAATAATCCAAATGATCATGCCCAAATAGTAAACGCCTTTTTTACCAAGTTTTTCGCTGACCAATTGCCAGAAAAACAACATGACTAAAGCTACTCCTTGAACGGCGATCGCTACGATCGGAAAAGCAGCTTCACTCATGCCCATCCAGCTTACGACAAAGTAAATCAAAATCGAAGCTGTTAACTGCACTGCTAACCAAGAACACAAGTAAATACCAATTACATAGAGAAACGCTTTGTTGGCAAAAGCTATTTTTAACTGTTCTTTGATCGGCGTTGTCGGAACGCTATCAGCCTTATTTTTGGTGGCAATTGCTTGAGAACTACTGAGATGAGATTCTGTTTTAGCAAAGATGAGAGTTAAAGCAAAGGCGATAAATTCTAATCCCAATAAAATACCACAGATGCCGTATAAATTACCGTTTGACGTGCCATTGGTTAATTGAGCAATGCCATAAACCAACCCAATTGCGCCGATGATAGCCAAAACAAAACCGAAAACTTTTTTGCCCTGCTGGTTTAAAATTGGCGATGCACCGCGTTCCTGGATACGGAAGGTACACCAAAATATAGCCACAACGGAGATGAGGGAAGTAACTACACCCAAAACTAAATATTGCTGTTGCGGATCGCCAGGATAAGCTTGAAAAATAAAGGTTGCCAGAACTAGAGATAAAATACTACCGCCGATGGAAAAGGCAAAGCGGAAACTATTAAGATTAGTTCGTTCATTGTAGTCTAGCGTCAAATCGGGCGTTAAGGCTGTGTAGGGTAAATTGACTACTGTATAAGCGATGTTAAACAGAATGCCAATAACTACGTAATAAGCAAACAGACACCAATTATTAACGGTAGTATCGTTACTAAATTGAGGTACTATCCACTGAAGAAAAAAGAAAATGCCAAAGGGAATCGCACCAAATAACATCCAGGGCATACGTCTTCCCCAGCGAGTACGAGTGCGATCGCTTAAAATTCCCGTAATGGGATCGTTAACAGCATCGCCGATTTTGCCAATCGCCAAAATACTTCCCGATAATCCCGCAGGTAAGCCCGCCACATTGGTAAAGAAAAATAACAAGAAAAATACTAAAATATTAGCCGTAATTGCTGGTCCCATATCTCCAGAACCATAGGCAAGTTTAGTAGTAAAATTGAGCTTTTCTTGAGCTATTAACTTCTCGCTATTGTCCAATTTTTCTAAGTTCCTATTTTGTATGACAGATTTATATGTAACTTGGTCAGAATATCATCATAAAATCGAAAATTTAGCTGTCAAGATCTATCAATCTAATTGGCAGTTTAATCAGATTGTCTGTCTGGCAAAAGGTGGCTTAAGAGTAGGAGATATTCTTTGTCGGCTATACGATCAACCTTTGGCTATTTTATCTACTGCCTCATACGGGGGAAAAAACAATCAAGAACGTAACGCTATTAAATTATCTGAACATCTGTCTACTATTCAACCTTTGGGCGATCGCATTCTACTAGTAGACGATTTAGTTGATTCGGGAATTAGTTTGGCAGAATCGATAACCTGGCTTAAAACTAAGTATGCTCAAAATATCACCGACCTTCGTACTGCCGTAATTTGGTACAAAAGTACTTCTATAGAAATACCTGACTTTTATGTAGACTACTTACCCGATAATCCTTGGATACATCAACCTTTTGAAATATACGAAAAAGCCGATGTATCAGACTTTGCTTCTAAGTTTGATAAAGATTAAATGAAGCTAATCAGCTAAACTACGCAAAAAATTATTAAAGCTTTAAATATGAATGGTTAAATTAGTGGAAAAAACTAGTATATTTACGGAAGACATTACATCGCGATTCCAATTAACCTGTATTTTAGTTGGAAACACTAGACCTCTTGCATGAATCATAAATCTTGGTTGGGTATGAAGTATGAAGTATGAAGTCACATAGTTCTCCGCCTGTAGTCAGAAATTAAAAACTAGCATCGAAAAAGTATATTTATGCAAGAAGTCTACTAAAAAAAATACCAAAAAATTAGGAGCGTTGTCAGCCAAACAACACCCCCAACACCAACCATATAGAACCGTTAAGCAATACT
Organism: Pleurocapsa sp.; assembly: GCA_050330395.1. Lineage (GTDB taxonomy): Bacteria > Cyanobacteriota > Cyanobacteriia > Cyanobacteriales > Xenococcaceae > Waterburya. The sequence goes on from JBHJNW010000118.1 coordinate 25,541, forward strand.
TAATTCGAGTCGTAAATTATAAAGAGCGTTAGCTGATTCCTAACTATCTCTTCATGGTTATAACTTCCATTCTACAATCGGGTTTAGCTGAAAACCATTCTGTTTTGTTGACGAGAATTAATCCAGTTGGCTTGGTTGAAGAGCTGCCAATGCTTTGAACGATTGTATATTTTTGTAAAGCATCAATTTTGAGAAGTGAATGCTTTAGTTTAAATTTTTATTCTTAGTGCAGATACCGCTTCTAGCTATTTCTAAGTCTAATCGTCTTTATTTAAACAAAAATATAGAGGCAGAGTCAGCCAAACAATGCCCCTAACACCATATAAATAGAACTGTTAAGCAATATCTTAATTGAGTCGTAAAGGTATAAAGAGCTAACTTAGTAAGATTGAGTTTGCTATTTAATAACCTGCTTCCATAATTATAAACTTAACAAAAACTTTATATTTCTTTTTTAACGACAAAGTTTACAGTTTTTAATAATTATTCAGCTAAAATAAACTTAATTGAGTGGGATGGGGAGCGATACGATCCCAAGGCAAAGGAGGAATACTAGAATTAACGGCACGTTTGGCTAATATAGATTGAAAGTATTTGGCGGTGTTAGGCGATCGCACTTCTTGAGGACAATGAACAAAAAAATAAATTGTTTTGCCCAGGCTTAGCCAATCATCGATTTGACTAGCCCAGCTTTCTAGATAAGACTGGTTGTATTTACTGTCTGGATGACTAATAAAACGAATCAAACCGATATTTCCTAAAACTATCGGCTGGAGAGGAACTTGAGGTTTGCGGCGTGGCGAACCAACTTGGGGATCGTCGGAACAGTTATAAATTGGGCGGGTATCAAGCAAAACTTTAGCAATATTTAGCTTTGTCAGCAAAGAATCTAGGCGATCGCGATGCTCTATTGCAAACCAATCTAAATGGCGTGTTTCCAAGGCCAAGGATAAATTAGATTGGCTACAGGTGGTTAAAAATTCAGTTAAATCTGACCAATATTCAGGACTATAGCTGGGGGGTAGCTGAATAAAAGTTGTACCCAGGCGATCGCCCAAACCAGAAATTCTGGCGAAGAAACTTAACGCATTAGGTATATAAGGAGTCAACAAACCTTGATGAGTAATTTGTCGATGTAGCTTAGGACAAAATTTAAAACTCTGGGGAGTCTGTGCTACCCATTGCTTGATCGTTGACTCAGAAGGTACAGCGTAAAAAGTAGTGTTCCCCTCAACTGTAGTAAAACGCCGACTATATAAGTTCAAAAAATCTCGCGGTTGGCTTTTCGGGGGATATAGATTACCAACCCAATCTTTATACGACCAAACTGCACAGCCTAAATAAAAGTTCACGTTATTTCCCTGATTACTATCAAAAGTTTACTATTAATAAAGCTATTAGCTGCTAGCTATTAGCTTTTTTGGGTACAATCAGCGGGATAGTTTAATGCTATTACCCTTGAAAATACCCACTTATAAAGCAATTAAGCAAGTATTCTCATAGCTGATAACTGGGAACTTAATGCAAGGTAAAGTTTATTTGGTTGGTGCGGGGGTTGGTGGCGAAGAGTATTTAACCGTGAGAGGTAAACAGTTACTAAACACTGCCGAGGTTCTAATTTATGATGCTTTAGTAAATGAAGGATTACTAAAGTTAGTTCCCCAAGACTGCCTGAAAATTCACGTAGGCAAACGTGGTGGTCAATTGAGTACTACCCAAGCAGAGATTAATCAGCTATTAGTAGCTTATTGTCTTCAGGACAAGCAGGTAGTTAGATTAAAAAGTGGCGATCCGTTTATTTTTGGACGTGCGAATGAAGAAATTGCTGCCTTACAACAAGCAAACTGTGATTTTGAATTAATTCCTGGAATCTCCTCGGCTATGGCGGCACCCTTGTTGGCAGGAATTCCTTTAACCGATAAAAAATTAAGCCGCTGTTTTGTGGTGGTTAGCGGACATCAGCCAGAACAATTAAATTGGTCAGCCTTGGCAGGAGTTGATACTATAGTAATTCTGATGGGAGGGCGTTCTCTTGAGCAAATTATTGAAAATTTAATTGCTAACGGGCGATCGCCAAATGAATCTATAGCGATTATTCGTCACTGCGGCAGCTGGCAACAGCAGGTTTTTCGGGGTACGCTAAACGATATAGTGGCAAAGACCGCCAAAATATCCCTTTCTCCCGTAGTTATTGTCATTGGCAAAGTTGTGCAGTTTAGTAATCAGGATTCGCCTCCAGTTATTTCAATGCCCTTAGCTAACAAAACTATTTTGGTGACTCGCGCCGCTGAACAATCGAGTAAGTTTACCACTCTTTTGCAACAGCAAGGAGCAACAGTAGTCGAGATGCCAGCTTTGATGATCGCGCCTCCTGCTAGTTGGACGGCTTTAGATCAAGCGATCGCCAATTTGAGTCAATTTCAGTGGTTAATTCTGACGTCGGCAAATGGCGTTGACTACTTTTTCAATCGCCTCACTACACTTGGTTATGATGCTCGTGCTTTAGGAGGAGTAAAAATTGCTGTGGTTGGGCGCAAAACTGCTGCCGTACTGCAAACAAGACAGCTAAATCCCGACTTTATTCCCCCAAATTTTGTGGCAGATTCTCTAGTAGCCAACTTCCCTGAAGATTTAACTGGACAAAAAGTGTTGTTTCCCCGTGTAGAGACTGGCGGCAGAGAAATATTAGTCCAAGAATTAACGAGTCAAGGTGCATCAGTAATTGAAGTTGCAGCCTATCAGTCTAAATCTCCCGAACAAATTGATCGACAAGCTTGGCAAGCTTTGAAACACCATCAAATTGACGTTATAACCTTTGCTAGTTCCAAAACAGTCAAGAATTTTGTTCAATTGTTACAGCAAAAAGTTAGTTTAGCGGAGATTAAGTTAATCCTAGCCAATGTCTGTATTGCCTCAATCGGGCCACAAACCTCAAAAACCTGTCGGGAATTACTGGGTAGAATTGATTTAGAGGCAGACGAGTATACCTTAGAAGGTTTGACTGAGGCAATTGCCAATTATAAATTTGCTTAATTGGGATGATTACAGATTTGATTACGTATTTATAGTTTGTCTGGAGTGCGATCAGCTAAACTATAGCTGGTACTATAATTCATTTTTCTGACTACACTGGATATAAGGAAATAAATGCTTGCTCATCGTGGCACACTTGTAAAGGAAAAAGATATTTGATGTCTAATTTAGAACATAGAAGGACACCATTAGGCAAAGTTAGTCAACCATCAAGCTACTATAGCGAACACCCCTTCAAAGATAGCGCCCTGGGTTTAGTATCGACCAAAAGCTTTCCTGCAATTGTCGGCACAGCCGATATGATGCTCAAGTCTTCAGAAGTCACGATGGTAGGTTACGAAAAAATTGGTAGTGGATACTGTACCGCCGTGGTTAGGGGTAATATCGCTGATGTTAGATTAGCTGTCGAAGAAGGAGCAAAAACCGCTGAGAAATTTGGTCAATTGGTTTCTAAATTAGTAATTGCTCGCCCCATGCCCAATTTAGAAGCGATATTTCCCATTGGTAGCCATTTGATTGAGTTAGCCCAAAAAAGAAGAGGCTATAGTCGTCTGAGCAATCGCTCCATTGGCTTGCTGGAAACTAGAGGCTTTCCAGCAATGGTAGGCGGCGCAGATGCGATGTTGAAATCTGCCGATGTGCAGCTAGCTTCCTACGAAAAGATTGGTGATGGCTTATGTACGGCAATTATTCGGGGTTCGGTAGCGAATGTCGCGATCGCGATCGAGGCAGGAATGCAGGAAGCTGAGCGCATTGGCGAACTACACGCGGTAATGATTATCCCCAGGCTGCTAGAAGATTTAGAGCATACTCTTCCTGTAGCCAGTTATTGGCAGGATGAACAAGAACCTTTACCTGTCTTGTTGCCTAAAGAAGTCAAACAGAAAGAGAAAGAACTCATCGAATTACCGCAAGCTGATACCCGCCCTATTTCTGTACCTCTCAAGAGAACGATGGAAATTGAGGAGTTGTAAAGTAAATCGGCTGGTTTTTTTCTTAAACATAAAACAATACTCGCTCAAGTTTATTAGATGCCTTTTGACTAATTTCCCCTTCTTTCCCCTTCCCGCTGATTTTAAATCGATACTTCTTCGATTTCAGCAATCGACTTGAGCAATTCTTCATGACAGTTTACCGCTTTTTCTGCTGAGAAAAGATCATGATAGGGGCATTTTGGACAGTCTGGTTGGTGAGGAAAGTTCGTTTGTAGCTGCTGATAGTTTCCCAACCAGGTTTCTAAGTTAGCTGTCAAAACTATTAGTTCGCGTGCAGTTTGCTGATGTTGTTGTTGACTATAGTTAAAAGTTGCGCTTTGAGGCGTACCAGATTTAACAAACCAGTAAGTCATCTGAAGTTGTTCGGGTTCATATTCCGAAGTTTCGGCTAAGACATAAAGATAAAGACGAGTTTGCCAATCATTAGCTAGTTTCTGCCAGCGTGGAGGATTACGGTAAGTTTTCCAGTCTAAGATTATTGCTTGTTCGGTTTTGGCAATCAGTAAATCATAAATAACTGTAAACAAAAAGTTATCAAGACGTAGAGTCCGACAATGTTCTGCCTCGCGCCAAATATTGGGGTCAGGTTCTAATTCTGGTGCAGCGCGAATTAAAGCTTTCAGGGAATTATCTAACTCGGCATCTGTAGCTAGTAAAGCTTCAATAGGCAAAGTTAACTCTCTTTGCTGCATCAGTAAGTGAAATCGACTCCCCCACTGCCTATTATCTTGTTGATTGGGCGCTGGCAGGGAGTTAAGACAGTCTAAATAAACCTGCTGAAATTTAGGAGGACAAATACTTAAAAGGTTAAGATGACTTTGTGATAAGCGAATTAAATCTTGCTCTGGCATAATCATAATAATTATCAATATTATAAAGGCGATCGCGCTGGCTGAGAATTGACCTAATTTTTATGATGGCTCACGATCATCAGCAAAATTGCTGGATAATTTAGTTTAGTCTCAAACTAGCTAACCAAATCTGGTTCACAAGCATTGCTTTCTTGCTAATCTGATACATATAAAGCATATTGATTATTGGTACTAGTTACAGACTATATGGAATGGCAAGAAATTTCTGGTAATTGGGTCTATCTTCCTCGTCATGAATTGAAAGGAATCATTCATTTTTTAGGTGGAGCATTTGTGGCTACAGCACCTCAATTATCCTATCGCTCTATTCTAGAGCATTTGAGCCAGGCGGGTTACGGCATTATCGCCACTCCTTTTTTAAATACTTTTGATCATTTTGCGATCGCCCGCGAAGTTTTGAATCGTTTTGAAACAGTCTTGGCAAGACTGCAAAAAACCAATAAGTTAAATCAGGGCTATTTACCAATCTATGGCGTGGGGCATAGCATGGGGTGTAAACTACACCTTTTGATCGGCAGCCTATATAAGGTTGAAAGAGCAGGGAATATTCTGATTTCATTTAACAATTATCCTGCCAGCCGAGCCGTTCCATTTATGGAGCAATTCAATCTTACTCCCGTTTTAAATATGGAATTTGCTCCTTCTCCTGGAGAAACCGAAGAATTAATTGCCCAACACTATAGCGTACGCCGTAATCTGTTACTAAAATTTAGCCAAGATGATTTAGATCAAACCATTAATTTAAATAGTGTTTTACAAAATAGGTTTCCTAGTATGGTTACTCTCCGTACCTTAACGGGAACTCACTTAACTCCTTTAAGCCAGAATATTAAATGGCAAACAGGAGAATTTTTCACGCCAGTTGATGCGATCGGTCAATGGTTTAATCAAGGAATGTCTCGCAATTTACAGACTTTGAACCGTGAACTAATTATCTGGTTAAATCCAATGTCGGCTTTTTAAGGTTTGATTGAAATAGCATTTTTTACTTTTATTTCTAATACCAACCTTAGTTTAATTTCTAATCTGATTTTTCTGCTTTACATATTTATGATTTTAACTTCACTAAAACTTTAAATGAAAAAGCCTTAAGTATATTTACAATAAGATGATTATCAAGTTAATCTTTACGTGTTAGTAAAACTACACAGCCTAGTTATTAGAATTACCTGATTTTTATTTAAGCTTTATATTTTTAAAGCAGGAGAAAAACATGAAAGTAGCCTTTCTTGCTGGTGGCCTAGGAACTCGAATCTCAGAAGAAACAGAAAACAAGCCTAAGCCCATGGTAGAAATTGGTGGACAACCAATTCTCTGGCACATTATGATGCACTTCCATCAGTACGGGTTCAAAGATTTTACAGTGGCTTTGGGTTATAAAGGTGCAGTAATCAAAAAATTTATGGTAGACTACTGCGCTCTTAATAGCAACCTCACTGTAGATTTACGTAACGGAGGTATAAAAACTCATGGCGGTTATCAGCTAGATTGGAACGTAGATTTAATTGATACAGGATTAACGACCAATACTGGTGGACGAATCAAACGTCTTGCACCTTATATTGGTAGAGAAACATTTATGTTAACTTGGGGCGATGGAGTTTCTGATGTTAACCTACATGATCTATTAGCTTTTCACCGTTCTCATGGTAAGCTGGCTACGCTGACTGCTGTTCGTCCTCCTGCACGTTTTGGTCATTTAGATCTAGATGGAGACAAAATATCTGAGTTCTCTGAAAAGCCTCAAACCAAAGAAGGTTGGATTAACGGTGCTTTCTTTGTTTTAGAGCCTGAAATTTTTGAGTATATAGACGGTGACGATACTCAATGGGAAAAAGAGCCGCTCGAAAAATTGGCTAGGGATGGACAGCTGATGGCGTATAAGCACGATGGCTTCTGGCAATGTATGGATACGTTAAGAGACAAACGCCGTTTAGAGGATTTGTGGGCTAGCGGTAACGCACCTTGGAAAACTTGGGAGAAAAAATCAAATGAGAATACTAGTGACTGGTCACAAGGGTTACATTGGAACACTAATGGTTCCGATGCTTCTCGACAAAGGGTATGATGTTGTTGGTTTAGATACTGACCTATATGCTAAAAGCACTTTTGGTAGTGGGATTGTTGAGATACCAGAGCTAAAAAAAGATGTTAGAGATGTCGAACTTAAAGATTTAGAAGGGTTTGAAGCCATTTTACATCTGGCTGGTCTTTCTAACGATCCCCTGGGTAATCTCAATCCTCAATTGACCGAAGAGATTAATTACCGGGCTTCGGTGAAAATAGCCGAATTGGCAAAGCAAGCGGGAGTTAGCCGTTTTATCTTTTCCTCTTCCTGTAGCAACTATGGCGCAGGTGGCGAAGATTGGCTTAATGAACAATCCAACTTTAATCCTGTTACTCCTTATGGAGTTTCCAAAGTAAAAGTAGAGCAGGATGTTAGGTTGTTAGCTGATGATAACTTTAGCCCGACATTCCTCAGGAATGCAACTGCCTATGGGGTGTCACCAAGATTGAGGTTTGATTTAGTATTAAACAATTTGGTTGCTTGGGCATTCACTAAAGGTCTGGTATACATTAAGAGCGATGGTACTCCTTGGCGACCCATTGTTCATATTGAAGATATCTCGAGAGCTTTTATTGCTGTTTTAGAAGCACCCAAAGAATTAATTCACAACGAAGCTTTTAATGTTGGTCGCAATCAAGATAACTATCAAATTCGCGATTTAGCTGAAATTGTCAAGGAAACAGTACCTAACTGCCGAGTCGAGTATGCTCCTGATGCTGGTCCAGACAAACGCTGTTATCGGGTCGACTGTAGCAAAATAGCGAAAGTTCTACCTGATTTTCAGCCTCAATGGGATGCTCGTAAAGGAGCAGCAGAGCTATATGAAGTATATCGTAAAGTCGGTCTGACTTTAGATGAGTTTGAAGGTTCTAAATATCAAAGAATTGCTCATATTAAGTACTTAATCGGTAACAACCTACTCAATGGTGAATTGCGTTGGCAAAAAGAGCAGCTAGTCACTATTGAATAATTTCTAAGGTGATATACAGCTAGTTGGTTTAAGTATTAAAGGTAGGTTACAAATCGTTTCACCTTGCTTTTAATAAGTCTAGATAAAACATTGAAGCCTATCGTGATCTTTAGTCAGCTGTAAAGCATTTGATTAAATTAAGTTTTGGGGCAGTTAATCGTAATTAATTGCCCTGAATAATCGAATTGGTCACTAAATCTAAAAATATAAGCTCGTATTATGAATGATCGTAAGTCAAGTTGTCTTTCTTGCGGTAACTCAGACTTGAATTCAATTATCTCGTTTGGGTACACTCCTCTAGCTGACAATCTTCTAACCAAAGAACAGTTAGATTTACCTGAGTATACTGCACCTCTAGATCTAGTTTTTTGTCCTGAATGTAGTTTAGTTCAGATTACTGAAATAGTTCCGCCTGAAATTTTATTTTGCCAAGACTATCCTTATTTTTCTTCTGTATCAGCATCTTTGTTAAAGCACTTTGGTCAGAGTGCTAAAAACTTGATTGAGACCAGAGATTTAGATAGTAACAGTTTAGTCATTGAAGCTGCCAGTAATGATGGCTATATGCTCAAAAATTTTGTTGAACACGGCATTCCTGTATTGGGAATCGATCCCGCCTCTGGTCCTGTAGATGCCGCAATCAAGGCAGGAGTTGATTCCATCTGCATTTTTTTTGGTAAAGAATTAGCACAAAAACTGCGAGATGAAGGCAAACAAGCAGATGTATTTTTAGCCAACAACGTTTTGGCTCATGTGCCAGACTTAAATGGTTTTGTGGCGGGAATTTCTATTTTATTAAAAGATTCGGGGGTAGCGGTAATTGAGGCTCCTTACTTGGTCGATTTAGTAGAACATTGCGAGTTTGATACCATCTATCATCAGCATCTTTGCTATTACTCTGTGACAGCATTAGACAAACTCTTTAGAAGACATTCTTTATATCTGAATAATATTGAGCGCACTAAAATACATGGTGGTTCTTTACGTCTGTATGTCGAACCAACAGAAGCAGTTCAAGAATCGGTGAAGTCTTTGCTAAAAGACGAACAAAAAGCGCAGGTAGACAAGATTATCTACTATCGTGATTTTGCCGATAAAGTAAGCACGTTTAAGCATTCTCTGATGAATATTTTGTGGGATCTAAAGCAACAAGGTAAAACAGTTGTTGGTTATGGTGCTGCCGCTAAAGCCACAACTATGTTGAGTTATTTAGGCATTAATAAAACTTTATTAGACTATGTGGTGGACTTGAATCCTTTTAAGCACGATCACTATATGGGGATCAATCACTTACCAATATTTCCACCCACTAAGCTCTTAGAAGACCAGCCAGATTATGTATTAATTTTAGCTTGGAACTTTGCTGAAGAAATCATGCAGCAACAGCAAGAGTATCAAAAATTGGGCGGGAAATTTATTGTTCCAATACCCGAACCAAAAATTGTTTAGCTACCTAATTAGTCAGAGATTACTCCGCGGTAGAACAACAGAGCCTGTTCTAATTGGTCAAATTTGCCAAGAGTTTATCTGAGTTTTGTTTGTAGCCAACAGTTTTTGAATCAAAGTTAGAGTATGTTTAGTCTTTTAAAAATAAATTTTATCGAGGAGTGTTCCACCATGGTGCAAAATTTGATTTCTACTACCAGTCCATTAGGAGCAAATAATCAAAAGATTGAGCATTCATGTCCTAATTGTGGTCATCATGAGCTGGCTGTTTTCTATGAAGTTCGTGATGTTCCTGTTCATAGTTGCTTGATGATGTCTAGTCAAAAGGAAGCAATAAATTTTCCTTGCGGTGACGTGGTTTTAGGCTTTTGCGATCGCTGCGGCTTCATTACTAACACGGAATTTGATGCTAAATGGTCATCCTATGCACCAAACTACGAAGATCAACAAAGCTATTCTCCTACCTTTAATAAGTTCTCGCTCAAGCTAGCTAATCATCTGATTGACAAATACGACCTACATAACAAAGATATTATTGAAATTGGCTGTAGTAAGGGGGATTTTTTACTGCTTCTTTGTGAATTAGGTAACAATCGTGGTGTGGGTATCGATCCTAGTGTAGTTCCTGGCAGAGTCGAAAGTGAAGCAGCCGATCGCGTTACTTTTATTCAAGATTATTATTCTGAAAAACACGCTAAGTATGTCGGTGACTTTATTTGCTGTCGTCATACCTTAGAGCATATTCAACCTACCTCTGAATTTATCAAAACAGTCCGTAAATCAATTGGCGATCGCAATACTGTAGTCGTATTTGAAATACCAGACAATACTAGAGTACTAAAAGAACAGGCTTTTGAAGACATTTACTACGAACATTGCTCCTATTTTAGTCCTGGTACACTAGCTCGTTTATTCCGCAACAGTGGTTTTGAAGTAACCGATCTCTTCTGCGATTATGGCGATCAGTATCTTTTGATTGAAGCCAAACCCATAGCAATGTCTTCAGATAAGGTTCATCCTTTTGAAGAAACCGTTCAAGACGTGGCAGCAGATGTACAGTTATTTACCGAAAAAATAACTGGCAAGCTTGAATACTGGAAAAAGTATCTCGAAGATGCTCAGGCGAAGGGCGAAAAAGTCGTAGTCTGGGGTTCTGGTTCCAAGTGTGTTGCCTTTTTAACCACCCTAAAAACTATCGATAAAATTCAATATGCTGTCGATATTAACCCCCACCGTCACGGCAAATATATTCCTGGGGTAGGGAAAGAAATTATGTCACCTGAATTTCTCAAAACTTATCAACCAGATAAGGTAATTGTCATGAATGCCATCTACATAGATGAAATTAGCGAAATGCTCAAAGACATGGGTGTTTCGACTGAAGTAGTCGCACTTTAACAGTATCTAGAGATCAAAGATGAGGGATGAGGAGGAATTAATCTTCATCCCTTATTTATTGTTTTGTTTAAAGCTTTAATTGATTGAACCAAGATTTATTTGAACTTAGCTTATTAATATTAATCATACACATATGTATAACTATACTATTATCGGTGGTGGGATTGTTGGCTTATCGACGGCAATGGCTCTTAGTCAAAGGTTTCCCACAGCTAAAATTGCCTTGTTAGAAAAAGAAACAGCTTGGGCTGCTCATCAGACAGGACATAATAGTGGTGTAATACATTCGGGTATCTATTACAAACCAGGAAGTTATAAAGCCAAACTTTGTCGTGAAGGCAATCGCTCGATGGTGGCTTTTTGCGACCAATACAATATCGATTATAAGATATGTGGCAAAGTTATCGTGGCGACAGAAGAGTATGAATTACCTCTATTAGATAATCTCTACGACAGAGGAATAGCTAATGAGCTTGATATTAAAAAGATCGCTAAAGAGCAAGTACAAGAAATTGAACCTCATGTTAATTGTTTAGCGGGAATTTGGGTCAAATCAACGGGAATAGTCGATTATCAACAAGTTTGCCAGCAATACGCGGAGATCGCCAAAAATCAAGGTGTAGATCTACATAACAACACTCGTGTTCAGGGCATTAAATCTACCCCAGAAGGTCATGTTTTAGAGACTAATCAGGGTGAATACCAAACTAAGTTTTTAATTAACTGTGGAGGATTATATAGCGATCGCCTTACCCAACTTGCTAATGAGCAGCCACCAGCTAAAATCATTCCGTTTCGAGGAGAATATTACGAATTAACCCCTGAAAAACGTTATTTGGTCAATGGAGCAATTTATCCCGTTCCTAATCCTAATTTCCCCTTCTTGGGAGTCCATTTTACCCCAGGTATTGATGGTAGTGTTCATGCTGGACCAAATGCAGTACTAGGCTTTAAACGAGAGGCTTATAACAAGTGGGATTTCGATCTCAGGGACTTCATGGACACGATGACCTATCCTGGCTTTTGGAAACTGGCAGGGAAATTTTATAACGAAGGAATCCAGGAGATGATCCGCTCCTATAGTAAAGCAATTTTTGTCCGTAGTCTACAAAGATTAATTCCTGAAGTGCAAGCTGATGATGTCGTTCCCACTCCTGCGGGGGTAAGAGCGCAAGCTTTAAAAAATGATGGCAAGATGGTTGAAGACTTTTTAATTGTCAAGGTCGACAAAGCACTCCATGTCTGTAACGCTCCTTCTCCTGCTGCTACTGCTTCGATTGAAATTGGTAAACAAATTGTGGCGCAAGTTCCCGATGCTATCTAAATTTCTACCCCAGATCACGACGGCAATATGGTCTTTTAGTATAACTGACATTCCGCAGTTAAACTAACAAAGTAGATAATATTGACGACAAGAAGAGCTAAGAAACTGGAGAATATGACTTCGCTCACTCGTAAGATTGCTGATTTGTTTAACTCTGGCAAAA
>JBHJNW010000119.1:0-39942 GCA_050330395.1 Pleurocapsa sp.
ATCATGCGATCACTAAACTCAGCCCACAATTGTACTTGTTCGTCGGTCATATTTTGTTTCGCGATCGCGTCATTATCCTACTTTTCTCATTTTCTTTCTATTCATGCAAGAGGTCTATTTTGTTTCGAGACGGACAAATACTATATCCCATTTCAAATGTCTGAAAATTCATATTTCTTTATAGTCATTTTTATTTGAGTCTCCATTAGGCTGGTTTAAAAAAACACCTATAGATTGTGTCTATAAAGTTTATCGTTTTCATTATGTTTTCTCAGTTGGCATAAAAAACTATAATAATCAGGCAAGATTTAACGATACAGGAGAAATTCTATGGCGCGGATGTATTACGACGAGGATGCCAATCTAGACCTGTTGAAAGATAAGACAGTGGCTATTATCGGTTATGGTTCTCAGGGACACGCTCATGCTCTTAATCTCAAAGATAGCGGAGTAAACGTAATTGTTGGTTTATATCCTTCTAGTAAGTCAAAAGCCAAAGCAGAGGCAGATGGATTAACCGTTCATTCTGTAGAAGATGCAGCTAAAACAGCAGATCTAATTATGATTCTGCTACCAGATGAAGTCCAAAAGAAAGTGTATACCGAAGAAATTGCACCTCATCTAACCGACGGTAAAATTTTAGCGTTTGCTCATGGATTTAATATTCACTTTGGTCAAATTGTTCCTCCCGAGTCAGTAGACGTAATGATGGTTGCGCCAAAAGGTCCAGGACACTTGGTTAGACGCACCTATACTCAAGGACAGGGTGTACCCTGCCTATTTGCGGTATATCAAGATGCGACAGGTCAGGCACGCGATCGCGCTATGGCCTATGCTAAAGGTGTCGGCGGTACTAGAGCGGGTATTTTGGAAACTTCTTTTAGAGAAGAAACCGAAACCGATTTGTTTGGCGAACAAGCAGTTCTTTGCGGTGGTCTAAGTGCTTTGATTAAAACGGGCTTTGAAACCCTCGTGGAAGCTGGCTATCAGCCTGAATTGGCTTACTTTGAATGTTTGCATGAAGTTAAATTAATCGTCGATCTGATTGTTGAAGGCGGTTTAGCCAAAATGCGCGACAGTATCTCGACTACCGCTGAATATGGTGACTATACTCGTGGTCCGAGAATAGTCAACGAAAATACTCGCGCTGAAATGCGTAAGATTTTGCGAGAAATTCAGCAAGGGGATTTTGCCCGTGACTTTATTTTAGAAAATCAGGCTGGTAAGCCAGGATTTACCGCTACCCGACGTTTGGAAGCAGAACATCCCATTGAAGAGGTGGGTAAAGATGTTCGCGCTCACTTTAGCTGGCTCAAAAATGCCAAGTAATAGATTGAGCTACTAGACGATCGCCTTAGTTAAAGATTATACCTTTAAGTAGGGCGATCGCTGTACATCAAATTAGGCACAGATAATTTTCTGGCGATCGACTCCTTGCAAAACTCCCACTCCTCCTAAACGCTGAACCAATTTTGCCATCCTATCAGCAAAATGAATAACGTAAGGAAGACGACTATAAGCAGATGCACTGGCAGGGTTTAGCATACACAGTCTATCAATTTGACGAGCTAAAATTTCTAAAGGCGCATCTCCATAATCTCTAACTACTTGCAAAGGACGTGCGCTTCCTCCCGCCTTGGCTTCAGAAGTAACAATACGAAAAGTATTTCCATCAGCTGATAATATCGCTGTTCCAGATGATGCGTCTGTTAAAAATTCTAACTGATCGGGTAATACTGCCATTCTTCCTGCACCACTTTTTCTCACCCCTAAAATATCGACGGCAATATTTGCTTTATTTAACTCTGCAACTGTCTCTAAAAATTCGTCAGCTTGAACAATACCATCTCGTAGTAGCAGTATGCGCTTCGGCATTCTATTTTCTTGAGCCTGAAATCTGGTAATAATATTACTTACAGTACGCCAGACTACTTGACCACTTATTGTTTCTCCTCGTTGCGCTTCTGGAATTTCCCAACCCAAATTTTGTCCGTTGGCTAAAACAGCAAACGCACTTGTACCGTAATACATTTGTCTATTTGTTCCCGCATCAAAACCAATCACTACTTCTGCTGCGTATTGATCTTGTATCGTTTCTAATCCGACTGGCTGCCATTTTGCTTTCAGTAATAAACCTAAAACAATATTAGCAATGCGATAATCTTCAAGCTTAAACATAGGCTGCATAAACTGAAGTGCAATATTAGCTTCTAAAGCTTCTCTTTGAAATTGAGCTTTTACCGTATTTTCTAACCAGGGGGTGACAACCAAAATGGTTTGAGTACCTTGATTTGCCCAACTCTGCCAGAATTGTTTACGTGCTAACGAACCATTTGGTAAATCCTGTTTATTTTTTGCAGATTCTAGAAAAATATTTACATCACTTTTTTTGGCTACACTTTCTAGCTTATTGCTAATAAATTTTGACCAGCCACCGCTGTTTGTTAAATCCAAGCACCCAAACTGTTTTTCCCCAACACTATAACAGCCTACATCTAGACTCTTTTTTGGACGATTAACCTTAATTGATTTAGTTAATAGTAAGGGAGATTTATCTCTCAAAATAATTCCTGGAACTTTTTGAGGTTTTATCCTAACATCAACATTGTAAATTTTTTGAGCCAACCATTTAGCTGTATTCTCCCCTTTTTCAAAGCGATCTTTAGTAGGTTGACGAGTTTGAGAAAAAACTTTAGCAGCTTCTTTGGAACCTCTTTCTTTTAAAATACTTAAAATTTCCATTGTTATACTAGGTCTTAATCTAGTAGAAAGATGTGGTATTTCTTGATTTTTGCTATTTAAATAAACAACTCTCGCATCCTTTATTTCCGCTTCTGTTGCAGGTATGTTTAATTTTCGATGATAATCTGCTAGACTCGCCCCTGTTGATAATATTACTTGCTCAGGGTTTTCATTAGTAGTGCGAACTAGTTGCCAGGAAAGAAAATTATAGGTATTTCGTACCCACTTAATTGGAAGATCAGAATAAGTTTGCAACCATTGTTCTAATGTCCAAGGAGAGTAAAAACGATGATGAGTATCAATTTCAACTAATACCATGCCTGAAGAGTGAAGGTCTAAATCTAAACGAACTCCTGTGTGAACTTCCCAACCTAAATCTGCGAGAATAACCTTATCGGCATTCCACCAAATAAATCCTCCTTCTGAGGATTTTTCTACTCTATTTCTTTCAGATATTTGTCTAATTTCATTACCTAGCCAACGCCTTTCTAATCTTTCTAAAGCCTGTTTTTCAACCAGATTTTCTGGATTTAAAAGCTTTGTTTCTTGATGTTGCAAAGTCCAATCTTTATTACTCAAGTATCTGTCAGATATTTTCTCTTTAGTAATAATAGTTGAACCAAATCTTACCCCTGATGTATATCCAATTTTATAAGGAATGCTGTTAATTGCAGAATATTCTTGACCTAATTCAGGAGATGACTCAAAGTTGCATTTATAGATCTGAACAGTTTTATCCACCTCAGTTAATTTTTTAAGCGGAAAGCGATTTAAATAGACTTTAATGGCAGCTTCATTCATTCAAGTAAGTTTGTTTAGTTTCAGATTCGTGCAAATAATTGCGATTGTATCTCCTAAAAAAATAGCCTGCCAAGGCAGACTAAGCGTAAGTGTTATTTAACTGAATTAATTAGTTGATTATTTATTAAACAAATCTTCCACTGTCGAGACTTGAACTTTGCTTTGAGGTATTTGTATTTCTTGAGTAATAATCGCCGATTGCAATATTGGCGTAGTAGCAACAGAATTACTGCTCAAGGTAAACAAAGGATTAGATAAAATTCCAGCTAAGGAAGTAATAATGGCGGAAGCTACAATACCTACTTGTAAAGGTCGCATACCGGTCAGCTTCCAGTTGATCGTTGGGTAGTTTTTAACCGAGTCGGACATTTCCTGGGGTTCTTTGACTACCATCATTTTGACGACGCGGATATAGTAGTAAATCGAGATGACGCTGGTGATTAGACCGAGTAAGACTAAGCCATAAAGCCCAGCCTGCCAACCTGCCCAGAATAGATAAATCTTACCGAAGAAGCCAGCCATCGGGGGAATACCGCCCAAAGAAAGTAAGCAGATGCTCAAGCAAAGAGTTAGTAAGGGATCTTTTTGATATAAACCTGCATATTCAGCAATTTGATCTGTACCTGTACGCAGAGAGAACAAAATAATACAGGTGAACGCTCCCAGGTTCATAAATAAATAGATAAACAGATAAAAGATCATGCTGGAATAACCATTATCTGTCCCAGCAATCAAACCAATCATTACAAAGCCAGCTTGGGCGATGGATGAATACGCTAACATCCGTTTGATGCTAGTTTGCGCTAGGGCTACCACGTTACCCAATACCATACTGAGAATTGCTAGGGCAGTAAAGATAAAGTGCCATTGTTCGGTTAGTGAACCAAAGGCTGTCACTAATAGACGAATAGCTAAAGCAAAACCCGCTGCTTTTGAACCAACAGACAAAAAAGCCACTACGGGAGTGGGTGAACCTTCATAAACGTCTGGTGTCCACTGGTGGAAAGGGACTGCCGAGATTTTAAAAGCAATACCCGCGATGACAAATACCAAAGAAATCGCTAAACCCAAAGACTGTAAGCCGTTGATCGCTGTGACTTTACTGGCAATCGCATTAAGATTTGTTTCGCCCCCAGACAAACCATAAAGCAATGACATTCCATAAAGGAAAATTGCCGAACTAGCTGCACCGATTAGCAGATATTTCAACGCAGCTTCGTTAGAACGAGGATCGCGCTTCATATAGCCCGTCATTAGGTAAGAAGAGATACTCAACATCTCTAGAGAAATAAACACCATCGTTAGCTCATTTGCTCCACAGAGGAACATTCCTCCTAAGGTAGCGGTAAGCATAATCGCGATGAATTCTGCCAAAGATGTCCCCGACTGCTGAATATAGCGAATAGACATCGGGATCGTAACCATTGCCGAGAGAGCGACAATCCCGCGAAAGACAATGCTAAGATTGTCACCATTAAACGAGCCTAAAAAGGCGATCGCCTCGGGGTTGTTCCACTGAAAGAAGAGAGCGACAAGAGTGCTAAATAAGCCAGAGATCGCCAGATACGGCAACCAACGGGAGGAACTACGCCCAAAGATTAAATCGCCTATTAAAACAGCCATGAGAGTAACAATGACAATGCCCTCAGGCCAAATTGTCGCTGCATGAAGCTGAGAGGCTACACTGCTAGAAAAATCCATAGATTTAGGTATTGTCAGATATAGATACAATTGAAAAATTGCTGTAAGAGCTATACAAAGGATTGTAACTCTCGATCTTTATTCTGTTTCAGCTTATTATGTTTTGGCTTTTTAATAAACCGAGCATCAACTTTTGGTAAATCTTGGTTATGGTGAAAACAACACCTCAACAAAAAAGATGTTTGTCGTTTGAGGGATTATAACTATAGATTAGAAAATAAATCTCTATTAAAATCAAACCTTCCTATTTTATTGCGTTAACTTCATCTCTATGTCAACATTAGTTATTGTCGAGTCTCCTACAAAAGCGCGCACTATTCGTAACTATCTGCCTGCTGGCTATCAGGTTGAGGCATCTATGGGTCACGTCCGAGATTTGCCCCCCTCCGCCAAAGAAATTCCCCCTGCCTACAAAGACAAAAAATGGGCAACTTTGGGAATTAATATAGAAGACAAATTTCAGCCGATTTATGTCGTTCCAGAGAAAAAAAAGAAGATAGTCAGAGAATTAAAAACTGCCTTAAAGACCGCAGATGAATTGATTCTGGCAACAGACGAAGACCGCGAAGGAGAAAGCATTAGCTGGCATTTATTAGAGATTCTTAAGCCTAAAGTGCCGGTAAAACGCATGGTGTTTCATGAAATCACTAAAGAGGCGATCCAAAGAGCATTACTAGACTGTCGTGAGGTAGACCAAGATTTAGTCCATGCTCAAGAGACGCGACGCATTTTAGATCGTTTGGTGGGCTATACTGTCTCGCCTCTGCTGTGGAAAAAAATATCCTGGGGTTTATCCGCAGGTAGAGTTCAATCTGTAGCAGTACGCTTAACTGTAACCAGAGAAAGAGAACGCCGAGCATTCCAATCTGGGGGTTATTGGGATCTTAAAGCCGACTTGGAACAAAACAAAAAACCTTTTGAAGCAAAGCTAATTACCCTCGATGGTAAAAGGCTAGCTACTGGTAGCGACTTCGACTCAGATACAGGGAAAATTGCTGAAGGTCGAGACGTTGTATTGCTCAACGAAACTGAAGCTAATAAGCTAAAAGAACGAATTTTTGACAAGACTTGGACAGTTACTAATCGCGAAGAAAAAGCTTCTAAACGCCGTCCTTATCCTCCGTTTACCACCTCTACCCTACAGCAAGAATCTAATCGTAAATTCGGTATCTCTGCTAGAGAAACTATGGGAGTAGCCCAAAAACTCTACGAAAAGGGGTTTATTACCTATATGCGGACAGATTCAGTCCATTTGTCCCAACAGGCGATCGCGGCTGCCCGTAACTGTGTAGAACAAATGTATGGCAAGGAATATCTTAGTCCCAAATCTCGTCAATACAGCAACAGCAAAGGCGCACAGGAGGCGCACGAAGCAATTCGTCCCGCTGGGGAAAGTTTCCGTACACCAAAAGAAACCAAGCTTAAAGACCGCGAATTTAAACTGTATGATTTAATCTGGAAGCGGACTGTTGCTTGTCAGATGGCAGAGGCCCAACTGACTCAAATTGCGGTTGATGTGAGCGTAGAAAATGCGGTTTTTCGCGCCAATGGTCAGCGAATCGAATTTCCAGGCTTCTTCCGCGCCTATGTCGAAGGTTCGGATAATCCCGATGCAGCTTTAGAAGATCGAGAAGTACTTTTACCTGCTTTGAAAAAAGGCGATCGCCCCGAGTGTAAAGAACTAGAAGCGATCGGTCATGAAACTCAACCTCCCGCTAGATATACCGAAGCATCTTTGGTTAAAACTCTCGAAAAAGAAGGTATTGGTCGTCCTAGTACCTACGCTAGCGTTATTGGTACAATCATTGATCGCGGCTATGTTCAGATGCGTGGCAAGGCTTTAATTCCTACCTTTACCGCTTTTGCGGTGACTGCCCTGTTAGAAGAACACTTCCCCGATCTAGTTGATACAGAGTTTACTTCCAAAATGGAGCAAACTTTGGATGAAATTGCCCGTGGTGGTGCAGAGTGGATTCCCTATCTCGATCAGTTTTATAAAGGAGAAACAGGTCTAAAAACTCAAATTGATGTCAAAAATGAGGAAATTGAACCAGCGATCGCCAAAACTATTCACTTAGAAAACCTCGACGCTACGGTTCGCATCGGCAAATATGGTCCTTATATTGAAATAACTAATGATGAGGGAGAAACAGAAGTCCTCAAAGTTTCTATCCCCGACGATTTAACCCCTGCGGATCTAAACCCCGAGCAAATTGAAGCTTTAATCCGCCAGAAAAAAGAAGGACCTGAAAAAGTTGGGCTGCATCCGGAGACGGGCGAACCAATTTATTTTAAAATCGGTAAATATGGCCCATATGTACAGTTGGGTGACAAAACCGATGACAATCCCAAGCCCAAAATGAGTTCGATTCCTAAAAAAGATAGCAAAACAGATGCGACTAAGGATGACGTAACTCTTGAAATGGCGGTGGGTTTATTATCACTTCCCCGTTTACTAGGACAACATCCCGCTACAGGAGGCAAAATTAAAGCGGCATTAGGACGTTTTGGCCCTTATGTAGTCCATGAATTTAAAGGGCCAGAAGACACTAAACTACAGCGAGATTATCGCTCGCTCAAAAAAGAAGATGATGTCTTAACCGTAACTCTAGAACGGGCTTTAGAGCTACTGGCAGAACCAAAACGCGGTCGCGGTGGCAGCAAAAAGACACCCCTGCGGGAATTAGGCGCACATCCCGAAGATAAAGAGCCAGTTAATATTTATCAAGGTCCTTACGGTAACTATGTCAAGCATGGCAAAGTTAATGCTGGGTTACCTCAAGACGAAACCGTAGAAGGAATAACTTTAGAAAAAGCACTCGAGTTATTAGCCGAAAAAGCAGCGACTAAGAAGAAAACGGCGCGACAAAGCAGCAAAAAAACTACGGCTAAGAAAAAAACTAGTACTGCCAAGAAGAAAACTACGGCTAAGAAAGAAGCTTCTTAATTATGAGTGATTAATTGTCTATGGCGATCGCTTAGATCTACGGCGATCGCCTTTTTTTAGGAATGATTTCAAGTTGGCAGAATGTCCTAACTTTAATGCGTAGTGCTATAGAGCAATGCTATATCTGCCGACAGCTAAAGATTTATTTGCTCAACAGGGCGATCGCGTAGGATATCAAACAGCAAACTAACGGATGATTAATAGTAACTAACCAGTACCCACTAATAATTTTCTAAACTAAAAGATAGTTCTGTTAGATAAATCAATTAAATTCGGTGGTGATTGCGCAAAATATTAGGTCTGGTCTTATTTCTTTGGTTTTAGGTGTTTCTTCTGTCTTTTTTTCCTTTTCAGTTACAGCCGCAGAAAGAATTACGTTTAATTATCCGCCCTTTGGTCAGTTTGATATTAAGGTCGCAGATCTCGCAGCTTTTGCTACTAAAGGGGAAATAACTGCCGAACTTGCCTACTATCTTAACCGCTTGCCACCACAGCAGCTAGCAAGACTGCCAGAGATCTTGTCTACTCC
This sequence comes from Pleurocapsa sp., assembly GCA_050330395.1. Taxonomy (GTDB): domain Bacteria; phylum Cyanobacteriota; class Cyanobacteriia; order Cyanobacteriales; family Xenococcaceae; genus Waterburya. Next base: position 8,721 of record JBHJNW010000119.1, read on the forward strand.
TCTAGAATTTGATCCTTTAACTATCGCTAAATTTAGCAATTCAAGTGTTGGAGAAGTAGTACTCGAGAATTTTGGCAAAGGTATTAGAGGCGATGTCAAACGCAATGGTTTTTATGCCCTAAGAGGAGCAATTATTGCTGCTGCTTTCGACGATCAAGGACTAACCGTAATAAATTTATTACGTCAATTTCCTTTGTCCACAGTTTATCTGGATTTAAAGGTATTGACTCAGTATATTCAACGAGGAACGATACTTTCTAAAAACCGTGCCGCAATTGACCAGGCTTGGTTTGCCGATGATGAGCATCAACAAGGTACAAATATCCCCAATAACTATCATGCTAAACTTGAGCGACTACCAGATCTAAAAATTCCAGGCAAATACACTTGGCAGAAACAAACCATTGCCTACAATAATCCTCGTCGCCCCAATCCAGGATATTTCGATCTTTATCAGCCATCAACAGAACAACCTGTTCCTTTAATTGTTATTTCTCATGGTGTGGCTTCTAGCCGCCTCACCTTTGCTTATTTAGCCAAACATCTAGTTTCTCATGGCTTCGCTGTAGCTGTAATTGAACACAATGATATTAGTCTGAATAAATTTGATCGATTTTTGACAGGACAGGAGCGATTTCCTGAACCAAATAATTTAATCGATCAGCCTTTAGATGTAAAATACGTCCTTGACCAATTAGAATCAAAATCTAAGATTAATCTGCAACAGGTAGGAATAATTGGTCAGTCTTTTGGCGGTTATACCTCTTTAGCTTTAGCAGGAGGAGAACTAATTGCTGACCAAACAGCTACAGAGTGTGACCCAGAAAATTATCGAGATGTTGTATTAGATTTATCTTCTTTGGCCAAATGTACTTTAAATGGATTAAATCAACCTCGCATCCAGTTAAAAGATCCGCGAATTAAGGCGGCGATCGCCATCAATCCGATGGGAAAAATTTTTGGTCCAGCTGGCATGAGTTCGATACAAGTACCCACGATGCTGATTGGGGGTACAAATGATTTAATTATGCCTCCTGTTACCGAACAAATTAGACCCTTTAGCTGGTTAGATGGGAATTTGGATAAATATCTGGTGTTGTTTAAACCAGGAACACACTTTAGTTTTTTGCAAGAGGGTTTAGGGGTTTTACCCGTACCCGATACAGCTGTCGGGCCTAGTCCAACTTCGGCTTATCCTGCTTTAAAAACTTTAAGCACCGCTTTTTTTAAAGTTTATCTTGCTCAACAACCAGAGTATCAAACTTATTTACAAAGCGATCGCTTGAATCAAATCAGCAACAATGCCTTTGAATTGTCGATTATTCGCTCCCTAACTACAACTCAACTGGAAGAAATAGTTAACAATAACTAGACAAACCAGATCTCAGTATTTCTATTTCTGATTGAGCAAAAAAAGATGCCCTGTTGAGGACATCTGCTTTAATTGATTTATTAATCTATAATTCCATGAGCAATTGGCACTTAAAGTTAATCGCAAGCAGTTAACTTTAATTAGTGCTAGTTATTGTAAGCGTCTAAATTAATTTGAACTGGTTTAACATCCCAAATTTGCTCGCAGTATTCTTTAATAGTGCGATCGCTAGAAAATTTACCCATCCGTGCGGAATTAAGAATCGACATCTTAGTCCATTGATCTCGATCTTTGTAAGTCTCGGAAACTCTATCCTGACAGTCGATGTAGTCTTGATAATCTGCCAGCAACATATAGGGATCGTCAAAGAGTAAAGAGTCAACAATCGGCTTAAATAACTTGGTATCACCGTGACTGAAGTATCCGTTAGCAACGCGATCGATTACTGCCTTTAATCCCTCGTTGCTATTGTAATAAGACATTGGATCGTACCCGTCTGCCTTCATTTGATAAACTTCCTCGGCTGTCAAACCAAACAAGAAAAAGTTTTCTTCACCGGCTTCTTCACGGATTTCAATGTTAGCCCCATCTAAAGTACCAATAGTCAATGCACCATTCATGGCAAACTTCATATTTCCCGTACCCGACGCTTCTTTACCAGCGGTAGAAACTTGCTCGGATAAGTCCGCAGCTGGATAGATTTTTTGACCCAAAGAGACATTAAAGTTTGGCAAAAAGACTACTTTTAAACGTCCTCTGACATCGGGATCTTTGTTGACTACTTCTCCTACCGCGTTAGCAAATTTGATAATTAGCTTGGCCATAAAATAACCAGGGGCAGCTTTCCCGCCAAAGATAAAGGTACGAGGCACAATATCGATATTGGGATTTTGCTTGATGCGATTATAGAGGGTGATAATATGTAGCACCATCAAATGCTGACGTTTGTATTCGTGAATTCGCTTGACTAAAACATCAAAGATGGAATCAACGTTAACGTCAATATTTTTAGTTTTCTTAATTTGCGCTGCCAGGTTAATTTTGTTTTGACGCTTAATTTCTCGCCATTGCTGGCAAAATTCGGGATCGTCGGTAAATTTTTCTAACACCCGCATCTCGTCTAAGTTTTTCAACCAAGAGTCACTTTGAGTTTTTTCCGTAATCAGCTTTGCTAGTCGAGGATTACTGAGCAAAATCCAGCGACGAGGAGTAACTCCGTTAGTTTTATTAAAGAATTTTTCAGGCCACAATTTAGCGAAACCCTGAAGAGTATATTTTTGCAGTAGCTTGGTATGTAAAGCTGCAACGCCGTTGATGGCATGGCTACCAACGCAGGCAAGGTTTGCCATGCGAACTTTTTTGTCTGCTCCTTCTTCAATAATGGAAAGCTCAGAAGCTAAATCTTCATCGTCAGGAAACCAGGTGCGAATATCTTCGAGAAAACGGTGATTGATTTCGTAGATAATCTCAATGTGTCTTGGCAACATTCGACCAAATAAACTGACTGACCATCTTTCTAACGCTTCTGGCAGTAAAGTGTGGTTAGTGTATGCCAAGGTTTTTTGAGTAATTTCCCAAGCCTGCTCCCAGTCCATGCCGTGTTCATCAACCAACAGGCGCATTAATTCTGCTACCGCTACGGCGGGATGAGTATCATTGAGTTGAATTGCCGCTCGTTCGTGGAAATTACTCAGATCGGGGTAAACGTTTAAATGAATACGAATCAAATCATAAAGAGAAGCAGAAACAAAGAAATATTGCTGTGCTAGGCGTAGCTCTTTACCTTGGGGGGTATTATCGTTGGGATACAGTACCTTGGAGATAGTTTCTGAACTCATTTTTTCGGCGACGGCGCGGTCATAATTACCTGCATTGAACGCCTCGAAGTTAAATTGTTCACTAGCTTCAGCTTTCCAGAGGCGCAGGGAGTTTACAGTATTAGTGCGATATCCTGCCACTGGGGTATCGTAAGGAACGGCTTTTACCTTGCGATCGCAAATCCAGCTCACGCGGTTGTTTCCTTGTTCATCACGATAGCTTTCGGTATGCCCCCCTAGCTTGATCTCGACTGAATCTTCGGGACGAGCTATTTCCCAAGGATTTTTAAACATCAGCCAGTTATCGGGAATTTCTGCCTGCCAGCCGTCTCTCAAAGCCTGATGAAAAATGCCGAATTCGTAGCGAATGCCATAGCCAATGGCGGGAATTTCTAAGTTAGCTAAAGAATCGAGGAAACAAGCAGCCAGTCTACCTAAACCGCCGTTCCCCAAGCCTGGATCGGGTTCTTCTTCGACTAAATCTTCGATATCTAAGTTAAATTCCTCTACTACCTGGCGCATTTTTTCATAGATACCCAGAGAAATTAGGTTGTTTTCTAGATGGCGACCCATTAAAAACTCGGCGGAGAGATAAGAAACTACCTTAACGTCCTCGGTGTAGTAAGTGCGTCCAGTCTTGATAAAACGATGGAGTAGACGATCTCGCACTGTGTAGGCTAATGCCTGATAGTAATCATGAAGTGTAGCCGTAGATTCGTCTTTCCCCTGAACATAAAATAAGTTGTCAGCAAAGGCTCGCTTGAGAGTCTCTATGCTCATTCCCGTGCGATCGTCTTCTACCTGAATCGCAGGATTAGCCAAATTACTACCACTAAGGTTTTGACCAAGCTTTTGAGAAGTTTTTGTGTCCATGTTTCCCTAAAGATGATGTTTGGATAAATAATTGCTTGTGGCACAGACAGGCAATTTGGTCATAAAAATTGCAGTGGGGCAAACGCTGTCTAAGTCCAATTTTGTATAACTCACTTCTATATTGCCATGTCTAATTTAATCTAGCTGTTTATAGGTTACAACTAGAAGTGACCTGAGAGGCTGGAAAATGTCCAAGCCTTAAGCTTTGGTTCAGAAAGTAAGCAATTAATTAGCCTTTTGGACCTAATCCAACTGTGCCAGCATATACCGCGCGATCGCCTAATTCCTCTTCAATTCGCAACAGGCGATTGTATTTGGCAACCCTTTCACTACGGCAAAGCGAGCCAGTTTTAATCTGTCCCGCGCGGGTAGCAACCGCTAAATCGGCAATGGTCGTATCTTCGGTTTCGCCAGAGCGATGGCTAATTACGGAACGATAGCCACTGCGAGTGGCCAGGTCGATTGTTTCTAGGGTTTCAGTCAGCGTACCAATTTGATTTAGTTTGATCAAAATGGCGTTACCCACCTTTAAATCAATGCCCTTTTGTAATCTAGTTTTATTGGTCACAAATAAATCATCTCCTACTAGCTGAATCTTTGAACCTAGTTTTTCGGTTAAAGTTTTCCAGCTATCCCAATCATCTTCATGCAGCGCATCTTCGATAGAAATAATCGGATATTTTTCTACCAACTCCGCTAGGTAGGCAATAAATTCTTCAGGAGAATGAGCTTCACCATCATAGGTATACTTACCATCTTGATAAAATTCACTGGCAGCCACATCCATTGCCAAAGCAATTTCCTCCCCTGGCTTGTATCCAGATTTTTCAATAGCAGTCATTAGTAGGTCTAAAGCTTCTTGATTAGAACCCAAGTTAGGTGCATAGCCCCCCTCGTCGCCCACTCCCGATAAAAGACCTTTTTCGCCTAATACCTGGCTTAGCGTGGCAAATACTTCTGCTCCCCAGCGCAAGGCTTCTCTGAAAGAATCTGCCCCCACAGGCATAATCATAAATTCTTGGAAGTCTACATTGTTATCTGCGTGTGAGCCGCCGTTAATCACGTTCATCATAGGCACTGGCAGCACATTAGATAATGGTCCGCCTAAATAACGATATAAGGGTAGCTCAACCTCTTCCGCAGCAGCCTTGGCAGTAGCTAAAGATACCGCTAAAATAGCGTTTGCTCCCAAATTCTTTTTGTTGGGTGAACCGTCGCGATCAATCATAATCCGATCTACGGTTTCCTGTTCTAAGGCATCTACGTTTAAGAGTTCGGGAGTAATTTTTTCCTTGACGTTACGGACTGCAATTAAAACTCCTTTGCCGCCGTAGCGATTTTTATCGCCATCTCTTAGTTCATGAGCTTCAAAACTACCTGTAGATGCGCCACTAGGCACTTGAGCCAATCCCACAACGCCAGTCTCCAGACGTACCTCTGCTTCAATGGTGGGACGACCACGAGAATCGAGGATTTCTCTGGCAGCGATCGCTTCAATTACGGCTTCTGATTGGTTCAGCATTAATTCTCCTTCTTAAACTAGTAAATTTTATGTCTCGATCAAGATCCAGGCGCAAATTAATATATCTTTTTTAGTGACAGTACGGGGAACTTTGTATATTGAAGATGGCGATGCGACCCAAAGTCAAGCAGTTGCTTTGAATCGCGATCGCACACCCTTAACAGAAATTTAGGCATTAGGCATGGGAATAAGCAAATTCCGCTCGACCTCTATTTCTAAAATAATTTAAGCTTATGCCGTAGCTAGTATTTCTGTTTCTTTGGCTACCATTGCTAAAATTAGGTCGATTGCTCGGTTGGAATAACCCCATTCATTGTCATACCAAGCTACAACCTTAAAGAAGTTGCTGTTCAACTCCATTCCAGCACTGGCATCAAAAATACTGGAGTGGGGATCACCCGTGAAGTCTGTAGAAACTACAGGCTCAGTAGTATAGCCCAGAACTCCTTTCATCTCGCCTAATGCTGCCGCTTCCATGGCACGACAGATTTCATCATAGCTGGTGGCTTGTTCGGTGCGGAAAGTAAGATCCACCACCGATACATCAGGAGTTGGTACGCGCATTGCCATGCCCGTTAATTTTCCTGCTAGCTCTGGTAAAACCAAGGCTACAGCTTTGGCTGCTCCTGTGGATGCAGGGATGATGTTTTGGGCGGCACTACGTCCTGAACGTAAGTCTTTTTTGTTGAATCCGTCTACTGTCGGTTGAGTAGCTGTCATGGCGTGGATGGTAGTCATCAGACCTTCTTTGAGGCCAAAATTATCGTTAATTACCTTAGCGATCGGGGCTAAACAATTAGTCGTACAGCTAGCGTTAGAAACGATCGCATCAACTCGGGGATCAAAACTATCGTGATTGACTCCTACTAGCAAGGTTTTTACTCGCTCGGGATCTTTAGTCGGAGCTGAAATGACAACTCTTTTAGCTCCTGCGGTTAAATGTTTGGCTGCTCCTTCATAAGTGGTAAATAGTCCTGTAGATTCGACCACATAATCTACCTGATATTCTGCCCAAGGCAATTCTTCAGGATTTCTGACTGAGATACAGGGAATATGCTTGCCGTTGACTACAATGGCGTTATCTTGGGCTTCAACACTACCTGCAAAACGACCATGAGTAGAATCATATTTGAGCAGATAGGCGATCGCTTCGGCGGGAACTAAATCGTTAATACAGACAAATTCTATTTGGGGATTGTCTAGTCCAGCACGGAATACTAATCTGCCAATGCGCCCAAAACCGTTAATCGCTACTTTGACGGTTGCCATTATTACTCCTTGAAATTATTTAAATTATGGTGTGCGATCAATAAATACTTTTGCGCCCCAACCTTACCGTTCTATATTTTCTTGGGTCGGGCTTAACCTTTATTAAATCGATAAAAGCTAATTTTTTGAACGTTTACTTTGTTAAGAAAAAATTAATTTTATGACTAAAAAAGTCTTTGCTTTCTTAATCAGGTCTTGACCATTTTGCTGGAAAATTGTGGCTTATTGCCATTGCCAAACAACTTCTTCAATATTGGGATAAAAACACTTTATGACAATTTCTACAACAATTTTGGTAAACATTTAGTTTTTTTTATTAAGCAAAGTTTATAAATGCATTTATTCTTAGCATTTATTAGATTGTCTCGATGTTCTGACTAATTTTTTAAACTGCTGTTTACAATAATTTTTCAATTAAGCTAAATATATCGATGGAGCTAAATTGAGCATGAATACCGAATCTAAAGATAATTTCGATTTCCAGAAAACATTGGTTAATAAAGCTGCTGAAGCGGCGATCGCTGCTTCCATAGAGTCAGCTAAAAATATTGAAGTTGAAGTAGATAGCCAAACGTCGCAAATAATTCAGGGAGAAGTAAACTCGCTTAAAATTACTGGCGAAAAGATTATTGCGGCCAAAGATATTCAGCTAGAGCAAATAGATATTACTAGTGACAATTTGTCACTCAATTTAGCTCAGGCACTCCTCGGTAAAATTTCTTTTGCTCAACCTGGCAACTTTAAGCTCAAAATCATTTTTACAGAATCAGATTGTGATCGCCTATTAAATTCCGAATATGCCAAAATCCTTTTGCAAAATTTATCTTTAGAAATTACGCCACAGTCGGCAAATTTTTATATTAAACAAGCCCAATGCCATTTAAAAGATGATGGTTACCTATCTTTGGTAACTATGATTGTTTTAAATCGAGAACAGCAAATTAAAATAGCCAGATTTGAAATTGAGCTCCAGGTTTGCCGAGATGGCGCAATCATAAAGATAATTAAGTTTAATGGTGGTCGGTATTTAGAAAATCAGACCTTAGATTTAGACGAGACAGTTGCAATAATGAGCAAAGTTAGTGATTTACTTTATCTGCGTAACTTTAGCAATGCTGATTTAGCTCTTAATATAACTGGCGTTGAGATTAAAGCTCAAAAACTTATTTTACAGGGGAATGCTCAGGTAAAAAGACTACCCAATTCCCTAGCTCAATCGCTCGAATCTGTCGCTTCAAAAATAAATCAGAATTAACCGCTATGTAGTAAAGCTAATTACTAATTAGTAATAGATAACTAGTCACTAGTTATTGTTGACGGCTAAACTTGTGGTTCTAAAGTTTTAAAATAATCTAAAAGACTACTGGAACATCAAATCAGGAGTAGAAGCAAGTGACAGATCGAGAAAAGCAACATCTTCAATTACCAAAATTACCAACCTCGGCAATTGAGACAGATCCAGGTTTGCAGGCAAAAACTCAAAGATGGTTTGAGTATCCAGTCAAAGCTCAACCGCATCACACAGACTATGCAGGAATTGTTTGGCATGGCACATATCTAACCTGGATGGAAGAAGCCAGAGTAGAGTATTTACGCTCGATTGGGATAGAGTTTGCCGACTTAGTTGCCATGGGTTGCGATCTACCAGTAGTAGAGCTTTCCCTCCGCTATCATTTGCCAATTCATTTGGGAGTATCAGCAATAGTTAAAGCGCGTCTGGTAGAGAGTAACGGAGTCCGCATCAACTGGGATTATGAAATCTGCTCTTGCGATCAACAAGAATTATTTTTGACAGGAAAAGTTGTTTTAGTGGGAGTAGATCGAGAACAAGGTAAAATTATGCGCCAACTACCATCCCAAGTTCAAGATGCACTAGTTAAACATATTACAGCCTAATTAAGGTGACGGCGATATTGCCACCAAAGCAAATATCCACATCTGTCCCAGGATGGCGATCGCGCTTGGCATATTCTCCTTGATAATGATAAGTATCTCCTTCCGCTCGATAATCTACGGGTAGAGGAGCGGTACTTGGTTCACACAAAATAATTTTGGGTTCTGGTCGATCTAGCTCGAGGTGTGGTAAATTGACGTTCCAAAAGCTACCTGGTGGCAAAGGGCGAGGCAGTAAATCTTCTAAAACCCGACTAGTCCAACGAGTCGCTACCTCCCAATCAACGAGCAAAGGGCTTTTGATCCAGTGAGAGATTGCCACTCCTGGAATACCATGAATAGCAGCTTCTCTAACCGCGGCTACCGTACCAGAAATATAAACGTCTGTGCCTAAGTTTCCTCCGGCATTGATCCCTGATAAAACTAGCTTGGTGTTGGTGGCTATCTGAGTAATAGCAAGACGAGTACAATCAACAGGAGTGCCATCCACAGCATATTCCCTAGCCGACCTTTTTTCTAGCTTGATGCCTCGATTAGTTGTCACCTGATGTCCACAGCCAGAAGATGGTTGTTGGGGAGCGACAATGGTAATTTCTCCTGTCATGGTCACAGCCTGTTGCAAAGCGCGAATCCCAGGAGCATCAATGCCATCGTCGTTAGTGAGGATAATTGTCATTGGTTTCAAGGAATTCTAGTAAATAAAAATACATTATCTTGCTGAAACTTTAGCTGAAACTGTGATGTTTGCTTCAGTTGGGTCAAAAGAGCTTCAGCTATTTTAAGCGAGCTTCCCCCATCAGGATGGCGCAAATTAAGCAGAATATATGCAAATTTTCCTAATTCTTCATAATTTAAGTCATCATTGACCAAACTCACAAGCGAACGATGAGTTAGAAGTCAGAAGTCAGAAGTCAGCCAAGCCACTATTGTTTAGATCTTGATTGTAGAGCAAGGCTTTAATCATCATTTTTGCAAGAGAAAAACATCTTGCTGATGGTAAACCAAGTTAAACTCAGAGGATTCTAACAAGTCCTCAATAGTTTGAGCGGCTATTTGCTGCGAAAGATCTAAGCCCAAATGTTGTTTGGCGATCAATACAGTGTCGATATCGTGTTCTGCTACTCTTTTCGTATTAAGATCAGTATCGTTACTTAATAACATAATCGTGGGGCGATGACTAAGATGAGGCGCAATGTAGCCAGAAGTTAAAACTTTGTCATCAGGTTCGACCAAGTTAACCGCTCCTTTAACCGCAGCAACGTTAGCATATAAAGGAGCGTAGCGAGTCCAAAAATAGCCATATTTAGCCAAAGCCAGCCAAGCCATAAGCGACCAGGTAATTAATAACCGTCTCGATAGCCATCGTCTTTGATGGCGTTTGGTCAAATAAGCCAAAGAGGCAATTAGCCAGACAAACAAAAATGGGATAATTGGTAAAGAATATTGATGAATTAAATCTCGCTGTCGGGGAAAATCAGCCAAAATATTTAATCCTAGCATCGGTAAAGCAGGCACAATTGCCAAGATTTGGCGCCAGTGTAAGCCGAGTAAAATCGGCAAGATTAACAGTAAATAATAAAATAGGCGATCGCCTGTTAAAGCCCGACTTAGCAAAATTTGAGGGTTAGTCAGTACCCTGACGGCAATTTCGGTCAAGGAAGTTCCTAAAGATTCATAGTGCCAAGTTCCCGCCATTTGATTCCCACCACGAAAAGTAGGGATCAGATAAACCGCAGCGAAGCTAAACCAGACTACCCCCGCCACAATACAGCCCAAGCCATAGATTAAGCGTCGCTGAAAGATTGCCAGCCATAACCCTAACCCGATGACAGTCAGGCTCATCGCTTCTTTACAACTCAGTACAAGAACAATGGCGATCGCTAGTTGACCAGAAGCTTTTTTTGTTGCTGCCAAAACTGCCCAAAGTAACGCAGGTACGGCAATAGTTTCTGGTCGAAACTCCGTATAAAAATTGATGTTAAATATCGCTGGATAGAGAACATAACACAGAGCAACTGCTTTGGCATATCCTACTGACAAACCACTTTCACGACTTAAAGCATAAATCGGAATTGCACCACTCGCTAGAGCGATCGCCTGCACTGCTAATAACCAATAAACGCTAGGATAAATCACATATAGCAGTGCTAAAGGATAAAGAATGACTGCTCCATGATCGCCAACTAAATGCACCCCTGATAAGAGAGTAGAAATAGGAGTTTGTCCTCGGCTTAGCAAATACACTAGCTGATCGAAAAAGCCCAGATCGTTTCCAGCACGAAACAGCCATAGCTGTAGACTACTAAAAGCCAATAAAATCAAAGACGCGATCGCTACCAAGCCAGCTAAGAACAACGTAGCTGGTTGATGCCGATTTTTGACTATCTCAAGACGCTCAATTTTCACTAATAATTAATAATCCCGAACAAATGACAGACGATCAATTACTGACCTAAATACGCTTCTAACACCAACTTATTATTCTGAATTTCTTCTGGTGTCCCATCTGCTAAGTTAGTGCCTTCTGCTAATACCCAAACGCGATCGCACAGGCTCATAATTACATCCATGTTGTGTTCGATCACCAAAAAAGAAATTCCCTGTTGGTTCCAGTCAACAATATGTTCGCAAATCTGATTGATGAGAGTTGGATTAACCCCTGCTGCTGGTTCATCTAATAAGATTAGCTTCGGATTAGTCATGAGAGTACGAGCCATTTCTAATAGCTTTCTCTGTCCACCAGACAAAGCACCTGCATAATCGTCAGCCTTAGCTGCCAATCCTACCGACTCCAAAATGTCCATTGCTCGTTCCTTATTTGCTCGTTCTTCTGCTCTTAGTTTTGCTTGTTGAAACCAAACCCTAAAAAAGTTTTCTCCCGTCTGATTTGGCGTTGCTAGCAACATATTTTCCAAGACGGATAAGCGAGACAGCACTCTAGCCACCTGAAAAGTACGGATAAAACCTTGAGTCGCAATTTTATAAGATGGCAAATTGTGGATTGGCTGGCGATCAAATAAAATTGTGCCGCGATCAGGCTTGATAAAATTAGAAAGCAAATTAAATAAAGTTGTTTTTCCTGCCCCGTTCGGTCCAATTAAGCCTGTAATACTGCCTCGATTGACTTCCAGACGAGCATTATTTACCGCTTTTATCCCGCCAAAACTTTTAGCTAAATCTGTAGCCAAAAGAAGCGGATCGGTTGACAAATCTTGTTGCACTATTTTTTAAATATTATTTATTCAACAATTTATCTAAAGTACCAAAAAAATTTCTAACTAGCTTTAAATACCTGCTAAACATCATGACAACTCAGTAAGTGTCCAGTATTCAATACACATTTGATTAAAGAAAAATTAAGGTAGTAAGTAGAATAGAGCAAATCTTAGTTCGTTAATGAGTCAGTTAAAACCGCAGCATAATTCAACTAGTTTAAATTCAAAATCTGATGAATTAAATTCTCGTATATCTCCTTGGCTGGCTAAAATATTATATCCAGTGGGATGCCATGTAGTTTTACCTCTCTTCTTTGGCAAAATTCAAATTAACGGACAAGAAAACATTCCTCTATACAATCCTGTAATTGTGGCACCAACTCACCGCTCTCGTTGGGATGCTTTTATTGTACCCTATGCCATCGGAAGACTAGTTAGCGGTAGAGACTTGCGCTTTATGGTTTCTGCCAACGAAGTTAAAGGATTTCAAGGTTGGGTTATTCGTCGCATGGGCGGGTTTCCTGTCGATACAGATCATGCTCAACTCAGTAGCGTACGCTATAGCGTTGAATTACTAAAGCAAGCTCGGGAAATGTTAGTAATTTTCCCCGAAGGCGGCATTTTTAATGATTACAAGATTCATCCTCTCAAAAGAGGAGTAGCCTCGATTGCTTTACAGGCAGAAACAGACAAATCAAATCAAGGGGTTAAGATATTGCCGATGGCAATTCGCTATAGCCAGCCTTACCCAAGCTGGGGAACAGAGGTTAAAGTAGATATCGGTGTGCCTTTGACTGTCAATGAGTATCTCGACAAATCACTGCGCCAAAGCTCTCAAAAGCTAACCTTTGCTTTACAAGAGAGTTTGAAGCAGCTTTATGAGAAATAAACTCATTCAGCACCAAGTAACATTGCTACGAAACCAACATAAAGCTAATTTCTAATTTACTATGGAGAAATCTTAAATACAATGAGATTTGACTAAACAAATTGATTGGTAAGTTTATAATATCAGCCTAGGAGTTAGTGATTACTCTGTTTTTGTGTGCTAGAGCCTGCTCTAACCTTTGGTCAAGCAACGTCAAACCGATAAAGTCGCTTATTTAGCTAAATTTTAGAGTGACTTTCTACAGCTAGAAACAATTTCAGCTCCGCTTGGATCGGAGTATGCTCAACAGTTGAAAACATCCATGTCATACCCTGAGCCTAGAATACAATGTTCGAGTCCTCATTGCGCAGCATCTAACCTACTAGAGGCTAGTATTTGTGAGCGATGTGGTACTCCAATAATTAGACGCTATTTGTGGAGCAATCAAAAGGAGATCGCTCCAGAGCAAGAGCAAACCCTGATTAGCGGTAGATACTTGGCAGTGAGCGATCGCATATTTTTGGACACTCAACCCAATCAGCCGCCAGCAACCTCAGAAGAAGTCCCCCCACAAATTGTAGTTTATCTACAGCTTTTTGCTTGTTACCCTCATATTCCGCAAGCTTATGGTTTGTTAGACAGTACAAACACTTGGCTCTTTGATTATGGTACTGTGCCAATTGATGATCATACGGGAAAATTAGTCTTTCCCCAACTTATTCCCCAACTTCAACATTTATGGATTGATGCCACACCTCTACAACAACTCAATTGGCTTTGGCAAATCGCCAAACTATGGAATCCTTTGTTGAGTAAAAACGTAGCCTCTAGTTTGCTTAATCCCGAGCTAATTAGAATTAATGGACAGTTGGTACAATTATTACAGCTACAGCCTGATGAGGAACATCAACCTAGTCTCAGAGATTTAGGCGATTTGTGGTCACAGTGGGCAGAAAATGCTCATTCTAGTATACAAGATGTAATAGATAACCTCGCAGCTCGTTTAGAAACAGGCATTATCGATCAAGCAAGTCAGGTGATTGCCATCTTAGACCGTGCAATCAACCTTTGCCGAAAAGCCAAGCAATATTCCTATCATATTTATGCTCTCAGCGATTCTGGACCTAGCCGAACCAATAATGAGGATGCTGCTTACCCAGTTCATCCTCATGAGTCTCATGAGATTTCAGGCTCAGAGAATGCTTTAGCAATTGTTTGTGATGGAGTAGGAGGTCATGATGGCGGAGAGATTGCCTCTGGAGAAACAATTAAATATTTACGCAGTAAGATTGCCAAACTAGCTCCTGAAGAACAATACACTTCCAGCCAAATGCTAGGTAAATTAGGCAAGTACATTAATGGGGCTAATGATATTATTAGCCAGCGTAATGACAGCGAACAGCGTCAGGAAAAACAGCGCATGGGTACAACCCTGGTAATGGCTCTTTCCTATGGCCAAGAGATGTTTCTGGCACATGTTGGTGATTCTCGAATTTACTGGATTACCCCTAATAGCTGCCATCAAATGACCGTTGACGACGATCTGGCTTCCCGGGAGGTTCGTTTGGGGTATGCTTTGTATCGAGATTCTTTACAATACCCTTCGGCGGGAGCATTAATTCAGGCGCTCGGCATGCGAGATTCGGCGGTGCTTCATCCTAATTTGCAACGTTACATAATTGATGATGACTGCATTTTCTTGCTTTGTACCGACGGCTTGAGTGATTTTGATCGCGTAGAACAACAGTGGCGACATAATGTCTTACCAGTACTGTCAGGCAAACAAGACCTTGCCACTGCTGTTCAAGATTTAATTGCCCTTGCCAACGAGAAAAACGGTCATGATAATGTCACCATAGCTTTAGTTCACTGCATGGTAAAGCCATCAACTAACGTTAGTGAAGTATCAGTTTCCTGGTCCGATGTCGAATTTGTGCTTGATGAATCAAGATTGTGGTCTGACGCTAATATAGCCAACTTGGTTTTGCCAGACACGCCTGCTGTTGAGAGTTCACCAACAGAAACTGAAATTCCTGAACAGAAAATTGGCGAACCATTGCCAGCTAAAAAACAACCAAAATGGCTCAAGCCACTAATTTTGCTGCTGCTAATTTCAACCATCATCGGATTATTCGCTTATTACTTGTTGCCTAACAGGATTAAAGATCAAGATAATAATCAACTTGAGGGTCAAGATACGGAGATAAATTAGTAAATAAATAATAATTGCGATATGTTTTGGTACGGTGGCGAATTAATTAATTCTGGGCAAATCAAACTCGCTCTTAATGAGCCAGGATTATGCTACGGAGCAACAGCTTTTACCACCATGAGAGTATATGATCACTCCCTTGAGGCTCCTTTAACCTGTTGGCAAGCTCATTGCGATCGCCTTAAGCTGACTATTCAAGCCTTTAACTGGCGACAACCAAACTGGCAGAAACTAAAACGAGGTGCAGAGATACTACTAAAGCATTTTCCAGTTCTTCGTATAGCGGTATTTCCCAACGGTAAAGAATGGATCGCAGGACGTAGCTTACCGCCTGAACTTAAACAACGCCAAATTGAGGGGATTACAGCCTGGATTGCTAAAGAGCCTATGTATAGAAGAGAGTTAGCTGAATATAAAACTGGTAATTATTTATCTGCTTATCTAGCTCGTGAGCAAGCATTAAATTTAAATGCTCAGGAAGCTATCTTAATTGATGCTCAGGGTAATTGGCTAGAAACCAGTACTGGTAATCTTTGGGGCTGGAAAGATGGCTGTTGGTACACTCCCTGTCTAAACTCTGGTATCTTACCAGGTATTGCGCGATCGCGCTGGCTCACTTTTCTACAAGAGAATCAGATCGAAGTCAGCGAAAATGTCTGGACTCCCGAATTTAGTCAAACTTTAACAGCTTTAGCCTATAGCAACTGTGTAGTAAACTTAGTTCCAATCACCACAGTTGACAATTCAAAAGAACGAGTACATTATTCACGTAAACTGCCTTTAAACTTTTAGGCTGTTAACACTAGCTGAGCAAACTTCAAGCAACCGTTAATTCACTGATGATTTGCTCAATTTTAGCCAAAGCGCTACGAGGATTATATTCAGCGTAAGTTTTCATCGACTTCTCTATAGCTGAAACTCTCTCGCTCACAGCATCTAAAGCATCCTGTAAAGGCTGTAGCTGCTGTTGATAAAAATCAATTTGAGATTGTATTTGAACGATGCTCAGGTTTAATTCATGCCAACTATTTTGTTGTCGCTCTATTTCTGACTCTAATTGGCTTTTCTGAGCTTTTTGCTGGGCTAACTTAGTTTCTAACCCCTCAATACTTTGCTCTATCTGTGCAACCTCTCCTGCTAGCTCTTGTTGTTGTTGTTGCAGTTTTTGCTGTTGTTTTTCTAAACCTTCTTTAATCGGAGCTAAATCTATATCTTGAATCTCAGACTCAAAATTAAAGTCAATTATTCCTTGACGGCGTTTCAAGACTCGCGAGTGTTGCAGCAATACATTATGTCTTTCCTTGAGAAAGCGGCGCTGACCAACCAAAGTCTGATCCAACATTTTTTTGGCTTCTCTCTCATCAGCTAATTCTTGTTCTAAAGTCAGACGCTCAAAATCCCTTGCCTCAGCCATCTTAGCTTCGAGTTCTTCGACGGCTTGGCACTGCCAACCCAGCTCTTCCTCTTGGTCATTGACAAATCTGGCTACCTTTTCTAAGTCTTGCTGCAAATTCTCAACGGTGGCTTTTAAATTTGGTAAAGGCATATTCTCCAGTTCGTTGAGATTAATCTTTGCCCCCCCATCAGAATCAGCCTCAGTGCCTGACAGCATTTGTAGCATAGTATTTTGAGCTTCTGATTGCAGGCTAAGAAACTGAGTCAATTCTTGCTTAACCTCCCAAGACTTTTGTTCTATGCTTAGCTGCTGTTCAGCTTCTGCTATATATTCTTCTAAGGACTTTACCTGCTGTTTTTTTTCGACTAATCCCGCTGCTAAATTAGCTAAATTTTGACGTTTAATCTGAATATCCTCAGTGCTGTGTGCCAAGTTGTGCCAATGGGGCTGTAAGATTTTTTGTTGCTGCTTGAGGGCTGCTGCTGTCAAATTTAACTGATCTTGAAGAGAACTAGTAGAATCATTGGCAGCAGCTATTGCTGCTAATTGTGTTTTAATTTCATTGGCTTGAGCTTGATCTAAAGCCTTAGCTTGTTTGAGCTGCTCTTCTAAATTTTGTTGTTGACCCCGTAATTGCTCCCAAGCACCCTGTAACTCAGTGCTTTTAGCTTCAAATTCAGCTTTGATCTTTTCAGTTTCTGATTTGGCGATCGCGATTTCTGAGCGTTGCTGTTCAAATTGTTTGAACTCCTCTTCCATCTGCTCTACCTGTTCTAGACGAGTTTCCATCTCGATCTGTCGTCGGCTTAATTCTTCACTTTGAATCGCTAACGACTCTTTCCACTGATCAATTTCTTGTTCTTGATCCTGGGTTTTTTCCAAAAGACGAGAGAAATTTTTGAGGATGCTAATGATTTTTTGTGAGGCTGATTCTATTTTTCCCTGTATTTGGCGGTTGACACCTAAGTTAACCACAACCATGGCTCCATCACCAAAGTCGTTAGCTTCTTCAGTAGTAACTGATTCATTATTAATCATGCTCCAGCTTTGATCGTTTCGCTGACAGGCTATGAGTTTTAGCTTTGTCTCTACGCCACCCATAAAACCTTTACTCTGTTTTTGTATTTCCGCCAGATATAGCACTATGCGCCTTCCTCTTGATTTCTTCTGTGCAGGAACTCAGAAAAATTAAGCTTTTCTAGTTTACTGCCGATTTATTAAAATAACCAGATTAAATTAACTTAAAATCTGACCCGCAATTTGCCAATTAATTAAATTGGCTGTTTTTAGCATAACTAGCAACCTAATCGGTTGCCAAGATTTTTTAATCAACTAATTTTTGATCGCCTCAAAAGCCGTCAGCAATAATTTATTTTGAATAGTAAGATTGCAGTCATACTTCTGTTATTTATACTCAGCATAAATATGAGTTAAATAGTTGAATTCAACTTGATAAAATCTCAATCTTAATCGATAAAACAGCTAAATTTCTCCGTAAATCACACATTTACAGATTTATTAGGTTATCAAGTAGTCATGAGCCAATTAAATTAAGCAGTAAACAATTTAACTGAAAAACAAATTCGGCTCGAATTATGTTGCTCGTGACGTGGCGATTGGTCAAAAAGTAGAGTATATTCTGAAGCGGATAGGTTGCTAATTAAATAAATTTATTAATAATAAGCGAATTTAAGTAGAGGTTTAACTTTCATTAATTTAATGATTTGCCAAGTAGACTTAAGTTAAGTATGACTTTTCGTAGATAGCGTGTTATGAGCAAAGTTCTAATCGTAGAAGATAGTCTGGCGCAAAGACAAATGATTTCTGATCTCCTCAAAGGTAGTGGTCTTAAAGTAACCGTTGCCTGCGATGGAGTTGAGGCTTTAGAGCATCTAGAAACACTAAATCCTGACATAGTGGTTATGGATATTGTCATGCCCAGAATGAATGGCTATGAATTGTGTCGTCGCCTAAAATCAGATCCCAAAACTCAAAATGTTCCAGTCGTTATGTGTTCTTCCAAAGGAGAAGAATTTGATCGCTATTGGGGCATGAAACAGGGTGCGGATGCTTATATTGCCAAACCTTTCCAACCAGTCGAATTAATCGGCACTGTCAAACAATTGCTTCGAGCCTGAATCACAATTATTGTTGATGATACAGTTAGCAGTCTCAGATAGTATTTACAAAAAATCTTATGGTTACTAATCCAGAACTCTATACCGAAAGTGGTCTAGATTTATCTCTAGACATCAAGCCATTAGAAAATCCTGATGGCGAACTTCATCTGCGCTTTTATTTGCCATCAGGAACGGCTTGTGCTTTTCCTGCTACAGGTATAGCGGAGGTGATGCAACAAACGCCTGATCAAATTGCCCCGATTCCTAACGCTTCTCCTTTATTATTGGGAACAATAAATTTACGAGGAAGAGTAATCTGGGTTGCCGATCTCGGTCAGTTTTTGGGAGATAGGGTCGCTTTAAAAACCGACCGTCCGACAATTCCGATAATTGCTATTGAAGATCAAGAGCAAATTATCGGTTTGGCTATCAGTAGAATTGGCGATATGGATTGGTTAGATGTAGAGCAATTAAAAATCGAGCAACCTGTAGCTGATAGTATGGATCCTTTTGTCCAAGCTCAATGGCGACCAGAAGGTGAAAGTAATTTAATTGTCAATTTGTTAGATACCCAAAAAATTTTATGGTCTGCACGATGGGCAACCTAGATACATCCAAAGGTCAAGCAATTAATTAACGCTTAAGTTAAAACTTATTTCTTATTGAGCAATATTACAGAAAATATCATTATTACCTTAGTTTTTTATTTCTTAATACAAACTTACGGTCGTCATAGAGTCAAAGCAGAGAGTAACTATCACTCCTTAGCGCAAGCAACTAAAATTTAGATTATATTTGGCAAGAAGCATAATGGCATCAGGAACTAACTATTCACAGGAATACGGGCAAGCAGAAAAAGCCTATTTGGAAAGTAATTTTGCTCAAGCAGCAGAAATAATCGATCATTTAGCCGACGAATTTCCCAATGATCCGAATGTCTTGTTGCTGCGGGGTCATATTTATTGTTATGGATTCCAAAACTATGACTTGGCAAAACACCAGTATGAAAGAGTTTTAAATCTTAGTGAAGAGCAAGATTTACTCGACTTTGCTCACAGTGGTATTGAACAGGTAGAGCAACTTCAGCAACAGTCAGAATCAGCATTAGCTATTGATGAAGAACGGTTAGAATTGACAGAAATGAGCGATGATGAAGATATTGGCGAGGCTGAAGATTCAATTGGCATTGATTTCCCTGACGAAGACGCAATCGCTGAAGATTTTGATAGCGGGGGATTTGTTCCAGAGCAGGATTATGAAACTAATCATTTGGCAAATATTGACTCAGACGTTGATGATAGCTTTATTACTGGCGGAGAAGACTTCTATGATAATCCTTTCGCCGAAGATGCAGACGTTAACCTCGAAAATATAGCCCCTGCTGATGAAGATGATCGAGGTGAAGATCCTTTTGCTCAGTTTGAATCTGAATCATCTTCAGTGTCGGCAGGATTGCCAGCAGAAGAGTCTGGAGGATTTTATGCTAGTTCTAGCTTAATCAATGATGATGATGATAACCTGCCCGATTATACTGCTGAAGACTTTGCCGTTCATCAAAGCCAGTATGAAAACAACTATGATGATAGTCCTGAGCTAGAAATTGATACAGTTTTGACTGAACCGTTTTCTATGGAAAATGCTCGAGACTATGGCATGGAAGATATTCCCGAACAAGAGGGTTTAGATTACCAAGACGAACTAGAATTTGACGAAATTGACAGTAGCTTCTTTGATTTGGAAGAACTGGAGCAAGGTCTTCCAGATACTGGATTGTTTAACGTAGCTGAAGAACCGATTAGCGCTAGTTTAAATATTACTAATGATTTTAATTTAGAATCAAGTCCGATTCAATCTGAAGAAGTTGTTAGTGAGGTGAGTTCAGGTGCAACAACATTTGTTAAAGCAAAAGAGCAGCCAAAGATAGAAGTCAAGCAAGGAATTTTAGGTAACTTCATTAATGCTCCGATTCAGAAAAAACAGCTAATTACTGCGGCAATGAGTGGTCTGGTTTCGGCGATCGCCGTTTTAATTATTGGTTTAATCGGCTCTAGTATTGCTTCACCTCAAAATCCTGACCAAACCATCACCAGAGTTCGAAATAGCTTTCTATTGGCTTTGGTTGCTGGATTAACTAGCGCGGGAACCACAGCATCATTAGGCAACATTACCGCTAAGCATATCACCAAAGCCAGCCAAGATTTACAAAATCAATTTGATGATGTTTATCAGGGTAATCTTAACGCCAAAGCAACCGTGTATTCCCAAGATGAATTTGGACAATTAGCTTCTGGCTTTAATCGCATGACCAGCGTAATTCTCACTACTACACAAGAAGCTCAAAGAAGAGCCGAGGAAACCGAACAGGCAAAAGAAGATCTTCAACGTCAAGTAATTCGTTTACTAGATGATGTGGAGGGTGCAGCCAGAGGAGATTTAACGGTTCAAGCAACCGTAACCGCCGACGTACTAGGAGCTGTTGCCGATGCTTTCAACTTAACGATTCAGAGTCTGCGAGAGATTGTCCGTCAGGTAAAAGAGGCTGCCGAACAGGTAAACCAAAGCTCTACCGATAGTGAGCTGTTTGCTCGTAATCAGTCTAGTGAAGCCTTGCGGATGGCGGAAGAATTAGCAGTTACCTTGAATTCGGTACAGATGATGACTGAATCTATCGAGAGGGTAGCAGATAATGCCCGTGAAGCAGAGGAAGTTGCTCGTTCGTCTTCAGTGACGGCTCTCAAAGGCGGTAAGGCAGTAGAAAGAACCGTATCAGGGATTTTCCAAATTAGAGAAACCGTATCCGAAACAGCTCGTAAAGTAAAACGATTAGCCGAAGCTTCTCAAGAAATCTCGAAAATTGTGCTTTTAATCTCGCAAATTGCCGAAAGAACTAACCAACTGGCTCTCAATGCTTCAATCCAGGCAGCTAAAGCAGGCGAAGCTGGTCGAGGTTTTGCCGTAGTTGCCGATGAAGTCAGGCAGCTAGCGGACAGATCGGGTAAATCTTTAAAAGAAATTGAGCAAATTGTACTCCAGATTCAAAGTGAAACTGGGTCAGTAATGACCGCCATGGAAGAAGGTATTCAGGAAGTAATTGACGTAACCAACAGAGCAGAACAAGCAAAAACTGCTCTAGAAGATATTATTCAGGTATCTAATCGGATTGATGTCCTGGTGCGCTCAATTACGGCTGATACCGTCGAACAAAGAGAAAACTCTCGTGCCGTAGCTCAGGTAATGCAGTCGGTAGAGTTAACTGCTCAAGCCACATCTCAAGAATCACAAAGGGTTGGCGGTGCGCTACAAAGCTTGGTGGGCATTGCTCGCGGCTTGCTTTCTTCGGTCGAAAGATTTCGTATTGATAAAGGCGAAGAATAGAACCGTTATTTACATTATTTAACTTAGAGATTCCATCTTTTTGAGCAGCATGTCAAGCTCCTCTTTCCCCCACTGGAATTTTATGATTCAATAGAGTTTTGCGCCTTTATTTTGAAACTGCTCTATGTGTGCCGAAAGAAGCTTACCCAAATTCGATTCTAGCTCTGTCAAGATTACTCAAGAAGAGGGATTCATTCTGTATGAGGATATGGTTTTAGGACGCTTATTTGAAGATAAGTGTGCTGAAATGTATTATCGAGGCAAGATGTTTGGCTTTGTCCATCTTTACAACGGTCAGGAAGCGGTTTCTTCAGGTATTGTCAAAGCATTGCGAGCCACAGGAGATTATGTTTGTAGCACATATCGCGACCATGTTCATGCCCTGAGTGCTGGAGTACCAGCCAAAGCAGTAATGGCAGAACTATTTGGTAAAGAGACTGGATGCAGTAAAGGTCGTGGCGGTTCGATGCATATGTTTTCTGCCGAGCATGGGCTTTTAGGAGGTTATGCTTTTGTGGCAGAAGGTATTCCTGTGGCAACTGGCGCAGCTTTTCAAAGTAAATATCGGCGCGAAGCAATGGGAGAGGCAGATTCTGATGCGGTTGCAGTTTGTTTTTTTGGTGATGGAGCAAGCAATAATGGTCAGTTTTTTGAGTGTTTGAACATGGCGGCTCTTTGGAAATTACCGATTATTTATGTAGTAGAAAATAACAAATGGGCAATCGGCATGGCTCATGCTCGCGCAACTTCTCAGCCCGAAATTTACCAAAAAGCCAGCGTATTTAATATGGCAGGTTATGAAGTTGACGGAATGGATGTTTTAGCCGTAAATACTTTAGCGAAAGAAGCCGTAGCCCGCGCCCGCGCTGGAGAAGGACCTACTTTGATTGAGGCTTTGACCTATCGCTTTCGAGGTCATTCCTTAGCCGATCCAGACGAGCTTCGAGATCCTCAAGAAAAAGAATTTTGGGGTCAGCGCGATCCAATTAAGAAATTTGCTGCCTATTTGCTCGAGCAAAATTTAGCAACGGCAGAAGAGCTAAAAGAGATTGATCGTCAAGTTTCAGCGACTATAGATGAGGCAGTTAAATTCGCTGAAAGTAGCCCTGAACCAAGTCCTAATGATCTGCACCGCTATATTTTTGCCGAGGATTGAATCTAGCTGGTTTAAAACTGTTTGCTTAAATTATTAATCGTATATATCTAGTCTAGGGTTAAGGCAGATTATTATCTGCTGGTACTGCAAGTGGTAAGAAGCGATCGCTTAATTTTTAATATTAAGTAAAGTTTGGCGATCGCTCACCTAATTTGTTTGCTCACCATTTTGACAGGCTGACAACAGCTAAGTATTAGACTTCTTGCATAAATATACTTTTTCGATGCTAGGTTTCAATTTTGGACTACAGGCGGCGAACCATGTGACTTCATACTTCATACTTCATACTTCATACCCAACCAAGATTTACGATTCATGCGACGCGAAGGACGCGACGTAAGGAGCTAATCCTTTAGGGCTAGTCCTTTAGGGCAAGAGGTCTATTGATCACCTACACGCTAAAAATGCCAGAATAAATAAATACACGAATTGCATCTATCCAAACTATTATGGCTGACCTCCCACACCTGAGCGGTAGCGACATCCGCGACAAGTTCTTAAAATTCTACGAGTCTAAACAACACAAAATATTGCCCAGCGCATCCTTAATTCCCGAAGATCCAACGGTAATGCTAACCATTGCGGGAATGCTGCCGTTTAAGCCGATATTTTTAGGACAGCGCCAAGCACCTCAACCCCGCGCTGCCACTTCTCAAAAGTGTATTCGGACTAATGATATTGAGAATGTAGGACGTACCGCCAGACATCATACTTTCTTTGAAATGCTGGGTAACTTTAGCTTTGGTGATTATTTTAAAGAACAGGCGATCGCTTGGGCATGGGAACTTTCTACACAGATATATAAATTACCAGCAGATCGCATCGTACCTAGTGTATTTGAGGAGGATGACGAAGCTTTTGCTATCTGGCGCGACAAAATTGGTATTGCTGAACATCGTATTCAGCGGATGGGAGAGAAAGATAATTTTTGGCAATCAGGCATAACTGGCCCTTGTGGGCCTTGTTCGGAACTATACTACGATTTTCATCCAGAATTAGACGATGAGAATCTTGATCTAGAAGACGACAGCCGATTTATCGAGTTTTACAACTTGGTATTTATGCAATACAATCGTGATGCAGAAGGTAATCTGACACCTTTAAAAAACAAAAATATTGATACGGGTTTGGGTTTGGAAAGGATGGCGCAAATCCTGCAACAAGTGCCTAATAACTATGAAACTGATTTAATTTTCCCGATCATCAAAACTGCTGCCGAGATTGCCGAAATAAATTATAGCCAAGCCGATGAAAAAACTAAGATATCTCTGAAGGTAATTGGCGATCATGTTCGGGCGGTGGTACACATGATTGCGGATGGGGTTACGGCTTCTAATACCGATCGCGGCTATATTTTGCGTCGCCTAATTCGTCGGGTAATTCGCCACGGCAGATTAATTGGAATTGAAGAGAATTTTATTACCCAGGTGGCAGAAAGGGCGATCGCTCTGTCTGAATCAGTTTATCCTAACGTCAGGGAACGGCAAGAATTTATTAAAAGCCAGTTACAAAGGGAAGAATCGCAATTTCTGAAGACATTAGAAAGAGGAGAAAAGTTACTGGCGCAGATGATTGCTGATGCTGCTAATTTGTCAGCCAAACAAATATCAGGTAAAGATGCTTTTGAACTTTACGATACTTATGGTTTTCCTCTAGAACTCACTCAAGAAATCGCTGAAGAACAAGGTTTAGTAGTCGATCTAGAAGGCTTTGAACAAGCAATGAAGTTGCAAAAAACTCGTTCCAAAGATTCCTATGAGGCGATCGATCTGATGACTCAAAATGCTTTGGGTGAAATAGTTACAGGCAGCAATGAAACTAGCTTTTTAGGTTATAGTCAATTAACAGCACAATCTCAGGTTATGGGAATTGTGGTTAGTAATGATGATGGTGAAGGCAAGGGTGTTTCGCGAAACGCCCCTTCAGCTAGCGCGGGTGATAATGTACAGATTATTCTCGATCAGACACCCTTTTATGGTGAGTCTGGGGGACAAATAGGCGATCGCGGTTATCTCTCTGGGGATGATGTTTTAATTCGCATCGAAGATGTCCAAAAAGAAGGAAATATCTTGGTTCATCAGGGTAAAGTTGAGCGCGGCACACTTAACTTAGGAGATATAGTCAACGCGACAATAGATCGGGCTTGTCGTCGTCGAGTACAGGCAAATCATACAGCAACTCACTTGCTACAGGCTGCATTGAAGAAAGTAGTTGATGATTCTGTGTCTCAGGCTGGTTCGTTGGTCAGCTTTGATCGCCTACGATTTGATTTTAATTCTCCTCGCGCCTTAACTGCCGAAGATGTGCAGCAGGTAGAAGAATTAGTTAACACATGGATCGGTGAAGCCCATGAAGCGGATGTAAATGTTATGCCGTTAGCAGAAGCCAAAGCCAAAGGTGCCACGGCAATGTTTGGGGAAAAGTATGCCGATGATGTACGAGTAATTGATTTCCCTGGAGTTTCGATGGAACTTTGTGGCGGTACTCATGTGACTAATACGGCGGAAATTGGCGTGTTCAAAATTATCTCTGAAACTGGCATTTCTTCAGGAATTAGAAGGATCGAAGCCGTAGCTGGGCCCGCTATTTTGGATTACTTGAATGTGCGGGAACAAGTAGTTAAAGAATTGAGCAGTACCTTCAAAGTTAAGCCGGCAGAAATTAGCGATCGCGTTAACAGTTTACAGGCAGAACTTAAAGCAACGCAAAAAGAACTAGCAGCAGCTAAACAAGAACTGGCACTAGCTAAATCAGACAGTTTATTATCCCAAGCAGAAACTGTAGGAGAATACAAAATCTTAGTCGCCAATTTGAACAAAATGGATGCTAAATCTCTCCAGTCTACTGCGGCAAGATTACAGCAAAAACTAGGTGAAGCTGCGGTAGTAATTGCCTCTATTCCCAGTGAGGGAAAAGTAAGTTTAGTCGCTGCCTTTAGCCAGAAAGTTATCCAAGAAAAGCAACTACAGGCAGGTAAATTCATCGGCGGTATTGCCCAAATCTGCGGTGGTGGCGGTGGTGGTAGACCAAATCTAGCTCAAGCTGGCGGAAAAGATGCTGATAAGCTAGACGAAGCTTTGGCTATAGCAAAACAAGAGTTGATTAAAAAGCTAGGCTGATTTTGAGCAGGTGGGATTTACCCACCTTTAATTCAAATTGCTTTACCTGTAGTCTAGGAAGATTGTGGTAGAGCAATCTTGAGTTGATCGCTTTTCATACGTTGTTTAATTAAACTAATTGCTAGATCAACTTTTTCGGGAAACACAACCACCAAACTTTCGGCTTGAGCCTGATTTAAAGCCATGTTGATGGCATTAGTTTCATCAAGCATAATTTCATAAGTAGCGTTGGGATTTGCCTGACAAATTCCCTTGACGATTATCTCGGCAACTTCTCCTGGTTCTCTACCTCTAGGATCTTGATCTTCTTTAACAATAATTCGGTCAAAAATTTGGGCAGCGATACTACCTAGCAAAATCAAATCTTCATCACGGCGATCGCCTGGTCCGCCAACTATTCCCGTTTTTTTTCCCTGCCAATTGCGAACAAAATCGCCAACCGCCTTAAACCCATGAGGATTGTGAGCGTAATCTACTAACACATGGTATCCTGCAACCTCAAACAAGTTCATTCTGCCTGGAGTTTGTTCGGCTGAGGTGGTAAAGGTGCGTACGCCCTGACGAATTAGCTCAATATCCACACCTTGAGCAAAGGTAGCCAGACAGCTAGCCAAAGCATTAGCAATCATAAAAGGAGCCATTCCTCCCATGGTCATGGGAATGTTAACTGCTTTTTCTACCCTGAGAGTCCATGTACCTTCCAAGATGGAGAGATAACCATTTTCATAAATAGCTGCTAACCCATTACGGCGAATATGTTCGATAATGATTGGATTATCAGGGTTCATCGAGAAATACGCTACCTTGCAGTTTAACTTTTCTGCCATCGCTGCCACTAAGGGGTCATCGGCATTCAAAATGGCGTAGCCTTCTGGTTTAACTGTTTCAGCTACCACAGCTTTGACCCGCGCCATTTGCTCGATCGTATCAATACCACCTAAACCCAGATGATCGGCAGCAACATTCAGTACCACTCCAATATCACAGCTATCAAAAGCCAAACCAGAGCGTAAGATACCCCCGCGAGCTGTCTCCAGTACAGCTACTTCGACGGTAGGATCTCTGAGAATTGCTCCCGCACTATAAGGACCAGTATTATCTCCTTGTTCAACTAAATACTCTTGGATATAAATACCGTCAGTGGCGGTAAAACCGACTATTTTGTCCGTTTGGCGATAGATATGGGCAGTTAATCTAGTAGTAGTGGTCTTACCATTAGTTCCCGTAATTGCCACAATAGGAATACGGGTAGAAGCCTGTTCGGGAAACAGCATTTCTAAGACAGAAGCCCCAACGTTACGAGGTAGCCCATGACTTGGTGCTGCGTGCATTCTAAATCCAGGAGCAGCATTAACTTCAACTACTACTCCTTTGGTTTCTCTCAAAGGTTTACTAATGTCTGGGGTGACAACATCAATTCCGGCAATGTCTAAACCAATTATTTTCGCTACTCTTTGAGCTATCCAGATGTTTTCAGGATGAATTTCGTCAGTGCGATCAATTGCAATTCCTCCTGTACTTAAATTAGCCGTAGCACGCAGGTAAGCTGTTTTTTGATCTGGTAAGACGGAATCTAAACTATAGCCCTGCTTGGCTAGTACAGCTTGAGACGTTTGATCAATAACGATTTTAGTCAAAACATTATCATGTCCGTCGCCACGCCTGGGGTCTTGGTTAGTAATATCGATCAGCTGTCTAATCGTATATTTGCCATTACCAACTACATGAGCTGGAATCCTTTCTGCCACAGCTACGACTTTACCGTCAATGACCAAAATGCGATGGTCGTTGCCTAGATAATATCGCTCGACAATTACCGAGCGAGTTTTAGAAGCTTGACTAGCCATATCATAAGCTGCTTCGGCTTCTGAGTGCTGACTAATATTAATGGTAATACCCCGACCATGATTGCCATCCAAAGGTTTGATGACAATCGGAAATCCACCGACATCGGCGATCGCCTGTGGCAATTCATCTAAATACTCAATTACCGTACCTTGAGGAACAGGTACTCCCGCACTACCGAGAATATTTTTCGTTCCTTCTTTGTCGCAAGCAAGCTCTACCGCCAAAATACTAGTGTCGTTACTCAAAGTAGCTTGAATCCGTTTTTGTTTCGCTCCATAACCAAGCTGTAACATCGCTCTGGCGCTGAGCCACATCCAAGGAATTTTTCGCGCTTCAGCTTCTTTAATAATTGTTTCTGTGGAAGGGCCAAGAGCGGTATTCGCATGAAGTTCTCGGAGATCTGTGATGTCTTGTTTTAACTCCCCACTAGGATAAGTACCTGTTTCGACGATCGATTTGCATAATCGAACCGCCGCTCTTCCTGCATAACGTCCCGCTTGTTCTTCAACATATTCAAAGACAACGTTGAATACTCCTGGGGTTGAAGTTTCTCTGGTGCGACCAAATCCTACGGGCATCCCTGCCAATTCTTGTAGTTCTAAGGCGATATGTTCAATAATATGCCCCATCAAAGTGCCTTCTTTAATTCTTTCGAGAAACCCACCGCGATGTCCACGAGAACAATGATGTTCGATTAAGCTAGGTAATACTTCAATTACACCATCATAAAACCCAGGAATCTCATTGGATGTCCTTTCGGTTAATTCTTCTAGATCTAGCTGCATGACGATCAGCTTACTGCGCCGAATACTCCAATAGTTGGGACCACGTAGGGTTTGAGTCTTAAGAATTCTCATTATGTTTGCTGTTCTAGGTTTTGGGGCAGCATCAAGAGGTGACTAAATAACTAGCTCATCATCTCGTTTTAACGATCTAGCAAACTGTTCTTGGTGAACAATTTGTTAACCATTTCACAACTTCCTGCCAGATTTAGTCGGCTAATTAGTTTAAAGGAAGATAGCGATGTAGATCATAGCGATCGCCATAACCTAAAATATGTAGCTTCAGATTGTGCATACTTAACGGCTCGTTACCATTGACTTCTTTTTGATTCGAGTGAGACATTTGTCTCGCGTCAACAATGGTTACAGCTCCTTTGCCAATCACCTGGATTACGCCATCACTTTCAAACATAGCGCATGTATCCTCGTCAATACCAATGCCAAGTAGTTCAGGATGACTCGCAATCGCGCTTAAAAGTCGCGCTAAACGATTGCGGTTATAAAAATGCTGGTCGATTAATACTTGAGGAATGATATTTAAACCTTTGGCCATATCTACTAGAGAGCGATTGGGTGGCTCGGCACTACTGCCTCCAGAAATCATGTGATGACCCATCACTGCTGCCCCAGCACTAGTTCCCGCCAAACTAATTTCTCGTTTTTGCGCTCTTTCGACAATCCGATTCATGAGAGCAGTGTCTGCCAGCAAACCACATAGACGAAGCTGATCGCCACCAGTCAAGAAAATTCCTGTGCAGCCTTCGACAAAACTACGATAAACTAAATCATCTGCGCTAGGGCGATCGCGTATATCCAAAACTTTAATCTCTTTTGCTCCCATGTCATTAAAGAGACGATAATATCGTTCTCCAATCAGGCTTGGTTCTCTGGATGCACAGGGAACAATTCCAATTAAGGCATCAGTCCCTCCTGAACGTTGGAAAAAAGTTTGCAATATTTCCTTGCCATGTACTTTATCTTCAGCCCCACCAATAACTAAAATCGCGTTTTTGGTAGATTGTGAGGAGTATGTGATTTGATTGTTGACTTCGGTATTGATCATAATGGAATTTGCGGGCAAGAGACCGATCTATGACTAGTAGCGATCGTAGCGATTGTTGCCACTTAGCTGCTGTGTCAAAGACTACTTAAGTTCTAAGATTCAGCTAAACTGATATTGATTTTTCTGAGTAACTTTGCAAAATTATTAATCGTGCGTTTTGATATTATCACTCTTTTCCCCGACTTTTTTACCTCGCCACTCAATTGCAGCCTATTAGGTAAAGCGATCGCTAAAGAGA
The DNA here is from genome assembly GCA_050330395.1 of Pleurocapsa sp. Classification (GTDB taxonomy): domain Bacteria; phylum Cyanobacteriota; class Cyanobacteriia; order Cyanobacteriales; family Xenococcaceae; genus Waterburya. The sequence goes on from JBHJNW010000119.1 coordinate 38,859, forward strand.
TTGCCACGGTAAATCTAGTAAACCCCCGCGACTTTACAATTGACAAGCACCATAAGGTAGATGACATAACCTACGGTGGTGGGGTAGGAATGTTGCTTAAGCCTGAACCGATGTTTGCTGCGGTGGAATCATTGCCCATTTTTTCCCAGCGAGAAATTATTTTAATGACTCCCCAGGGACAACCATTAGATCAGCTGTTGCTTAAAGATTTAGCAACTAATTATCAACAGCTAGTAGTAATCTGTGGTCATTATGAAGGAGTAGATGAAAGAATACGGCAGCATCTGGTTACTAAAGAAGTGTCTTTAGGTGATTTTGTCTTAACCTGTGGTGAAATCCCTGCTCTTGCTCTGATTAACGGCGTTACCAGACTCCTGTCTGGAACAGTAGGCAAAGCTGAATCTTTAAAGACAGAAAGCTTTGAGACTGAATTATTAGACTATCCTCAATATACTAGACCCGCCGAATATCGGGGTTGGCAAGTGCCTGAAGTATTGCGTTCAGGCAATCATAAGTTGATTAATCAGTGGCGCAAATCAGAACAGATGAAGAGGACACGCGATCGCCGTCCCGATCTCTGGGAAAAGTGGCGATCAATAAACAATAAATGACAACTAATAATATCAAACTCCTCCTGATTTATGGGAGAAATGGCAATCTATGAACAATAATATATCAACAGAACGTGGCTAGGCGATCGTAGGCTGCTATTTGACTAACATTAATTTCACAATCTTCAGTTTTAATGTTAATCGCCACAATTTTTCTGTGGTTTCCTTCCTCGACTTAGGAACGTATTATTAATTATTAATTATTAATTGTTAATTATTAATTATTGCTTACTTTTGCATCCAATTTCAGATTAACCTCTGGCGAAGTCCGTGAATGTTGGTTTGAATCAACCATTTTAAATTATAAAAGAAATGAATTCTTTAGTAAAATTTGTACAAGACGAATTTGTAGCAAAAAACGATTTCCCTGATTTCGGTGCTGGTGATACAATTACTGTGTACTATGAAATCCGTGAAGGTGATAAAAAACGTACCCAGTTCTTTAAAGGTGTCGTTTTACAACGTAAAGGCTC
>JBHJNW010000120.1:0-31896 GCA_050330395.1 Pleurocapsa sp.
TTATAGTCGATTTATTCATTTAGACTATCATCTCATTTGCCTCTTTTTACCATTTATGTCTCGATTGTGTTTGAGTCTGACTTAACACGCTATATATGGTGTACTTGCGTAAGTCCTGGGTATTTGCTAGTTGTATTGCTGTTTTGGGTTGTACCAACAATTCAATATCCGAATCTCAATTTGAATCTATTAATACTCAATTTAGTAATAATATTCAGCAAACAATAGCAAGTAATAAACCGATTAAATATCAAAATGTTTCTCAGACTCAGGCTAATTTAAAGCAAATTAGCGATCGCAAAAATGCAGCTAGTAATGCAGTTTCATATAATTCTCCGCCTTTAAACTCTGGTAATTATATGACTTTGATCAAAACAGGACAAACTAATAGATTTGGTAATCCACTGTATAAATTAGAGTTATTTGTTAACGGTCACCTAACATATAGTCATAATACCGTTTCTGGTCGTTACAACACCCAAAATCGCGATCGCCATACAGCTGGTACAGAAGCACCGTTACCTAACGGAAGATATAGCATAGCCAAACATTATGTTGCTGGTACTCATCCTGAAGTTGGGGAGCGATTTTTATCAATTTTACCTCAGTTTTCTACCGGTCGTAGTGCATTAGGAATTCATTACGACCCATCTTTTGAAAAATCAATAAAAGATGACGGTACGGCTGGCTGTATTGCTTTAACTAATCGAAGTGAATTAGACAAAGTTCTTAATTATATACAGACTTATCAACCCCAATTTCTCGAAGTTCAAATTTAACAAATCAATTTAATTTTTTTATAAAAGAGAAAAAAAATCATGTTTAAAACTTTGTTAGCCAGTGTTCTAATTGCAGGAGCAACTTTACCCGCAGCAGCACAAGTTGGACCAGGACTAGGCTCTAGTGATTATGCTAGTCGGCGAAATGCAGTTAATTATGGCAGAATTTGCACTAGAAATTCTAATGGTCGTTTATCAATGCGGACAGGACCTGGTCAAGGCTATAACAAGATTATCGAAATTCCTAATCAGCAATATGTGCCGTTAAACTTTGGAGAATATTCTAATGATGGTTTTTGGTGGTGGAACGTTAATTATAGCGGTTATAACGGTTGGACACGAGCAGACTACGTTTGCGAAGATCCTCAATAATAATTAATTTTTTTCATCAGAATATTATTACCAAAATAAGCCCATTTTAATGGGCTTATTAATTTTCAACTCCCAGAAAATACAGGAAATAAGCAATACACTTAAATCATTTTAAAAACTATAATTAGCCAATTAATTTTTAATTTACTATAAGTATAAAGTCTAGACAATTATTCGTTACATTCCGTTTTCAAATAGCATTTGTTAGACCAAGATACAGTTGTTCAAGTTGATTAGCAGTTATCTCACCAACAGGAATTACTTTGGTTTTCGCTGGCGTAAGTGACAAATCTTGATATTGAGCAAAAGCCAAGTCGTTTAAGTTAATTGGGAAATATAAAGCAAGTTGAGATTCGAGAATATTGCGAATGTCAGTGGCGATCGCATTTATCTCTTCAGAGTTTAATTTACCGTTAATTGTTCCCAAACGCAGATAAAAGTCGTTATCCATCGCATCGGAAGTTACATGATATTTATGTAGTAAATTAAATTGTTGCAAGTCACGACGTAGATTATCTATTGCTAGAGAGACGCTGTAATTTTCCCATGACCAACCAATTAATATAGGAATAGTTTGATTGTCTACTGGCTGGAGTTGGAAAGAACGAAAATATAGATGTTGATTGCGACTAAAGAAATTATAGTTTGTGTGGCGATCATATCCTCCGAAGCGGATCGATAGCGGAAAATTAACTTGATGCTGAAGATGATTGATTAAACCAGGAAAATCTATATATCTAGTTTCTTGTCTATGTTCGTAAAACCATTGATTAATTACTCCTGAATCGATTTTAAATCCCTCACAGCCAATAATTGTCCCGTGTATTTGTTCTGGTTGATAGGGAATAAATCGATCTTGAATTAGTTCATGATTGACTAGATAAGCTTGTATTTTATTAATAAAAGTAGTTAACTGCAACGATTTGTCACCATAAAAAGCGATAAAACTAACGTTAGGCATATTAGGAATTACTCAATTAGTTGCCATGATGGTAGTCTATTTCCTGGTTTTAATTGTCTCCTCAAGTTCTTTAGCCAATTAATAAAGCAACGGGAAAGTTCTGTAAAATTTTGCCGACTGCCAGATTTTTTCCGACTATTGTTTGATTATCTACTAGATTGTGCCAATCTTTATGAGCTAACTTCAGACTGGTATCTGACCATACTTCAATACCCAGAGGAACTTGTCCTGGTTGGATGATTGCTGTCAAAAAACGAGGCGCGATCGCCACCAAAGTTTTTTCTTCGTAATTTCTAGCAAAAGCTATAAGATGATTGTGATATTTTCCAGTAATTTCTATTGGTTGATAATCACTATTTTGAAATATTTTTGTGTATTTTTTTCTAGCTTTTAATAACTGATAAGTCAAAAAAAGTTTGATTTTGCCGTTATCTTTAGTTTCAATCAGTTCCTTAATTAATTGTAAAATATCTTGGTTACTTTTTTCTTGTATCTCACGTAACCAATCCATTCTTTTTTGATAATTTACAGGACGACGGTTATCAGGATCGACTAAACTTAATTCCCATAATTCTGCACCTTGATATAAATCTGGTACGCCTGGCGCAGTATTTTTAATTAATACTTGAGAAAGAGAATTATAGATGCCGTATTCAGCTATTTGTTTTTGAAAAGGTGGAAACTGTTGCCAAAATTCAGATTCTTGGGATTCTAAAACTTGCTCAATAAAGCTCAAATATGCTTGTTCGTATTCTTCATCGTGACGCAACCAGGCTGTATGAACTTTTGCTTCTCTAACTGCTTTGAGAATATAATCTTTTATTCTGCTAGAAAAGTCAGATAATTCACTTGCTTCAAAAGGAAAAGTACCTAATAAAGTTTGATAAAAGAAATACTCATCATTGGCATCGGGAATACCAGCTTGTTTGTAAGCTTGATTAATTTCTCGCCATTGATTTACTTGCTTTTCCCACTTTTGAGGAATTTCCGAAAGAACATTTAATCTTGCTCGTATATCTTCACCTCTTTTAGTGTCGTGGGTAGCAGTCGTATTCATGCCATGTTGCCAATTTTTGACTTTGTTTTGATTGAATTGATGAAACAAATTTAGCTCAATTCCGAAGTGACTGGGGTTACCGCCCACCTCATTTAATGATAGTAATCGGTTATAAACATATAAAAGGGTGTCTTCAACTCCTTTCGCCATTAATGGTCCTGTTAGCTGTTGCGATCGCATGACAAAATGTAGCCATTCTTCTCGTTGAGTTTGGCTGCGAAAATCTTCGTATTCTAACAGTAATATTTTTTGAATAAAATTGAATTCATTAACCAGTAAAGGAGCTTTTTTTTGAGCAGCTTTGATAGTTTGCTTAACATACTTTTTATCTATTTCTTCAATACCATTTACATCAATGTAAGTACGGTAAACAGGAAACAGAACTAATACCTCAAATAGAGCCTTTTTTAAACCATAGGTAGTAAAATCACTTCCTTCTCTTGTATGAGAAGAAATTTTTTTAAGAATCTGAGCTAAATTTTCTAGATCTCCTGCTAAGTTTTTTTCTAAAATCAAACCTTTCTTTTCATAAATTAAATCTTTGTAAGTAGCTTTTAGTCCAGTAAAATTAGTATAAATATTACTAAATTGTTGTTCATTTTCTGGGTAGCAAAATACACCGTTAACATAGTTGAGAAATTCGTAACCGCTCGTACCTTGAATTTGCCAATGTTGCGGTAAGTCTTCAGTTAATTCGAGAATTTTTTCGACAGTAATATAAACATCTCCTACTTTTTCTCTTAATCTAGTTAAATATTCAGCGGGATTATATAAACCATCGATATGATCGATTCGTACTCCCGTAAATTTGTTCTCGGCAATTAAACGACTAATTAAATCGTGAGTTTTATTAAATACCTTTAACTCTTCTACTTTGACAGAAATTAATTCATTCACAGTAAAAAATCGACGATAATTAATTTCCTCTGCACCAACTTTCCAAAACGATAACCGATAAAATTGTTCGGAAAGTAAGTTGTCTAGTAAATCAAAGCTTTCAGGCTGTTTTACTTCACCATTAAATACTTTCAGGTTGCTTTTAATAAAATTTTCTACATTAGGATTTTGTCTGTAAGTTTCCCAGATTAGACTTTTAACAAAATTTATTTGGTCGTAACGCTCTTTTCCTTTAGTTTCTTCAGGTATATTTTTGAGTAAGTATAAAATCCCTAAAAATTTAATAAAATCTGGATGTTGTCGACCAATCTTTCGTGCTAATATACCTAAATTATGAGTAATAAAAGTTAAATAAGACTCGATTCTTACTGGTAGTTCTAAGTCAAAATAATTAATAAACAAGCCTTGTTCATTGTAGTCAAGCTTAATTTCTCCTCTGGCTAAACAATTACCATAAAAATCACCCAACAAAGGAGCAAGTACTCGCCCGTGCATTTCTTCATAAGGTTGATTCCAATTAATATCAAAAAAATCAAAAAAATCAGAATCTTTACCATTTTCTAAAACATCCATTAACCATAGGTTTTGACTATCATAAGCCATATGGTTAGGAACAATATCTTGCAACCATCCCATTTGATACTTATGAATTTCGGCAATTAAATCAGTAAAATCTGACTCAGTTCCCAGTTCAGGATTAAGTATAGTTGGGTTTACTACATCATAACCATGGGTACTTGCCTGACAAGCTGCAAAAATAGGTGAAGCGTAAAAATCGGAAATACCTAACTCTGCTAAATACGTAACTATTTCTTTAGCACGTTCAAAATTAAATTCGGAGTGAAATTGAATTCTATAAGTAGCTGTTGGAATACGCATAATTAAAAGTTAAAAGTACCACAAAGGTATAACATCAAAAGCCAAAAGTTAACAAATATTGCCCAAAAGAAAATTTACTGCTGATAAATAGCAAAACTCTGAGATTTAATTGATAATTCTGCTGTTTGTCTGGTAATTTGTTCTGGTAAAGAAGAACCAGATCCCATCCATTTAGGTTCGGCAGAGTCGAAGATTTTTTGCCATTTACCAGGCGGAAAATCAATTTTCAAATTAACATCTTGTTGATTAAAATTGAGAATACTAAAAACTTGACTGTTATTTTGCCAACGATGTAATAAAATTAAGCGATCGCTTTCCATAGCAGTAGCGGTTAAATTTTGCTTAGCGAGTTTTTTTAACGCAGGAATCGTTCGTCGCATAGTAATTAATTTTTGGTGCAGTTGCCATAAAACTTTTTGTTCATCTGTTCTTTTCTCCCAGTGAATTTTTGATGCCTGAAAAGCTTCTAAACTTTGAGGATCGATATATTCTCCCTCAAGATGAAAATCGGCAAATTCTTTTTTTCTACCTTCTCTTACTGCTTCAACTAAATCTGAATCGCTATGACTGACAAAATAAAGAAAAGGAGATTCTTCACCATATTCTTGTCCCATAAATAATAATGGAATATAAGGAGCAAGCAATAAAGCACCAGCAGCTAATTTTACCGACTCAAAATCAACCAAGTCGAATAAACGTTCTCCTAACATTTGATTGCCAATTTGATCGTGATTTTGGCTGCAAACTACAAATTGTGAACCAGAGCGATCGCTTGCGTCGCTGCCATAATATCGTTTACGAAATGAAGAATATTGCCAATCGTAGACAAAAGTGTTTTGATAAGCCTTAGCTAGTTGTTCGCAAGTACCAAAATCTGCATAATATCCCCTTGACTCTCCAGTTAAAACAGTACGCAGAGAATGGTGAAAATCGTCACTCCATTGAGCATCAACTCCGTAACCGCCTAAGTCTTGAAGACGAATGACGCGCACATCATTAAGATCGCTTTCAGCAATTAAATAGAATTTTCTACCTACCTTTTGCGAAAGTTCCTCCACCTTTTCCGCCATTTCTTGCAAAATGTGTTTTGCGCCCAAGTCATAAATAGCATGAATCGCATCTAAGCGCAGCCCATCTAGATGATAATTTTCCAACCAATAGAGAGCATTTTCAATAAAATAATTACGCACCCCATCACTATAGGCATCATCAAAGTTAATTGCATTTCCCCAGGGAGTTTGATAAGTATCCGTAAAATAAGGAGCGTAATCGGCCACATAATTACCTTCTGGGCCAAAATGATTGTAAACCACATCTAAAATTACCGCTATCCCTTGCTGATGCGCTGCATCGACCAATTGCTTTAAATCTTCAGGTCTACCGTAAGAATTTTGTACTGCATAAGGATATACCCCATCATAGCCCCAATTGCGATCGCCAGGAAATTGCGCTACTGGCATAATTTCTATGGCATTAACTCCCAACTCCGCCAAGTCTGACAAGCGAGGTATGATCGCTTTAAAAGTCCCCTCCGTAGTAAAAGTCCCTACGTGTAATTCATAAATAATCATCTCTTCTAGAGGAATACTATCCCACTGAAAATCTTGCCAATTAAAGTTACTGTGGTTGATAACTTCTGATGCTTGGTGAACTCCTCGAGGTTGAAAATGAGAAGCTGGATCTGGTTTATCCGATGCGTCTTCGAGTTGATAATAGTAAAGCGTACCAGGCTCAATATTTTCGGCTTGAAGATACCAATAACCCTGTTCCTGCTTGGTCATTGGTAGTAAATTCTCTTGAGGAGAAACAAGATGTACCGCTACTTCTTCTTTTAAAGGCGACCAAAGAATAAATTCGCAAACACCATTGCCCAAATATTGAGAACCAACTTTCATGTTTATTTAGTCGCTAGCTAATGATTTGGTAATACAGGGACATCGATCAATCATTTATCCCCGCTTGATTTTTATCACTTTTTAGTTTGCGATCGCTTCTATCTAAAGAGAGGTTTCTCGCTATTTTTGGGCGATCTCTTCATTGCTTTCCAAGATATCAGAGAGGAGAACATTAAAAGCGGCTGTTGAGTTTCTTGAAAATTGCTGTGGTTAAATTTTTAATCAACTTCTACAAATTCAAAATCCTCAAAAACTCTAAAATTACCCCATTCGTCCAACCAAAGCCAATCTCATTAGAACTATAGCCAAAAAAGATTTCATCAGAAACATTAGCAGAACAATTACATACATCATATTTTTCTACTAACGTCCCACTTTTGTTAAATTCTTGAACTGCCATCGTTAAAAACTTGCCAGCGATACGTTTAGCATCTTCTTCGTAACCGTAGCGTAGCAATCCTTCTACAGCTATCAAGTTTAAAGGAGCCCAACCAAAAGGAGCATCCCATTGATTCCCGCTAACGTGAGTACTGGTAAGAATTCCTCCTGCTTCTTCAAACTTAGCTAAATTTTGCCAGACTCTTTCGGCTTGTTCGGGGGAAGCTATACCTGCCCACAAAGGATAAAATGTAGTAGCGTATTCATATAGTCTGCGTTTGCCAGTACGGAAGTTGTAGTCAAAATAAAGTCCTGCCTCTTCATCCCATAAAAACTGATTAATTCTCTCGTGACGTAAAGAAGCGCGATCGCGCCATTGAGCAGCTATTTCTGAATAACCGAGAATTTCGTTGATTTTAGCCGTATCTGCTTCCATTTGATACAGCAAAGCATTTAAACATACAGGGGCATAGTGAATAATATCAATACTAAAAGGGCCAAAACGATTGGTAATATCAAATCCCGATTCTCGCATTGAGCGATCGCCTTGATAAAATAACTCGGTTAATTCATCTCGCCCTCGGTCGTAATACAAATTAACATCGTAATCGTCGAATTGAAACTGGCGGTAATATTCTTTGACACGATCGTAATGAGTTCTTCCCCGTTCATCTAATTCTGACATAACTACTTCTGGAGCAGGGCCATGTCCCAAAGCTGCATAATGAGACAATCCTGTAGCTTGATTAAGATGAGGCGGTACACTCCAGTAATAATAATAAGTTTCAATAGTTGGTAGCATCGTCTGCAACCATTGTTTATCTTGAGTATGTTGATAGACTTTTAAAATTGCTGGCGTAAATATTGGCGGCTGCGATCGCGTCAATAAATAGGTACGATTAGCATTAAGAATCATCCCATAATGCTCGATTTCATAAGCTAATTGAGCGACCATGTTTTTAGCCAGGGCAATTTCTTCATCTTGCAACAGTCCTAAAATAATAAAATAACTATCCCAACCATACATTTCGTTAAAACGTCCACCAGGAACTACATAGGAATGTGGCAGATAAAGTAAACCATGTTCTTCAATCGATTCTACTTCAGCTGGTAAAATCCGCAATTCCAGCTGTTGCCATTCTTCAGGAGTCAGAATTTTTTGTAGAGATATTTTGAGGCGATCGAGATCTTCTTGGGGTGAAATATAAACTAACCAGGGGTGGTCTAATTTATGCTCGATTTTAGGATCTGCTGCTGCCGCTAAAAGGTCTTTTGGGGAACGTGTTAAAGTTTTCCAAGTATGTTTGATATAAGTTCTAATTTTTTCTACATCTGTTGCATTAGGCGTTAATTTCATCAGTTTCAGTTATTTTATTGATTGAATAGTGATAATCTTAAAAAGCGATCGCTCGATATGGCAATTATTTTTAGTTTTGGTGTTGCAGAAGCTTTTGGCTTTAGCTCCTACAGAAGCGACTACACAAAACTAAGACTGGGCATTGCATATATTGTTGACCATAGATAAACATCTATACCTTTCAGTGACCCAATACCCTTAATCTTTTATTAAACTGAGCGTGTTTTCATGTATGGGTCTATGAAAAGAACTATGGTCTAAACGTAACTTCACTCTAAATTACTTAAAACTATAATCCATATAATATTCCAGAACTAATATACAGAAACGCTTGTCAGTGACTCAAAAATACTAACATGACTATTACTTGGACGACTTTTGCTATTCGCTTACTTGTGGGGTTTTTTCTCGCGGTGGGAATTGGCATTGAAAGACAATGGCTGAAAACCAGAGCAGTTTTAAAAACCAATGTACTCGTAACCCTGGGAGCGGCAATGTTTGTCATGCTTTCAATTATGACTCCAGGAGACGCTAGCCCAACTAGAATTGCCGCCCAAATAGTCTCGGGAGTTGGTTTTTTAGGTGGCGGCGTAATTTTAAGAGAAGGAGCGAGCGTCAAAGGAATAAACACCGCAGCCACTCTTTGGTGCGCAGCAGCAATCGGTTCACTCGTAGGTTCAGGGTTTCTCGTACAGGCTTATGTTAGTACTTTAGCAGTGGTTGGAGCTAATTTACTATTACGACCTTTAGTAGAAGCTTTTAAACAACAGCAAGAAGATCGAGACGATCCCTTGTCTTTAGATGATGCGAAGCAAATAAATAATGTTATTACTCCCTTGTCTTCAATAGGCTCTTCGGCATTAGGCACTTCACAAAATTTTAATCGATATGATTGCCATTTATGGTGTTCTCTGGAAAAGGAGTCTAAAGTTTTAGAGCTAGTCCTGAAATTTGCTAGAGAACAAGAACTAGTTATAGTGGGAATGCAGAGTAAAAATCTTGATAATCGGGCAAAAACTGGAGAAATAGAAGTAGAAATTAAGATAAGTTTGGCTGCTCAAAGTTCTCAAGTAAATTTAGGCAACTTAGATGAAATTATTAAACTGCTTAAAACTGAAGCTCAGGTAAATTCAATTAGCTGGCAGTCTCTACTAAGATAAATTCCCTGTCTTGATGGATTTTTTTGTCGCCAACATCTATTTCATTGAGCTAGTATTATGGCGATCGCCAACTGAGCTAGAAAAAACAGATAAATTAATTGAAAGCGTCTTGGCTATTGGCTTTTCGATAATCACGAGCGAGTAATCTTTACCAGCGTCTTGTTTTAAGTAGAACTTTGGTATTACAATTAATTAGTTTCGCCTATATTAAGCTTTTATTGTGAATTTATTTAAGCGAATTTGCGGTTGACTAAGCAGAATAATTAGAGATAGCTTTAAGTAGCTGATAAAATTTTTCTGAATTTCTTTAGTTTAAATGGCAATATTGCTTAGTTATTTTTGATTTAATTTAATTTATAATTTTTATTGCTTCGAATATTATCAATTATATTCAGCAAAATACTTGCTAAAAGTAAGATTATTTATCTTATTTTTAGCAACTTGCGTTTGATTTCAAAATCCAGTTACTTTGGCGAATACTTTTATCTAAATAATGCTTAAAAAAATAACCACTCTCAATCAAAAAAACTTTTTACTTTTATTATACATTGTTACTTTATGTGTGTTTGTACCAGCTGTTTATTGGTTAATCAACTCTGATAGCCAGTTTTTTCCTGAAGCAAAAACAGATAGCAATACTGTTCAAAAGCGCATTAGTATTGGAGATAAAATATTAGTTACTGCTCATAATAATCTATCCAAGCAAGCGGGAGTTGAAGCTTTTGCCGATGGAGATTATGTTGATGCTATTGAAAAATTTAATTCTGCTCTTTTAAGCGATCGCAATGATCCAGAATCTCGTATTTACCTTAATAATACTATTGCGGCTAAAACAGAAGCTCCTTATATTATTGGTGTTAGTGTTCCTGTTGGGGGAAACCTTAATGTGGCGCAAGAAATTTTAAGGGGTGTAGCTCAAGCTCAAGATGAGATTAACCATCGAGGTGGTATTAACGGCAAGTTGATGATGATTAAAATTGCCAATGATGATAACGATTCTGAGATTGCTCAAGAGATAGCCGAAAGGTTTGTTAAAGATAAAAAAGTTTTAGCAGTAGTAGGACACAACGATAGCAATACCTCTATTGCTGCCGCTCCCATTTATCAAGAAAGCGGTTTAGTAATGATTACTCCTACAAGTTCAGCTGAAACGTTAGCGACAATGGGCAGTTATATTTTTCGTACTACTCCTAGCACCAGAGATTTAGCTGAAACTCTGGCTGAGTACACAGTTAAGACTGCTGGAAAAGAGAACATCACGATGTGTACAGATTCAGAAGCTGAAGTTAGTGTCTCGTTTAAAGAAAACTTTACCTGGGCTGTTTATAATCAGGGCGGTAAGATTACTACTCTTGATTGCGATTTAGCAGCAGCAGATTTTTCGCCGACAGAGATTCCTTCTCAAGCAGTTAGTCAGGGTGCAGATGCCTTGCTACTTGCTCCTTCGGTTCGTAAAGTAGACCAAGCGATCAAAATAATTGCAGCTAATGACGATCGCCTTACCCTACTAGGCAACCATTCTATGACCACCTATAAAACTCTGCAAGAGGGGAAAAAAGATGCTAACGGGATGGTTCTTTCGGTAGCTTGGTATCCCTCCTTAACTAATTCATTCACCAAAAATGCCGAAGAATTGTGGGGTGGAGAAGTCAATTGGCGAACTGCAATGGCTTATGATGCTACTCAAGCTTTGTCTAAAGCGATTGTTTCTGGTTCAGAAAGAGAAAAGATCCAGCAAGTTTTAGCCAATCCCGAATTTTCGGCTCAGGGAGCATCTTCCAGCATTACTTTCTTACCATCAGGCGATCGCAATTCCAGAGGAACTTTAGTTGAGGTTCATCCTGGTAAAAAATCAGGAACTGGCTATGATTTTATGGCTTTAGAAAGCAAGGTTAAATAAACCCTAGCAGTTGCCACCACCAAGCTCCAATCACTGTCCAAATAAATAAATAAGCCAGACTTAAGTAAAATCCTAGTTTGCACCAGGTGGCAGCATCTACATATCCCTCACCATAATAAATTGGTGCTTCAGCAGTAGCGTAATGGGTTAAACAGCCCGATAAGTTAACTAAAAAAGCCAAAACCAAAGCAGCATAGGTGGGTGGCACTCCCAAAGAAATAGCCACAGACAAAAAGGCGGGATAAGTCGTGCTGGCAAGGGCTGCTTTACTGGCAAAAAAGTACGCGCTGTAAAAATAAACTATGGTTAAACAGGCAAAAGCTAATTGCCACCATAAATATTGAATGGCACTGCCAACTTCATTGGTTATCCAATCAATCAAGCCAAACTCACTTAAAAAAGTCGCCATCATCAACAACATCGAAAACCAAATAAATATATCCCAGGTTTTATGTTCCTGAGTAATATCTTTCCAAGTTAATACTCCAGTAATTAATAGCAAAACAATTCCGATCAAACCCGTAGTCACGCTTTCTATGCCCCAAAGTTGTTTACCCGATACCCAAAGCAGCAACAACACTAAAAATATTCCCATCATTGACCATTCTTGCTGATTGAGTTTGCCCATTGCACGCAAATTTTTTTGGGCTAGTTTTGGAGCTTCTGGAGTGGATTTTAACTGTGGAGGATAAAACCAATAAACTATTAAGGGCATAACTAACAGGCTAAGACATCCTGGTACTAAAGCTGCCAAAGCCCAAGTTAGCCAGTCTAGTTCTACACCAGCAATTTTCTGAGCCAGCTCTGCCATCAAAGGATTAGCTACCATTGCCGTTAAAAACAACGTAGTGGTAATTTGAGTCCCCTGGTAAGCAGTTGTCATCAAAAAAGCACCAATTTTGCGCTCGGTACCATCCCGAGGATCACTACAATAAGCTATTGATAAGGATTTTACAATGGGAAAAATTACACCCCCACATCTAGCATTGCCGCTAGGCATTACAGGGGATAACATTACATCCGTCATTAATAGACCATAGCTCACCAGCAAACTATTCCTGCCCAAAAGAGTAATAAAAATATAGGCAATACGCGTGCCTAAGCCAGTTTTAATAATTGCTCTAGCAACTAGAAAAGAGCTAACGGTGAGCCATACAGTTTTGTTACTAAAGCCACTCAACCCTTGCTCGATAGTTAATGTATTGCTAATAATCGAGACGGTTAAAGCAATTATTGCTACCGCGCCGATAGGCAGCGGCTTGGTGATAAAGCTAATAATTGTAGCCAAAAAAATTGCCAACAAATGCCATGCTTGTTGATTGACTCCTGTGGGAGATGGCAACAACCAGATAATACTGCCGATGAATAATGGCAACAACCAGGATGTAGATTGAGTAAATTTTTTGTTGATTTTGCCTAATCTTAGTCGATAACAAACAAGCCAATAAAAACTCGGTGCAATAAATAATAAATACTTAGCAAAGGAATACTTTTGGAGTCTGTAGCGATCTTTAGTACTTTGCTGAAAAGCAACTTTTGCTTGACAAGAGTTGTGCCATGATTGATGAGGCTGACTGGTTAAAGATGAATTATTTTGATTAGACTGCTTAGATACAAATCTCATCAGTACTCCGCTACGATGTTGTTGAATAGTTCAAGAGAAGTGTGAGGAATAAGAGGAATGATTAGAGTTTATGATTTGGAACGTGATCAAGCAAGTTGCAAGTTGAAGTTTAAACTCAATCAAATTTTCTTTTAAAGTAAAACAACATTAACTATTTAGTGCCGATACATTTACCTGAAGGAGATGAGTAAGTAAATTAGATATCTGCCACTTATTTACAACGCTGCTTTGGCAAACATCATTAGTTAACGTACAGTAACCAGATGAGTAATCTAGGGTGAGAATGTGGGATTTACCGTTCGAGCTTTTGAGGCTATAGGTTTGGCATAACTGAAGTAATTCACTCAAACTATATAAAGTTGGTACTTTAAGCTGGGCGATTTTTGCCATTTCTACCAGTGCGGTAATCAAACTAACTTCTCCTGGCTTATGCTGAGAAAAATCTTGGGCGAGAGAAGGAAGATGACTTTGGCTACCTGGAGTTTTGATATAAGCATAAATTTTTTGTTCGGTGGGTAAATCTTCTGGTTTGATACCATAACGAACAAAAATATAGTTGACCTCGGCAATCATAGTTTTAATTAGACTGTTCGTATGAGAATTAGTAGTTAAGTCGGCAATTACCTTTCCAGTCAAAGCAGACAAAACATTAGTGGTAACGTTAATGGCTAGTTTATTGCATACTGCCGTGCGTATTTTGCTTGTATAAGTAGCGGTTACACCATGCTGAGAAAACAAATCGCATAAATGTCTAACTATAGTTTGTTGTTTGAAATTGCAATTATCGTTTTTGGTTAAACCCAGAATTAATTGGGGTGGCTTTCTGACTTCAATTTCTGCCTGCGCTGTTCTTCGACAAGGAGCTTTTACTACACAGCCTGTCAAAGTGAATTTACTCAAATTTCTATAGAGATAGCCATTTTGATCGACACTATCTAAATAAGGACGAGAACTTAACTTATTAAATAAGTTTTGGCTGAGTGAATTTAAATAGTTATCATCATTAAACCACCAGTAGGGAATACCATTTTGGGCATGAATTAAAATGGTATTTGGGTTAGAGTGAGCTTGGATATAAGAAACAACATCAGGTAAATGATTGCTTTTAATAGCAACAATAATTAGGTCAAACTTTTCAAGGAGATATGTTGCCGTATCGATAAATCGAACTTGAGGATTGGATGGTGAAATCCACAATCTTTCTCCGTTGGCATAACGTATTTTTAAACCCTGTTTTTGTAACTGCTCGGTATAGTTGCTGTTAGGTTTACTAGCAAAGGTAATTTTAAAATTAGCTCTAACTAACGAAGCTCCCAGTAACGCGCCAACTGAGCCAGCACCAATCACTAAAATGTTATCCATAGAGAATTTTATTAGCTTTATGCTAATAACTTTTGATGACTGCAAATAAACTTTTATACTTGTCGAAATCGGTCAACTTACTTTTTTGCAACGATATTGTGTCAAAATTTGTTAATTCAATTGATTTATTTTGACTGTTTTGACTTTAGATAAATATCGCGATCGCGGTATTTAACTCCTAAATAAGCTATCAAGGCACTGTCTTAAAATCTTAAAATTAATAGATTAAAATTAAATTAAGCTTTTAATATGATCCCAATAATGTAATTTATTTAACAGTTTATTATTGATTAGTGTGGGGGAAATTTTTCGACAATTTGAGCGCAATTAGAAAACTGTTTGATTCTCTGGCTCAATAACATCAACTGTATTTTCTCTTCAAATTCACTCTTCTGTTCTAATTACCGCAAAATTTTTTCAGGGGATAAAAGTAGTACAATAATATTGAATTTTTCGGATTTTTACTTAAAATGACCAAGTCCCCAGCAGTTTCTCATTTTGTGGCAGTCAGCGATCTTTCCAAACCAGCAGCCGAGCAAGAAGGTATCTTAATCGAAGTAGCAGGAACGGGAGATAATAAAAAAAATCGTGCCAAAGCTCTAGATATTGTGCAAGAAATGTGGGAGAAAGAAGAAATTGATGTCAATCGTTTCCCAGACGGTTTAACTCCAGATCATATTTTTTATGTACCCCCAAATAGCCCTCAAGTAAAGTCGAATAAAGCCGTGTCAGATAGTCAGGAATTGCTGCCCATTGTTCAGGGAGCGCAGGAAATTATTCAGCTAACTAAACTACAGTTAGAGGTTCAGGAAGCATCAGAAGAAGCAGAACAATATGTCCCAATTATTAAAGTTGTTTTAGAGCGATCGCGTCCTTTATCTCCCGAAGAAAAAGAATTAGCTAAGGATAAAAAATACGGCAAAACCATTGAAAAACTAGGCTCGGTAGTAGCAGCCCAAGAGGAATTTCAGGAAACTTGTTCGGGTAATGGTAATTTGGTTTTAAATGCGATCGCCTGGCAACTTAGTCAGGGTGCTGAACCTCAGGCAGAGAAGAATTGATTGGGTTCGGTAAAGTAATGGTAGTAGAGACGTTCTAGGGAATGTCTCTACTGTCAACAGCAATGAATTTAGCGATCGCACTCACAACAATGAACGCAGATCCGAAATACGGCAACAACCGCGAGGATTTCTGCACCCAACAAATACATTTGGGGAGTCAGACAAAGACCCCAGACCAGAAGAATTGCGCCAATAATTGCTCCTGATAGTTGAGTTATTTCTTCTGTGGACTTTAAACCCCAGGCAATAGAACCTAAACCAAGTCCCAGGAAAATTATAAAGCTCATAAGCTGTAATCTAGAACTCTAACTAAAGTTGTATCGCCAGTCAAATAAGACTTCTTGACTGTAAAGCGATCGCTTCCTACCTGAGCAACTTCGAGATCATCTACCAAGCCAAGAAACTCTTCTACAGGTGCTAAATCACAATTTTCTTTATTCGATGCACTAGTCTGGTAGTGAGTCGGGATTACCATCTTAGGATTGAGAACTTTGACTGCCTGTTTTGCCTCTTGAGGATTATAGGCTTTCATTCCTCCACCAACAGGAGTAAGCAGAATATCTGCACCGCTTAAGAGAATTTTATCTTCTGTAGCTAAAGGAGCAGCAGCACCGCCTAAATGCAGGATATTAACACCTCCTTGAGTCCATCGCCAAGCAATATTTGTACCAAAGCGACGACCTGACTCGCGATCATGCGGTAAAGAAAATCCCTGAAATTTAATGCCGGCAAACTGGTGAACACCGCGTTCAGTAATCACTTCGGGATTGCCTTTTACTAACTCAACTGCACCCTCATCTAAGAGGAAGCTGCTCACTAACACCACATCAGGCTGTAGATCGGGTAAGGTATAGCCTGCCGTACAGCCAACCGATTCGTAGGGATTGACTAGTACTGTTAAACCACTGCCCGTAAATAAAAAACAGGTGTGTCCTAAATACTGAATACTAACTCCATCAGAATCATCCTGAGCCAAAATAGTTCGACGAGACATTAAACCTGTAGCGATCGCCGTTGTCAAACCGATTCCACCGTAGCGGATTAATTGTCGACGTTTCATAAAATGCTAAATTAAATAACTAAATAACGTTTACTGCACCTATATCGTAAGGGGGATCAAAAGAATTTGTGTTGTTAATCAGAATTAAGTAGCGATTTACTATTTAAAGACTGCAAAAAATTGCGTAATAATGATTTACCATTATCCGTCAAAATGCTTTCAGGATGAAACTGCACTCCCTGAAGATGATGATAGTCTCGATGACGAACACCCATAATTGTGCCGTCTTCTACCCAAGCTGTAACTTCTAGCGTATCGGGAATGGTCTGAGGCTCAATGACCAAACTGTGATATCTCGTAGCAGTAAAAGGAGATGCTAATCCAGCAAATACGCCCACGTTTCGATGATGTATCATTGATGTTTTCCCGTGCATTAGCACAGGTGCAGCAACTATTTTGCCACCAAACACTTGACCGATACTTTGATGACCCAAACAAACACCCAAAATAGGAATCTGAACACCTAGTTTTTCGATTAATTGCAGCGATATTCCAGCATCTTCTGGACGACCAGGCCCTGGCGAGATTAAAATTCCGTCTGGCTTAAGCTGATTTACAAGCTCGATATCGATAGCGTCGTTGCGATAAACCTGAATATCTGATGCTACAGGCAATTCTTGAGCCAATTCTCCCAAATACTGCACCAAATTATAGGTAAAGCTATCGTAGTTATCAATAACTATAATCAAGTTAAATCTCCATTACATCATCAGCATCATACGCTGAAATAACGGCGGAAGCAAGATAAACGCTGCTACGATTACCGCGGCGATCGCGCTGATTAAGACTGCCCCAGCAGCACAGTCCTTGGCTATTTTAGCTAGCTCATGATAACTCTGCTTAACTGTTAGATCGACAACGGCTTCAATTGCCGTATTAATCAATTCCAAAACCATGACAATCGCACAGGTCATGCTAATTATTGCCATTTCGATCGCTTCAATTCTTAAGATAGCACCCAAACTTACTGCGACGATGCCAATAAAAGTGTGAATGCGAAAGTTTCTTTGTGTCGAAAAAGCATAACATACCCCAGCCCAAGCATATTTAAAACTTAAAAATAAGTTTGGCGCTACCTGCCAAGCTAAGTTACGAATAATTTTTTGATTAGCTCTAGATGATTCTTGAGTAGGGGCAATGGTAGAAGATTTCATATTTATATTGATTAAAGACAGTTGCGGATTGTTTTTTTACTTTGATTCAATCATTACAATAGATTCAAGATTAATCCGTATATGTACTTATTTATAACGTCATAATAACCTAATAATTACTAAACGGAATGTTCAAATAGGACAGTATGAATGTTGGCGGCAATTAATCAAAATATCAAAATATAATTAATTGAATTAGTTCAGACTGTTGCTGCAACATCTTCTGTAGACTGCTCTCATCAGGATGATCCCAACCGATCAGGTGTAACAAGCCATGGCTAGCTAACCAAGCCAACTCTGTGGTGAAAGAATGCTGTTGTTCGATTGCCTGTCGGGCAGCAGTATCTAAAGAGATAATAATATCTCCTAAATATACAGGTTCAGCAATATCTATAGGAAGAGTAATATTTGCCTCGCAAGCAGCAAAAGCCAAGACATCTGTCGGGTTGTCTAAAGAGCGATATTGATGATTAAATGCTTGAATTTGGCGATCGCTGGTTAGGCGGAGACTCAGTTCGCAACTTTTGGCTAACTTAGTATCAGTCGAACTTAATAACTGCAACCAGTCTTCAAACCAGTGAACCCACGGAATAGACCTAACTTCGAGCAAATCCGACTCAGACAAACTCCCTTGATAAACATTTTCAACATAGATAGTAGCATCTATAGATTGTTCAACAGTTATATTCATACACAGTTCAGTTTATGGTTTGGTTAAATAAGCAAGACCAGTTAAAAGCCCTAGTAAACCGACAGTGGTCAGAAAAAAGTGCCATAAAGACTGTCTTCCCTTGCGAACCATGTTCCTCATTGCCAACTTAACATAGCTATCTTTAGGAGGAGCAACTGGGGTAATGTCTTTTACCTCTTCCTCCTTAGAAATAGGTTCTTCAATTGGCCTAGGAGCAGAATTGGTCATGATTAAAAGTAATCTAGCTAAATATAAAGTTTATTTGGTCGATATTTAATTTAATCATAGTGCCTGAACCGCAAAAAAACACAAGAATCCGCTAGCTAAAGGAACGGTGAGATTATCCACGCCTAGCTTAGAAAAAGCTTCCGCAATTGTGGAGACTAAAGCAACCAGTATCGAAATTGTCCACATTTGCCAACTGTTTCCTTCAACTAACCATAAAGTCGCACCTGTAACTATGAAAGCGGCTACTGCCATAGCCAGAGAACCTTCCCAGCTTTTAGTGATCTGTCCTACCTGATATTGATGTTGTCCAAAACGCTGACCAATAATTGCCGCCATGCCGTCTCCCCATGCCATTACTAAAATACCGATTACCGCATACTGAGGACTATCTTGCCAGAAACAGGCAGCTAATATACCCATGCTGATCGCATAAAATAGTGTGCCAAAACTTTTACGTCCGACACTTTCAATGCTCGGTAAAATCGGGATTATGTAAGATATGATCGCGATCGCTGCTGCCATAATGGCTGCACTGACTATGACGCTTTGAGATATATCTAGCCACCAAGCTAATAAAATTACGTTACCGCTACCGATATGAACTACCTTGCGAGTTAGTTCAGCATCGTCGCTAAGTAAGCGACTTAAAACTTCTGCCAAAATTACCAGCATTGCTAGATAAGTAAAAATAGCACCCAAAGGAAAAGCAAGATTTAGGAGGGTATTACTTAAAGAAAATGAGAGTTCGGGATTACTCATAGAGATGGGTTGGCGAGATAAAAATATTTAAATAGCAAAGAATGCAATACTGAGGGATCTACCAAATAGTACCAAAGAGACAGTCCACTCTAGGAAATTTAACTTTCTGAAACTATGATAGATTGCGCTAGTTAAAATCAAAACGTCGTCAGTTATATGCTCAGAAAAAAGCTTCTGGTAATATTATTGGTTGTGATTGCAGGAATTACCGTCTGGATTTCGCCTGTTACCGCAGTACAGTTACCCGTTATTCAAGACATAGCAATTTATTCTCGTTTGCTGCGTCAGGTACAAGAAAACTCACTTAATTCTGCTTGTATCCAATTAGATGGACGTTGTTTATTTAAGCTAGCTGCTACAGATAATGAATTATTGTCTGACCGAATTCGTGAAATTCAAGATCGTTTTGAAGAAGTGACGGCAGACTACTTAGCGAACCGAGATAGTGAAATTGTAGTTACGGTAAGTCCCAACGGCAATTTACAGGATCTGTATCTGACTATTGACGAGCAACCTAACGCAGAGGGGAATGCCTCCAACAGATCGCCTGAATCTAGCGATCCCCAAGCACCACTAGCTGAGGCTTGTTCGGATCAAGACTGTAGTTCGCTACGCTCTGAACGTTTATTTACCGTTACCGATGTTGATGCTCAGGCTAACGATGTTGGTGTACCTGTAAGGGCGCGACAGCTTCAGCTTACCATTGAGCAGGGTCTAGAAACAGCTAGACAAGAGCGATCGCAGCAGTATCTAAGAAAACAAATAATTATAGGACTGTCTATCTTTTGTTTAATCTTCCTGGTAAATTTTCCGCTTAATCGGGGAGTGAAAAAATTACGTAAGTTGGCTAAACAACTCGCCCCCTCTGCCAACCTCAAAAGTTTATCTGTAGCTGATCAGTTAACTCGTCGTCAAAAATGGAATTTAACTGAGATTCAATATCGGCTGCTGCAATTAGTGCAAGTCTTTATTTGGTGTGGGGGCAATTTATTTATCTTAACTTTGTATCCGCAGACGCGCATCATACCGTACCTATTAATTGCTGGCTTGAGAATTCCCTTCCGTGTTGGGGCGGTGGCTTTGATTGTTTATTTGTTGATTCGTTGGACTTATTTTCTGGTTGCTAAACTTAGTGCAGCAGCGATCGCTAGCCAGACTGCTGATTTAAAAATTAATCAGCGAGGGAGATTACGGATTAATACTACCACTAGAATTATACGTAGTGCCGTAACCATCGCTTGGGTAGGAGTCGGCGTTCTTGCCGCCTTTTGGGTCAATGGAGTTAACCTAGCACCTCTCTTGACTGGCGCCGGTATTTTTGGCTTAGGTTTATCCTTGGCCTCACAAAATCTGATCAAAGATGCGATTAACGGCTTTATCATTATTTGGGACGATCGCTACGCTGTCGGCGATATTATTGATATTGGTTCGGTTAGTGGTTTGGTCGAAAATATTAATCTACGGATTACCCAATTAAGAGATGCCGAAGGACGATTAATTACTGTCCCCAATAGTGTGATTGAG
Source organism: Pleurocapsa sp. (assembly GCA_050330395.1). GTDB lineage: Bacteria > Cyanobacteriota > Cyanobacteriia > Cyanobacteriales > Xenococcaceae > Waterburya. The sequence goes on from JBHJNW010000120.1 coordinate 21,099, forward strand.
ATTGTGGCAAACCGTTCTAGCCAGTGGTCTAGAGCCGACATCAACATTCCTGTTGCTTATCAAACCGATATTGACCGAGCTTTGGGAGTAATTGAGCGGGTAGCTCAAGCCATAACTAATGATCCCCAGTGGCAAGAGCGCATCTGGGAATTTCCGAATATTTTGGGGGTAGAACAGTTTAGCGATCGCGGTATCTTAATTCGTGTCTGGATTAAAACCGAACCTCTTCAACAATGGGACGTAGCCAGAGAGTTTCGTCGTCGAGTCAAAATAGCGTTTGATCAAGCAGGAATTCCGATACCTGTTCCACAACAACAAATATTAATCGACAATCAAACGCTATTTAGCTGAGATTTAATTATATTTAATGATCAATAAAGTAATTCCTCGTTCCTTTAGCATCTAATGCTGTTCCTAATCGTTTAAGAGCCTGAACATAAGCTGCGGTGCGGATATTGATGTTTAAATCTTTGCTAAGATCCCAAACCTGTTCTGCTTCTAGCTGCATTTTTGCTTGGAGACGTTGATTTACTTCTGATAACGTCCAATACCAGCCGCTACGATTTTGAACCCATTCAAAATAGCTAACGGTAACGCCGCCTGCATTGACTAAAATATCTGGGAAGACATAAGTTCCTTTTTCGGTGAGTATTTGATCCGCAGCGGAATTGATTGGACCATTAGCAACCTCAAAGATATATTTGGCTTTTATATCCTCGGCATTATCCTTAGTTATTTGATTTTCCAAAGCAGCAGGAATCAAAACATCTACATCTAAAGCTAACAGTTCTTGATTGGAAATAGTTTGATGTTCGACAATGCTACATACAGTACCCTGGCAATATACGGCTTTCATCTCACGGCTTTGCTCTTTATGTCTTTTGACACCATCAATGTCTAATCCTTGTGGTGCATAAATACCGCCCTGAGAATCGCTCACGGCAACTATTTTGTATCCAGCTTCAGCTAACAACCCAGCCAAAGTTGAACCCGCATTACCAAAACCTTGAATTGCTACCGTGGTTTGGGCGGCAATTAACTTAAATTTAGGCAACATAGCTTGAATTACGGTAAACGCTCCCATTGCCGTAGCCGTATCCCTGCCTTGGCTGCCGCCCAAAGCTAATGGTTTACCCGTGACCACTCCGCGACATAGCTGACGCTTAATCGTGCTGTATTGATCCATCATCCACCCCATAATTGTGGCGTTAGTATAAACATCAGGGGCAAGGCTATCAATATCTACGCCAATAGCATCGGCGATCGCATCTATGTAACCCCGACTCAATCTTTCTAATTCTGCCTTGGATAATTCTTTGGGATTCACGATAATGCCTCCTTTGGCGCCACCGAAAGGCAAATCAAGCAAGGCACACTTAAACGTCATCCAAAAAGCCAAAGACTGCACCTCATCCAAACTGACACCAGGATGATAACGGACTCCGCCTTTGCCTGCGCCTCTCGTATCGTCGTAACGTACCCGATAACCTGAGAACACTTTTAACCTGCCATCGTCCATCCTGACAGGTATTGAAACACTCAAGCTAGTCTTGGGATGTTGTAAACGCGCGATCGCATCTTCGGAGATCTCGACGTATTTTAAAGCCTGTTCTAGTCGTTTACTAGCATCAGACAGCAGAGAATTGGAGTCGTCTGTATATTGCATCGCCATCTCTATAATTACCCACAAGTACGTTCTTAATGTACGGTTTGTCGGCGGCTTATGGCGAAGATGAGGCTGGTTGTTAATCTTTATTAATAACTTTATCAGTATAATTTTGTAAAAATAGCGATTAGGCTTTGTGTTTAATCTTCTGATGTTTAAGAAGCAGTTTAATCTTTCTCATCTGGCAATCGAATATTCTCGTCTGACTATTTACTTCTGGTTAGCGATCGCAGTAGCTGGCTTATTTGCCTTTAGTTCGCTGAAATATTCTTTATTTCCAGCGGTTAACTTCCCTGTTTTAGTAATTCGCGTTCAGGCTGAGGCAACTTCGGTTTTAGCGACGGAAGCTAACGTAACTAATCCCTTAGAAGCAGCCTTAGCTGAAACTCCTGGATTGACGCAGTTATTTTCTTCTACATACCCAGGACAAACGGTAGTGAATCTATTATTAGATACAAATATCAACATTGAAGAAGCTACCGCTACGGTTGAAGCTAATCTTCAGCAACTAACTTTACCAGCCAGCAGCGATTTGACCATAATTCCGTTCAATCTTAACGAAACGAGCGCGATTAGCTACATTGTGACCAATAAAGTGACCAACCAAGAGCGCGATTGGGAAAAATTAACTACTATTGCTTCTACCGAAATTATTCCCGCGATTAAACAATTACCAGGAGTTCAACGAGTTGATATTTTGGGTAATCTCAATAGTGATGCTAATCAGGAGATTCCTACCGCTAATAGTAATAGCTTAATCCACTTTAATGGCGAAAAGGCGATCGCTTTTCAGGTAATTAAACAAGCCGACGCTAACACACTAGAGGTTGTTAAGCAGGTCGAACAGCAAGTAGCTCAATTAAAATCACGGTTGCCAAATGTAGAGTTGATTTTAGCGCAAACTCCTGCTGGCTATATTCGCGACAGCACTAAAGCCACAGTTGAAACTTTATTAAGTGCAGTTGGTTTAGCCATTGTAATTATTTTCCCTTTTTTAGGTAATTTTAAAGCAACTTTAATTACGGCGATCGCTATTCCAATTTCTCTCTTGGCTACGTTTATTGTCATGGCGTTAGCAGGATTTAATTTGGAAACTTTAACTCTCTTGGCTTTAGCTTTAGCAATCGGCATTATTGTTGATGATGCGATCGTCGAAACGGAAAATATTATGCGTCATCTCGAAGAGGGTGAGAGTCCTCGCGAGGCTGCTTTATCCGCCACTAGTGAAATTGGCTTTACCGCCTCCATTTCTACTTTAACTATCGTTGCAGTATTTTTGCCGATAGGCTTGATGGGAGGCACACTAGGACAATTTTTTCGTCCATTTGGTTTAACTATTTCCGCAGCAGTGTTAACTTCTCTTTTGGTAGCACGAACTTTAGTTCCTGTCCTGGCTGTATACTGGCTGAGAGATCAAGATATTAGGCAAGGTAATCATCAGCCAGGATTGATAGTCAACGGTTATCGTAATTTGCTGCAATGGTCATTAACTCATCGTCAACAGGTAGTGGGTATCGCGATCGCCAGTTTGGTAGCGGGTGTTGCCTTGATTCCTTTGATTCCCCAAGGTTTTGTCCCTCGGCTAGATCGAGGAGAATTTAAAATTGTTTATACTACTCCGTTGCCAAAACTAGCAGCTTCTGCACCAGCAACACTGGAGATCAATAGCAATTCGTCCCCTCAAAAGCAAGCAAACAGCAGCTTTAGCTGGCTAAAAAATCTAGCGCGATCGCCTGAACGTATTTTGTTACGCCGAACTCTTAGCGTAGGACAACAGATAGAATCAACAATCTTAACTCATCCCGCTGTGGAATCTGTTTACACGATTGCGGGACTTAGGGGTGAACCCAATAAAGGTCAGCTTTATATCAAATTAAAAGATGATCGCGATGTAAATACGAGTCAGGCACAAGAATCTGTACGCCAAAATCTACCACAAATACCAAATGTAATTATCAGTGTCGAAGATCTACCCTTTGTGGAAACAGGAGAAGATCCCTCGTTCAAAGTCTCTTTAGCAGGAGAAGATTTAGAGCAATTAAACCAAAGTGCGATCGCTTTTCAATCAAAAATCCAACAGTTACCAGGATTTAATGATGTTCGTGTGGACGGGGTTGGTGAACCTTTAACTAAAATTATTCATTTGGATCGCCAAAGAGTTGCTTATATCAACGCTAACTTAGCTGCCGATTTGGGCATTGGCGATGCCACAGCACAAGCTCAGGCGATCGCTGAAGAAATACTACCCGCTAATATTGACTTCGATTTAGAAGGAGATTCGGTCAGATCTAAAAAAATTCTGGGGGAATTTGCCATTACCCTAACTATAGCGGTAATTTGTATGATGATAGTCCTCTATCTGCCCTTTCATCGCTGGCTAGAACCAATAGTAATTGGTTTATCTTTACCATTGTCGATTGTGGGTGCAATGTTGGCATTGCTAATTACCCAAAGCGATTTTGGCATGATTTCTTTAATTGGCTTAATTTTCCTGTTGGGACTATTAGATAAAAACGCTATTTTACTTTTAGACTATATCAATCAATTACGTCTTTCTGGGCTTGATCGCACTCAAGCCATTTTAAATACGGGAGTGGTACGTTTACGCCCGATTATCATGACTACTTTCTCCACCATCTTGGGAATGCTGCCGATCGCTTTCGGCTGGGGCGCAGGTTCAGAATTACGTCAACCAATGGCTGTCGGCATTATTGGTGGTTTAATTACTTCTTCCCTGCTAAGTTTGATCGTTGTTCCTGTACTTTATACCTTGTTAGAAGATAACAGTCTAAAAAAGCGATCGCTTTAAATCGACAAGAGGTATAGGTTTGATCGCTACATGTGCCTCAACCTTTGTCTACAACGCCCTAAATCGCTTGTTTAAAACTTTTGAGCGGGAAAAGGAACGGTATTCATTACCACAGAAACCGCAGGATCAGGCTTCCGTAGAACCAAAAAGTCTTGTACGCCAGGAATATAATCAACTATCTGAAAATATGAGCCAAAAACTCTAATAACCTCAGCACGAGTTTGAATTACGTCCCAACCCGAACCACCAACACGGGTAGAATACGTGGCATTAGAATCTTCAGAAGTAAGGGTTAGGCTACCTTTGGTTTCTAACTCTTGTAATTGCTTACTACCTAACAATGTTGAGGCGTGAAACTGACCCAGTACTGAACAGATAAATATTCCGCCAGGACGCAAAATTCTTTGCATTTCTGCTAGCCATAATTCTTGAGTATCAAGAGGAATATGGGTAAAAACAGAAGAGGCTAACATTAGGTCAAATGAGTCGTCTTCAGCAAAAGTCAGAGGTGGCTTTAGGTCGTTGTGATAAAACTCAATTTCAGGTAAATTCTGCTGACACCATTCAATCATTTCTGGGTTGACATCTGAACCTACTAGCCTAACTCCTTCAATACAGCGCAAATGCCTTAATAGCCTAGCTGTACCACAGCCTAATTCATAAATAGAACCAATAGTCCTGGGGTTAATCGAAAAGTGTTCTAAAATTTGGAACAAACGTAAAATTTCAAAATATCCAGTTTCAAAATAAACGTCACCTTTACTTTGCCTTTCTAATTCCTGTTCATTTAAAGCAGCAGTCTTGGCGATCAACTCTTTAGGTGGGACAGGACCTGGGTCTACTGAGCGATAATTAAGTTCTAACTTTTCCTGAACAGATTTTTGAAACCGCTTTTCTTCTCTTTGGCGTTTAATGCGATAAATAGTAGATTCTGGCAGTAATATTTTGGCAGTTTTACGAACAATTTTTAGCATATAAATTTAGCCTCAATAAGTTTGTAAATTAGTTCATTACAAAGTTCTTGTTTTAATATATATAAATTTTTAATCATTATGTTTAAAAATAAAATTATATTTATATTTTTCATTTTTGATTAAGAATGTTCAAATTTCATTTACTTTATTGAATAAACAATAAATTTGTTTTTGTTGAAGTTAAAATTCCCAAAAGATTTAGAATCTACTTGCTTAGACTGACTCGTATTTATTCAATTAAAAAACATCTAAGCTGTAATGCATCTAAAAGGCATATTATAAAAACAGGAAATAGAATTAATAGCTGTGAACAATGCCAGTCAAAGGATTTCTAAATCAAGAGCAACAAAAAAAGCTGCAAAAAGAGTTAAAAGAACACGAACATCCAGAAATCAGAGAAAGAATCCTAATTTTACTACTACTCAATGACGGCAAAACTCAGAGAGAAATTGCTAATTTCTTGGGGTGTTCATTAAGAAAAATAGCATATTGGTGTGTTCATGGCGACCCAGAAAATCTTGAGAGTCTCAAAGATGAAAGAATGTCAGGAAATTATCATAAGGCGACAGAAGAATATATTGACCTATTACTAAAAATAGTAGACCAAGACCCTGAAGAATTAGGATATGAATTTGGCAGATGGACGGCAAAGAGATTAGCAACTTATTTAAATGAGAAAACAGGAATTAAATTAAGTAGTTCACAAGTTAGAAGGATATTAGCCCAAAAAAAGTACGTTTACCTTTGGGCAAAATATAGCCTAGAGGATAAACAAGAGCCAGAAAAAAGAAAACTTTTTAAAAAGAAACTAGAAGAATACATCTCTATTAGCAAAGAGAAGCCAAAGCTTTTACAGATATGGTTTTGGGACGAGAGTGGATTTAGTTTGAGAGTTTTGAAAAGAAAACTTTGGGGTAAAAAAGGTTCTCGAAAAAAGATAACTGGTCAAAGAAGAAAAGGTAGAGTCAATGTAATGGGTGCTGTTCGTTATTCGGATAAGAAAAGAGTAGTGGATTTTGTACCTAAAGGAGATGGAAATAATTTTTATTTAACTTTAAAGGTACTTTATCAAGAAGTTAAAAATGAGTGGATATCTCTTGGCAATGCTTCAGAAGATTTTGAAAGCAAAGGAACTAAAATTCTCGTCATCTTAGATAATGCAAGCTTTCACAAAAAAGAAGATATTCTCAATAAAATAAAGCGAGAAATGCCTAACTTGATTTTAGAGTTTTTACCTCCCTACAGCCCAGATTATAACATTGCAGAGTTAGTCTGGCATTCAGCCAAGGAATTTTTGGCTCATCGTCTTTTTAAATCTATTGAACAACTAGAATCTCTGTTACATCAACTTCTAAATCAGGGAGGGTTAATTATTAATTGGGACAGAAAATTGAAAAACAAAGGCAATGCTGTTAGTGCAATTTAAATGCACGACAGCTTATCAATTAGTATTAAATATATTTAAAGTAGAGATGTAAATCCAAATGCTATTAGATTCAAACATACAGATATTTTGGTATAGATTTTGACATTTAACCTGAAAGTTAAAAAATCGTGAATTTTCATAAGTAAATTGTCCAAACATGAGATTTCTAGGCAAAGATACTTGTATCTACATTAAGCTTTGGAATAACGAGGCCGCCTTAATTAAACTTAATTAAACAGGTTCTGTTATGTAGAATACAAAAGTCGCTGGTCACAATCTGACTTTAATACTTTTACCTAAGCCTCAATTATGCCTCCAGAACAAAATCAAGCGCGAGATGAAGACTTACTGTTGCTACAAGATGTTTTAGATCGCCGTCCTTTTTCTTTAGCCGAAGCTATTGGTCGTGAAGGGGGCTCTTTTCTTAAGGGTGAATCTACTGTTCCCAAACTGGTTCAGGTAATTACCGCCATTAATACCTTTATCGATCGCCATCTCCAAGATCCTGCCGCCGCATTACAGGCAATTTTGCATCAATGGGTCAAAGGAGATCCCAGAGTCAGCCAATATAAAGAGACTCCACTGGTAGCTTTAGCAGAAATTTTACAGTCAATTATCAATAACCCCAACTTGCTTTATGAGTTGGTGCGTCAAGTAGATATAAAATGGGGTCAGATGTACGGTGAGCGTCCGTACTTTCAACAACCAGGACAAGCTCCTCACCCTAATGATGAATATACCCACGAATCTGTTAGACAGGATTTGTTAGATTTACAGCACAAATTGCGATCGCATCAACAAGCAAGAGAATTGATAGTAAATGACAAGTGAGCAATTACCTTTTCAAATAAGCTCGCGCTAGATAAAAACAGGCAATCGATTTTCCGTCTATGGGTTCACCTGATAAAATAGCTGTCTCCAATTCTGCTTCACTCATCAATACCACTTCTATGTCTTCGTCTTCGTCTTGTTTCGGGGGAGTTTCTAACTTTTCGAGATCTTGTGCCAAAAAAGCATAAATATATTCATCAGAATATCCTGGTGCCAAGATAAATTTGCCCATATCCTGCCATTTGCTAGCTCTGTAACCCGTTTCTTCCTCTATTTCTCGCTTAATTGTCTCGAAAGGAGATTCATCGGCTTCTACCGTCCCTGCTGGAAATTCTAATAATCTACCCTTGGCAGTAAAGCGATACTGCTTGACTAAGACAAACTTACCATCGGCAGTTACGGGAACACCCAAAGCTCCTCCAGGATGACGAATACATTCCCATTCCCCCGTCACACCATTGGGTAAACGTAGTTTAATTACCTCATAATCAAATTTGCGTCCCTTGTACGATAGCTTTTGCTCTAAAATTTCTGGAGGTTCGTTACCTACGGACATGATATTTACTGTATTCTCTCGATTGCACAAACATCATATCTTGGCAGCGCTGATTTGAGTTGGAGAGTTGATGATTATTAGCTCTAAATTACAAATCAACTGACACAATTAAGTTTTCATTCTCAACTTTTGATTTTTGAGTTAGACCAAGAATCAATATTTATACCTACTAACTAAAAATATGACTGAAAAACGTAAGTCCCATCAAAATCGTATTGCTTATCAAGAATTTGGCAACGCAGATAATTCTCAGGCGTTAACTAGAGGAGTTCCTGATTTACCACCCAACAAACAGGATCTCAGAATACAGGCAACGCGATCGGGGCGTAAAGGTAAAACCGTCACTACAATCGCTGGATTTCAACACCAGTCTGAAACTATGGCTAAACTTTTAAAGAAGTTAAAAAGTCAATGTGGTAGCGGTGGTACGGTCAAAGATAATCTTCTGGAGATTCAGGGTGACCATAAACAGCAGCTATTAGAAATTTTAACGAAATTAGGTTACAAAGCTAAAATTAGCGGTGGCTAAAAATATAGTCACGACAATTAATTTCCGCACATAATTGGTTTTTATTTGAAGCTTAACGTTTGGCTCGACACTTACCCCGATGATCATACTTAATAATCTAATAAAACCCTAACCCATTCAGGAGGACGAGAAATAGGATTGTTTAAACGATCTAGCAACATCAAAGCCACTAAATGTACTGCAAATAGATAAACCAAATTCTGGACAATAATCGAGCCGATAGCCAGAGTTTGAATCAAGGCAAAGTCTGGCTGCGCCAAAATACCTAACTTGAAGAAGATCCAGTCTAGCAGCTGGGTAATTTGAGTAATCGCGTAGATCCAAAGGTTTTCTCCTACCAAAACAGAAGTAAGCCAAAACCGAAAAAAGATCCCCAATGAACCAATAACAGCTCCCAAACCAATTGAAAATAGCCAGCTTACTTTACGCTGCCAACAAGCCCCTAGCAGTACCCCCATTAATCCGTAAGGCATCAAGAAAATAACGCTGCGAGTAGGTCCCATTAAAACCAGCAACAGCAACCCTGACACAATTGCCGCCATCCAAGAAGCACGATTACCTCGCCTCAAATAAATAAGAGCAATGGGAATGGGAAAGAAAACCTTTAAAACTGGTCCCAGAGGAAAGTAATAGTTAATTAGCCATACCAGACTAGCTGCGCTAGCTAAAAAAGCAGTTTCTACCATCACGATCGTATTAGTAGTAGTCTTGGTCTGTTTGAGCGTTTTTTTGGAGGAAGATGCTGTGTAAGCTCGATCTAGTGGCTCAGAATCCTCATCGACCCAGTTGATCTCGTTCTCATCAGCTTGATTAACAGCGTCAGATAACGATCGTTTGTGGTCTTCTGTAGACATAGGGTTGTTTAATTAGTTAAACCAATCAAATATCTTTGATTAGTCAGATATGTAAGATACTAAATATGAGAGACAAATATAATATCGCTTTATTCGGTTTAAATATATTAGCAAATTGTATCTTCTAGAGCAGGCAGATCGGGTATACGCATTGAATCGGCGTTTCTTTGAATTAAACCTTTCTTTTCTAGTTTAGTTAATACTCTAGTAACAGTTTCCCTGGCTAATCCACTTAAACTACTTATTTCTCGATGAGGTAAATTGGGGATTTCTGTGCCTTTTTCGCCTTCTGTTCCCTGTCCCTCTACTAAAAATAAAATAGCATCAGCAACTCGGGAAATACTGCTAGCTTCTCGTAATTGAAGTCGTCGGTTGACTTGGCGTAATCGCTTTGCCATTAATTGAACCAAACGAACTCCTGCCATGGGTTCAGTATTAATTAAGTTAACAAAATCTTCTGCTGGTATTCTACCAATTAAAGTCTTGGTTAGGGTAATAGCATCTGTCGAACGTGGCATTTTATCCATTGCTGCCATCTCACCAAAAATTTCGCCCCTGCCTAAGATATTAAGAGTAACTTCTTTGCCATCTAGGTTGTAGGTACGAATTTTTACCCATCCTTCCAAAATAAAATACACTGATCCACCCCAATCATTTTCTAGAAGCATTACTTGATTTGGTGGGTGAGAAATGGTCACAAAATGAGCAGCTATTTTATGAATGCTATCTTCTGGTAAATCAGACATAAACGGAACTAATTGGATTAGTTCTTCATGATTAATATTGGACTCTAAATAACGAGATTGGTCTTCCATGGAGAAGTCGATCTTAAGTTCGCTGTAAATATATCCTTTGTATCATTAAAAAAAGAAAAATAATTGAATTTATTATGACCCATCGAAAAAATGGCGTATTTTCAAGAATTATTGACAACTTTATTTGGTTCTTCAGTACTTGTTATGCTTAAACAATAGTTAAGTTAAATCACTGAGATAATAAAACTCTAGTACGAAAGTTATCAAAGTTTCTAAACTCATAAGCAGAACGTTTGAGTAGTTTCAATTTATGATTAATTCCTTCTACTACACCATTAGTTATTCTTTCATCAACATAACTAATTATTTCTCCGAGCCATCTCACAATTGTCTTCTTA
>JBHJNW010000121.1:0-39305 GCA_050330395.1 Pleurocapsa sp.
TGTTAATTTCTGCGTCAATGTTCTCTGCGGACTGATTGCTTATTGCCATCAGCCTAAAAAGCCGAGCCTTCGTCTAGACTGGCTTTTGCCTTCATCTGTTTAACCCGAACTCAGGTTAACTATCACTATTCCGTTGTCAGTTTTGCCAATTTCTCCAATATATTGTCGTCCTACTCCTGAAGTAAAATTTCCACTTTTCCTGTGTCCAGAATCATCGATTATCAGTGCAAAACCATTCCTAATTCTAGTCTGGTTGCACTTATTCAATGGACAGTTGATTTTAGGCGATCAAGGTAAATCTAGCAGGTTATCAACCACAACCTTAACCCTCTTCCGTCAGTCTAGGCAGAAGAGGGTTAACCTTGACCAGAATTTTGATCGTCATCAAAATGATTCGGTTTTGCATAAAGCCTACAGTTTTTTTCGACTAAAAGTTTGAAGAGAAATCAGACCCCAAAAACTTTTACGGTTGGATCATTTTTGACTGCATAATTTGCGTAATAGTGCCGATTAGCTCTTGTTCGGGACAGGGTTTGACTAGGTAAGCAGATGCACCCAATTCTACAGCTAGTTGACGATGTTTATCACTATCGCGAGAAGTTAAAATAATAATTGGTAAATCTTTATACTCAGGATTATTTTTAGCCGCTTTTAAAAATTGAAAACCTGTCATTAAAGGCATTTCTAAATCACAAACGACAAATTCAACTTTTCCTGATTTTTTTAGTTCCGTTAAAGCATCGATCCCATTATCTGCCTGAAGCACCTGCTTACATACTTTTTCTAAAGACATAACAATAGTTCGACGGAGGCTATTAGAGTCATCGACTACCAAAACCGTTTGAGGCATTAAGTCACTAGCAGGAGGCAATTGCTGGATATTAACACTACTACTGCTTGGTAAAGCCTGGAAGCTAGTGCCACCTAGAAAGGCTCTTTGGCTCATAGTATTGCTGCGATACTGAGAATCTTTAAGCAATGCTGCACCATCAACTACTAGAGTCAGACTGCTATCTTTCAGGACGCTACAGCCATAGACATAGCGTGGCGGAATAATTGCACTACCGAGAGGTCTGATGACCAATTCTTGTTCCCCTAATACTTGATCGACCTCTAACCCGATGAAACCACTTTGACGACGCAGTAGCAAAATTGGATTATTGAGACTAGATTCTGAATCTTCTAACTGAGAAATGGTGCGAGGATACTCAATCATACTTGATAGCTGACGTACAGGAACCATTTCCACGTCATCTTTTGTGGGCCAATGGAGAATTTTTTGTCCTTCAAAGATTTGAACCTCTCTAGAAGTTGGCAGAATAATTCTCTCGATCGCATCAATTAACAAAGCATATGTCATTCCTGAAGCCTTAGTTAGCATCAATTTAGCAATGGTTAAGGTTAAAGGAATTTGCAGGGAAAAAGTTGTACCTTTGCCAGGAGTCGACTCAATGGAAATTGTGCCGTTCAGTTCGTCAATCTGAGAACGTACTACGTCCATTCCCACACCTCTACCAGACAAGTCGCTAAGTTTATCGGCAGTGGAAAAACCTGGTTCAAATAATAATTCTAGTAGCTGTGATGGGGGAGTAACGGCCGCTTGTTGAGCAGAAATTAATCCTTTTTCAATGCCCACTTGCTTAATTCTCTCAATATTAATTCCTTTTCCATCATCACCTACTTCAATTACGGTTTGACTACCTTGGTAGTATGCTCTGAGGAAAACTGTTCCTGTTTCAGGTTTGCCAGTCTGCGCTCTTTCTTCGGGTTTTTCCAAACCATGATCGAAAGAGTTACGAACTAAGTGTAGTAGAGGATCGTAGAGTTTTTCTTCAATAGTTTTATCAATTAAAATATGGCTGCCAATAATATTCAGTTCAGCATTTTTATCGTGAGTTACAGAAAGCTGCTGGAGTAGACGAGGAAAACGATTAAACAGTCTACCAATGGGAGACATTCTAGTTTCAATCAATTCGTCTCTCATGTTTAACAGCATTCGCTGTTGTTTTTGGGTGTCTCTTCGCGTTTGCTTATTATGATTTTTAATTCTTTCGGCGATATTTACCAGTTCGGAATTGCTGAGTGTAGTTAATTCTAAAAGCTGATTGAGTCTATCTTCTGGATTGTGTAGTGTAGAGGCAGGTAAGACAGATTTATAATCTTTATTGCGAGCTTTCGTAATATTGTTTAGTCTGGCTGGTAATTCTTGTAAGAGTTGCTGTTGTTGAGGCGATAGACAAACTTCATCGATAACTTCAATTAATTCATTAACTATTTGTTCGCTATAGCTAATTTTATCTAGTAATAGCTGGACGAATTGACCAATCTGCTCATCTTTCAGAATATTTCTGTTTTGGTTGATTAATAATTCTCCGACTAAATCATTTAGTTTTTCTAAAGATTCTAAATTAACTCTAACTGTTTTGCTGGCGTTGCTACTCTTGTCGGTTTGTTGACCACTACTTTTACTTTTTATATAAGAACCAAATCGAGACTTTCTAACATCTCTGGTAGATATTTCCTGGGGGGGAGTAGCTTTTTGTTTTAATGATTTTACTGGTGTCGAAACTAAAAATGCGTCTACTTCGGCAATTTTTTCAGATTTACCAGCTAGAGATTGTTCTTCAATGCTATCAATAGCTGTATCGTTGCCCCAAATTTGAGACATCAATTCTCCAGATTCTTCGTTCTCGTCAAAGAATGAATTAGCATTATCAGGAGACTCTAATTGAACGTTATTGGTAACTTCGGTGAAATCTTCGCCTAAAGATTCCGAACCAAAAATATCCTTAGCATCTGTCGCTTCCATTGCCTCGGCAAACAGAGAATCTTCCACTACCAAACTGGCATCAACAGCCTCAAACTGCGTTGACAAATCCTGGTCAGTATCTATTGTGCCAGCCAATTTTTGTAATTCAATTGAAGGCTCACCGCCCCGATCGCGATCGCCTTCCATAACCTGCTGTTGTGCCTGTTGAAAGTTAGCGATCGCCGCTGTGGTAATTTCTTTAACCTGTTCGGGATTAGCCTCTAAAGCGGTCAGAATTGTCTGAGCAATATCACCCAAACCAGATAAATTAAGAGATTGTGATAAGCCGAGAAAAATCTCTGCCTGAGATTGTAATACTTCAATCATAATTTCTGGATCGCATTCTGCTAGGGCAACAGACAGCTCCTGAATTCGTTCGGGGACAACAGATTCAAAAAAGGATTGAACCACGTCTAAACCCAATTCTTCTGAAGTAGGAAAAGCATCCTGATCGCTCAGATAATCCCCAAATATTTCCGTCAATTCAGCAAAAATACCCGCAGCACGATTGAGAATTTCTTCCCGGTCGATGGGGGCTTTGCTAAATTCAGCCATCAAAGGAATCCTCAGACATTCATAACTGGCGTAGAGTAATTTTTTAGTCTGATGGTCAATTTCTAATTCAGGATTATAAAGAGCTTTAAACACATCCTCCATCGAATGAGCGACGGTTTTGATTGTTTCCAACCCCACATTAGCTGCACCCCCTTTAAGAGTGTGGGTAGCTCGCATCAGTTTATTGACTCTTAAGGGGCGATCTCTTAATTCAATATCACCATCGTTAATCGCAAATAATTCTTGCTCGATGGTTTCTAATAATTCGGGAGCTTCTTCTAAAAAGTATTGATAGGCTTGGTCGCGAATACTAGGGTCGGTAATCATCGTCGAATAATTCTCTAAAATATAGTTTAGTAATATAAAATTTGAATCCTGAAATAGAAAGTTTCTACTCCAGAATTCATTACGGTTAAGTTGGACTTTCAGACCCTTACTTGACTTTGAATTGAGATACGCTGGCCTGTAATTTTTGAGCTAGTTGCTCTAGCTCTCCAAAAGAAAGAGAAATTTTACCTGAATCTTGAGAAGTTTCATTAGCAATTTCCGCTACTTGTCCCATTACCTGAGTCACAGAGGCAGCCTCTTGTGTTTGGACATTGGCAGCACTAGTAATTCCCTGCACCAAATCTTTGATTTCGGCAGTGGCAGCTACAATCTCATTCAAGCTATCGCGAGTTTCATTGACTAAGTTGGTTCCTTCAGCTACCTGTAAAACTCCAGCTTCCATGGCAGCAGACACTTGTTGAGTCTCTTCCTGAATTTCTCTAACTAACTTTTCAATCTCAATAGTCGCTTCCGTCGACTGCAAAGATAGATTACGAACTTCATCGGCTACTACCGCAAAACCTTTACCATACTCACCTGCACGAGTTGCCTCTAGGGCTGCGTTTAAGGCTAACAGGTTAGTTTGGGTAGCAAAACTACTAATCAGACTAACTACCTTAGAAATCTTTTGAGAAGAATCACTTAGGCGCTTGACTCGTTTTCCGGCATCGGCTACAGTTTCTCGGATACTAGCAATACCATCTACAGTATTGTTCATTGCCTGATCGCCAGCTTGTACGGTTTTATTCGCTTGTTCGATGGCTACCTCTACTTTCTGGGCGTTTTCGGTAGTTACCATTGAAGCATCGATCATTGACTGAACTCTATCTAATGCTTCCTGTAGCTCTAACAGTTGTTTTTCCGATTGGGCAGATAAACCTTTGATTGCCGAACTACTAGCTCCTGTAGTTTCAGTTACCTGCAAAGCTGCCATTTGAACCTGTTCAACAATTCCTTTAAGTGAATCTAGAGTAGTATTATAAGCTCCAGCAATTGTCCCAATTTCAGTTTCCGTTACGTTGGCGCGTACCGTTAAATCTCCGCTGAATGCTGGTCGAACGGTTCTGAGCATTTCTACTGCCTGTTTTTGCAGTTCTTCTTTAGCTGCTCTTTCTCGCTCTAGAGTTTGGCTAAGACTGTCTGATTGAATCCGTAGTTGCTCATAGTAGTCAATTTGCTGGATGGCAATACCTAACTGATTAGCTAACTGCGCTATTTGCTCTGCTTCTAGGGTTAGCCAAGAGCGAGAACCAGAGTTTTCATAAGCTCCCAAAAGACCCCAGAGCTTGTCTCCCTGAAAAATAGGCGCGATGATATAAGCTTTTGCCTGATATTTTTCTAATGATTTGATGTAGCAGTCAGGAAATTTCTGAGTGTAAATATCATCTACCGCGGTATATTTTTTACCTTCGCTGGTATATTTACCGCCTCTGGTTTTTTCCAGGTAGGTATCAGTTTCAGTGATATCATCAGTTGACCATTTACGGAGAATACAGCGATTATCTTTAGTGCGATCGCCGCTGAGAACTTCATCATTTGTCTGTTCAACCAGCAAAGAAACCCATCCGCTAGCCACTGATTCAGCTACGACTTGACCACTCCAATCGGGATTAAACTGATAGACAACGGTACGGTCTGTTTTTAAAGCCTGACGTATTTCTTGAGTTGTTACCTTGAAAACCTCGTCAATATTTTCTGACCGACGAATCTGCTCACTAATTTTGCTGCTGGTTTTCTCTAGCTCTGATTGTTTTTCCAACCTAGTCAGGTAGTTAATCTGCTGCATAGCAACTCCTAACTGTAAACCAAGCTGTCTTAGAGTTTCTATTTCATAATCTTGCCAGCGACGCGCTCCCTCGTTTTGATAACAGCCAATTAAACCCCAGAGTTTTTTGCTGCCAAACATATTACTGTCAGCAATAAAGATAGGAGCGAGAGCATAAGCTCTGGCTTCCATCTGTTCTAGCAGTTCAATGTGACATTGTTTATGTCCTTGTAAATAAATATCTTCCACGGCAAAAGTTTCACCGTTTTTATAGCGACCACCTTTCGTATTTTGCAGAAAAGTATCTTCAATAAAAGGAATAACTTTAGTCAGATCAGACCATCCAGGAGCAACCGAATCTGCCACAAAGTTACCACTCCAGTCTGGATTAAAGCGATAGATGGATACGCGATCGACACCGAGGATTTTACGCCCTTCATCCGTAGCAATTTGCCATACAGCTTGCTCATCTTTAGATAAGCGCACCTTTTCTAAAATTTTGGACAGACCTTTTTCTCTTTTAAACGCTTGTTCCATCTGCTTGCTCTGAAATTCTGAGTTTCGTAGATAAGCAGTTTGTTGCAAAGGCATAACAAAACGAGCAGCATATTCTTGAAGTTGCTTAACTTCAGACTCTTGCCAGTTACGAGGAGCAGAGTTTTGATAAACGCCTAACACCCCCATTAATTGATTATTGGCATGAATTGGCACCACAACATAGGCTTTAGCCTCGATTTGCTCAAATTTTTCTAACACCGCACGAGCCAAACCCTTTGACTGGACATTGTTAGCAATATAGCAAGGCTCATATTCTCCGCCTTTAAAGTGAAAATCGTAATCTAAGACTGAACCCGCCGGTTGCCACTTTCCTCCTCTAGATTCGGCAAGAATTTTGCCACTCCAATCGGGATTAAAGGCAAATACTACCGCACGGTCTATTTTCATCGAGGCGCGAATTTTATCTAACCAGCTTTGCATGGTCTGCTCAGCATTTTGACTAATCGAAGTTAAAAAATCTTGCTTGGAAATTAATTCAGCCTGTTTAGCTTTAAATCTTAGATCTCGGATCGAGCTAGTTTGTTCTAAAGAAAAACTAAACTTGGGTGCAGAGCGAACAACTAAATCAGCCTCAGACTCTTTCCAGTTACGAGCTGCCGAATTTTGGTATACTCCTAACATTCCTAACAGACGATTGGGCTGTTGCCCACCCTGCGGATCGCCTGATTTGATGGGAACAATAATATAGGCTTTTGCTTCTAAGGATTCTAGCTGTTCGAGCAAACAAGGCGCAGAGTTTTGATTATAAATGTCTTCGACGACATACTTCTCTTGACAGTTATCTGGAGTGATAAAACAATCATTATCAAAAGAATTAGAACCTTTTTTCCACATTGAATCTACCGATTCAGCTATGATTGCTCCACTACCGTCAGGATTGAAACCATAGACCAAAGCACGATCTGCCTTGAGGTTGTGACGTATTTCATGTAGCTTTTCCTTCATCGACTGCTCCATCGACTGCTCCATTGCAGCTACTAAGTCTTGTTGTCCTTCGACTTTAAAACTCAATAGCGGTGACTGCATCACACGAGTCAGTTCAGTTGTCAGTTGATAAAGCAAGTTAATTTCGTCTTCTTGCCATTGACGAGGTTGCTCGCACTGTTGAACTACTAATAGTCCCCAGACTTGATTTAACTCATATCCATTACTTTGAGGTGAAAAAGAATCAAGCAAAATGGGCAAAGCCAAAGAAGCCTGTACCTGAAATTTTTCCCAAAGCTGCTGTTGATAAGGAGTAACTTTGGCATCATGAGGATTTTCAATCGCTATAAATCCTTGAGCTTGATACTCAGCTGCTTTTTGCCCGCCAAAACTACTACAGGAAAGAGTTTCGTTCATCCCAGGAGTCCATCCAGGAACTAATGCTTCGGCGATAACTTTACCAGTATTGTCGCCGTCAAAACGATATATTATCACCCGATCAGCTTTGAATTCGTGCTGTACCACCTTGACTGCATTGTGGAAAAAGTCATCTTGTTTTGTGGATTGCCGAACCTGTTTCATAATTTTCCACAGGCGATCGCGTTCTTGCTTATACAAGCTTTTCTTGATTTTTTGCACTAAATCTAATTTTGAGCTATCTACTTCTGTCGCTACGCTTAGAGAATTTTGCTCTTGATAAGTACTTGCTGAATCCATAATATTCACTTTATTTCTTGATTATTAGGTACGAATAATTAGTTAAAAACTACATAATTAACCATAAAATTACTTGTTACTGAGAGTAGTTAAACTCAGTCTTGATCGAAAAGAAATTAAAAATTTCTTCGGCATCGATTAGCATGATAATATCGTTATTTGAATCCGTAAAATATCCATTTAGAAAGGGCAAAACGTCCTCGGAAAATATTTCTGCTGATGAAGATTTAAATTTTGATAAATTATGTTCTATTAAATTATCAATTCCCGAAACAACTAATCCAATTGACTGTCCTAGAACTTGAACTACCATGACCAATAGTTCTTGATGAGGATTATTTTGCTCGAGGGGTGGTGGATATCCTAACAAGTTTTCTAAATCTACAATCCATAGCATTTCACTGCGCCAACCATAAATTCCTAAAACACAATAAAACATTTGGGGAACAGGTAAAATATCACGTGGAGAAACAGCAATCACTTCCGTAACAATTTCTGCATCTAGTAAGGCAAGATCTCCTTGTACGATCGATTTGTGACTCTTTTTAGACTTACCTAGCTGGAACTGTAAAAATTTGCGAACTTGTTTGGAATTAGACTGAATATTAGAGTTTTTACTAATATTCAGAGATAAAGAATTAGTGGATGTGCTTAACATTGTGTTGTCGAAATAATTTTAACTAGCAATCAGTTGCTGTATTTTATTAATAAGTTCATCACGGTTTACTGGTTTGGCAAGATAAGCATCAGCCCCAACTACATCACCCCACATTTTGTCTGCTTCAGTAGACTTTGACGAGCATAAGATCACAGGAATTGCTTTGGTTGCCATATCTGTTTTTAAAGTACGACATAGCTCAAAACCGCTTTTTCCTCCCATAACTACATCTAAAACGATTATGTTGGGTTGATATTGACCTACTTTTTCTAAAGCCTCTTCCGCGCTTTCTACATCCATAACGCTTAAGCCAGCTTGCTCTAAGTATGTAGTAGTGGTTCTGCGATCAGTCAAACTATCATCAACTACTAAAACTTTACTCATGATTTAAGTATTCTCCAAAACAAAAATAATAATACTCTTAGTTAAATAGTTCCCAAAAAGAACTTTAAAATAACATCAGGCACGAGCAAAATTTAAATAGATCGCTCAAAAACATACCTAATTTTTACAATTGATTAAGCATGATAAAATTTGCCTGTTAATCTAGCTGTTAGCAAGCTAATAATAAAGCTCTATTAAAAATCAAATAAATTTAGCTAATCAATACTTTCAAAAAATACCTACCATAACATTGCAATATCATCAGGAAGCTAAATGAGAACTCATCGAAGCTTGAGAATTTAGCTGAGAAGATTCTGAAGCGATATATTTATCAATTGTGCTAACAATTTTTTCAATCTCAATCGGTTTAGAAATAAAGGCGTTTGCTCCAGAAACCTTGGCTCTAACTCGGTCGATAATGCCATCGTTACCTGTCAGAAAAACAATTGGAATATGCTTGAGCTGATTAACTCTTCTAACCTGAGTACAAATTTCATAGCCATTAACAATAGGCATACCAATATCTAGAAAAATGAAGTCTGGATTAGCTTTAATCAGAGAAGGTAAGGCTTGTAAAGACTCTTGGATACTGATGCAGCGATATCCCTGTTTAATAATAATTTTCTCTAATATTTTGCAGATTTGCAGACTATCATCAATACAAGCAATTAGAGGCTTGCTGAGATCTTTAATCTCTTCATGTTTAGCAAATTTTTTGAGATTTAGAGGCGGATTAATATCTTCGACTTCGATAATATCAAGTAAGTCTTGTTGAATATAAGGGATGAGTGAAGAAGTAAGTTTTCGGACATCTTTGCCCATTCGCGAGCTTAAGTCTCTTAGAGTACGCTGACCATCTAACAATCGTAAAAAGTTTTGATAAACAATACCTGATACTTCTTCTCGTAAACGATCTTGCTTTCGCATTACAGGAGCAAGATTAGGAGAACATTTTCCCAAGCCTTTTTGTTGCCAAACTAACCATGCTTGCTTAGCATCGTGAAGAACTTGTTCAATGTTTACTAGTGAGATAGACATTTGTAAGCCTGATGTCAGAAATGAAGATGTAGAAGCTTCTAAAGAATTGACTGTTAACTGTTGCTTATCTTCTAGCTGCAATAGATCAAATAAAATTTCTGTGGCTCTACTTTTAACAAGTTCAATTGCTTGTTCGCGGCCAGTTAGTTTACGTTCTAATAAAACTTTTAAGACATGGTAATCTCCGCAATCAGTTTGAGCAGAAAAATCAATATCGCAACTATACCAATCAAGCTTGGGACAATACTTGTCAATCAGTCTTTTCCAAGAGCGATAAGGATGAGTACCACCATCTGCCCAAACTAGTCTACCCAAACAGAGATATATTCTCCAAATAGTTTTACTGCTTCCTTTGATGCTTATTTGTCCAGTAAATTGCTTTTGCTTGAAGTATATTAACCGATCAGATAGTTTATTGGAGCTATTGGTGTTCATATGATCTCTAATTTCAGATTGCAAAAAGCATAAAAATGCTAAAAAGTAATAGTTTTAAAAATTACACTCCTCTGGATTCAGATTCAACAAGTTTCAAACCTAAAAAAAGTTAATAGTTATCGTTATCTATTTAAAATCTTAAATAATCAAATAAATAATTTACAATCACCATATTACTTATAGATCCCAATTGCTATGCTAACTATATAAAATGATATATATTTTCTTTAAGTATATGTTTTTAGCAGACATTAGATTAAATAAATCTATCTAGTCACAGTTTGAGTTTTAAAATTCGATAAAATATATAAAGTATACTGATAAAAGTAGCCAAAAACAAATTTAATTATGCTGATGATTAGTCTCAGTATCAACTAGACATCATCATTGTCTGTGTATTAGATGCAGAAAATTTATCTATAGTTTGTAATATTTTTTCTATTTCTATTGGTTTGGAAAGAAAATCTGATGCACCACATACTTTGGCTTTAACTCGGTCAAATACGCCATCATTACCAGTTAGCATAATAATGGGAATTTCTTGTAATTTAGAAACCCGCCTGATCTGAGTACAAACTTCATACCCATTTAAAATAGGCATACCAATATCTAGAAAAATCATTTTTGGATTAACACCAATCAGTTTGGGAACGGCTTGTATGGGTTGTTGAATTCCTAAAAATTGATATCCAGCTTTAATAATAATTTGGTTCATAATTTGACATACTTGCGGACTATCATCAATACAGGCGATGAGCTGTTTTTTTACAGTAGAACTTGTTGGCGAAGTTTCAACTAAGTTTAAATCAGGAACATGAACTAACTCTAACAATCCTTTATGAACATATGGATAAATAGACTTAGTAAGTAACACTAACTCTTTGTTCATTCCTACCGCTAAATCTCTGAGACTTCTACGACCGTCTAGTAGTTTAGTAAAGTTTTGATAGACAACTGCGGAAACAGCTTGTTTGAGCTGTTCATTACTTTTGATTTTAGGAGAATAATCAGGATAAACAGCAGTAAAACCATTTTTAATCCAGATAAACCACTGCTGCTGCATTTGTTTAAAAGCACTTTCTAGATCGATACTAATTAAAGAATATCCGCTAGTCTCGCCAATCAAAACACTGAGCGATAGTTTTTCCTCTTGCAATTCTAAAGCACTTGTCTTTTCATATTGAAAAATATCAAATAATACTTCAACAATTTTACTGACGACTAGCTGACTGATGCTTTCAGAAGTAGCAATGTGGCGTTGTAAGAGAATACCAAGATTACTATATTCTGAGCAGCGATATTTCTCGTTACCATGGAAATTAACTTGCTTTAGATCAACCTTAGAACAATATTTACTTAAGTGTCTCTGCCAAGATCTCTGAGAATGAGTGCCACCATTTGCCCAAATCAGTTTACCTTCATTGAAATATACTTTCCATTGAATACAGGGATCTTCTGCTTTGGTTTGAATATGAGCAATACCAGTAAAAGATTGCTTTTTAAGATTGTTAAGTAAAGCAAATATCATATTCTTAAAGAAAATTATCTATTTACATAAAACTATAAATCTCTTTGTCTTAGTTGGCATCGGTGGATACAAGTAAAAGGAATAACAGTACAATAACAATTTTTTTTGTAACCTGATATTTTTACATAAAATTGGTTGAAGAGTTTAAGTTATTTTACTTTAAATAAATTGGTAGTTTATCAGAAGCATCATAAGGGTATAACCTGACTGCCTGACACAAGTACTTAAAAGTATTGATATTTGGTTGGAGTGTAAACAAGGGAGAGTATTCATGGTTAGCTGAACATGAATAGTTTTTAGCTTAGTTATTGCTGCTAATTTTTATTTTATCCATTATTAAAGCTGGTTTTTCCCTCGTGTACCGTTTTAACCCACTTCAATCTTTTGGGACGGACGGACATTCTAGCAGTAACGCTAAGCATAACTACCTGCCAATGCACCATATAAATTAAACCAAGCAGAGATTGTCTAAGAGTATCTAATAACAGTGGCAAATTAATCGTTTTTCCCGATGTAGTTTGGATCCGAATTAAACCGCGAAAAATTCCAATAAAGCCCCAGGTAAATAGTAAAGCAGTTATCGGACTCAGAAGCGGTAAACGATGGCGAGCGATCGCCATGATACCATCTGGTACATTAGCTGCGGGTACGATGTATTGCAGCAGCATCCAGCAGAGTAAATCTACTCTCTTGCCAAACCCCATGGGAGTGCGGAAAATATAGCGCCAGTAGTCAAGATAGCGTTGATATCCGCCTTCTGCCCAGCGATTGCGTTGATGCCATAAAGAACTGGCTTTAGTGACTCCTTCTTCTAATACGGGCGGGGTCAGGAGAAAGCCTATTTTCCAGTTGTCTAGATGTAAGCGAATGGTTAGATCCAGGTCATCAGTAATTGTTTCTTCATTCCAACCACCACAACTATGTAAAGCAGCGCGACTAATAAACTGACCATTGCCTCTTAATTCGCCAATACCGCCGACGGCAATTCTTTGTTGCTGAAGATAACTATCCAATGCCATCTCTGCTGCTTGCCCTTTAGTCCAAAAGTTTTCGGCTGAATTGGCGATCGCTTTTCTAACTTGGACTGCCCCCATATCTTGATTGTTAAATAGAGGCACAACCTTTCTCAATAGATCGCTCGTGACTTTGGCATCGGCATCAAAAACACCAATGATATCACCAAAAGTTTTGGGGATTACCTGGTTTAACGCGCCTGATTTACCACCACCAGCATTAGCAGCACGATGAACAACTTTGAGTTGAGGATATGCTTGAGCTAGCCGATCTAAAATAGCTGGGGTGTTGTCTGTACTGCGATCGTCGATCGCCCAAATTTCGTATTTATCCTCAGGATAATCGAGACTACATAGCATTGTTACCAGATTGCTGATTACGGCTTCTTCGTTTTTTGCTGCCACCAGCAAAGATACCTGGGGCGCATTAGCTAGATCGTCATCGGAGAGGATCGGCGGAATTCGATCTGGTTGAGTCAACAAATAGCGTAATATTTGCATACCAGCAAGCATAGTAAAGCATAAAACCAGCCAGATTCCCCAGCTAATCAAATGCAACACGATAGTACTCGTCCAGATCGCCATCAACAAAAAAGCTGCTTTTTGTCTGCGCCCTGCTAATCCTTGAAAAAAGTCCGCTCTAAACTCTTCTTCGGCAACTTCTGGGTCGGATAGTTCTGATAAAAGAGAATTAATGGGATCGAATTCTGTTTCGGATTCTGCTTTTGACCAATAATTCTCTGCCATAATGTGTGTTTTTAAATCTGCCCTATGCTCAAGATTTTAGGCGATCGCCATCTGAATTTTTAAATTAATCTTCCAATATTGTCAATCGCGCTGGCTCAATTGTAGCGAAAAATGTAAACTTTCATGGCTAAAATTTAATACTTAGGGGGGTTGCCATACTGTTTTTTGGTTTCGCAGCTGGTTTTTAGTTAAATTAAGTAGCGGTAGTATTGTAAATTTCTTAAAGTTCTTAAATTTAGTTAAAGTTATAGCAACAACTATGATGAGCAGTTTGATCACTGGGTTAGCGATCGCTTTAGCTTCAGTATTATGGGTAGAGTTGGTCAGAGACTTGTATCATACTTTATCTCATCTTTGGCAACCTTTATATCGTCTTCATGTCTGGCATCACAAAGTTTTTCGTCGCGATTTATCTGTAGTTAGCGACACGATTTATCGTCAGGCACATTGGTACAATGATGTACCAGAATCACTAGTTATGCTGCTGTTAAGTATTTTGCCCTGGAGCGTAGTTTATACCTGGAATATTGCCCCGCAGTGGGCAGCCTGGACAGGTTCTTTATATACTTTGAGTTTTTTACTCGGAGCGATCGCTCGTGGACTGGGTATTCCGTTGGTGGACGAATTGACAGATGTAACTCATCGCCCAGGAGAATTTACCAGCTTACCCTCGCGTTGGTTTGTTAATCGATCCTATCATTGGCGACATCATTTTGATAACCAGGATGCCTATTTCTCGGGAACTTTGACCCTGGTAGATAAGATTATGGGAACAGCACTATCTTTGAAAAATAAACGCATTGCTGTTACAGGAGCATCAGGTACTTTGGGGAAAGCTTTATTGACTCAGCTACACTTGGCAGGAGCAAAAGTTACCGCCTTAACTTCTTCTAATACTGAGATTATCTTAGAGATTTCAGGGCAACAAACGCCAATTAAAACAGTGTCTTGGCAGATTGGGCAGGAATCAGAATTACTAGCTGAGTTAGACAAAATTGATATTTTAATTCTCAATCATGGAGTTAACGTTCACGGACAGCGAGATCAAGCTGCGATCGCCAAATCTTATGAGGTCAACACTTTTTCTACTTTGCGTTTAATTGAGTTGTTTTTTCAAACGATTAAAAGCGATCGCGACATGCTCGTTAAAGAGGTTTGGGTTAATACCTCAGAAGCGGAGGTAAACCCAGCTTTTAGCCCTCTTTATGAACTAAGTAAAAGAACTACTGGCGATCTAATTACTTTGCTCCGTTTAGATGCTCCCTGTGTGGTGCGCAAGCTAATTTTAGGACCTTTTAAGAGCAAGCTAAATCCTGTTGGAGTGATGTCTGCTGATTGGGTAGCCCGACAAATTGTTAATTTAGCTCGCAGAGATGTCCGCAATATTATTGTTACGATTAATCCCCTCACTTTTATCTTATTTCCGCTTAAAGAATTTTTTGTGGCTAACTACTTCAAGTTTTTTAGTTCCTCTAAAAAGTAGCAATCCCATGATCATTATCGAACTAATAACAGCTTAAATTCTCTGTTCAAGATTCACTTTGAGGATGTTATCTCGCCAGTGCAGCACAGCATTTTCAATGATCAAGGAACAAAACCAAAAGATATGTTTTTACTGCGGATTAATGATTATAAAGTTCTAAGATAGAGAGAAATTATAAAATAAAAGTATTGACAGTTATTATCCGCTTAAAGGAATTATTCAAAAGCTTAATTGCTAGTGATGAAATAAACTTATGGCTCAAGAATGGGAATTGTCAAATTATCAGGATGCTCTACAAGAGTTAAATCTTGAACTAAAAAAAAATCCTCATGACGTTGAGATTTACTATCGCCGTAGTGAACTGTTTTATGCCTTAGAAAACTACAGCGCGGGAATCAAAGATCTAGACGCTATCTTGCAACACGACGATCAAGATGCTTTAGCTTATATGTTTCGTGGTTATGGTTATGGGCAACTAAAGAATTATCAACAAGCGATCGCTGACTATAGTAAGGCAATCGAACTATGTCCTAACTATAGCAAGGCATATTTTAATCGTGGCACTGTTTACAATCAGTTAGAACAATATCCAAGTGCGATCGCTGATTTTGATCGCGCCATCAGCCTTAATCCCGAATATCTTGATGCTTACTACAATCGAGGCATTGCCCATAATAAACTAGAACAGCATCAAGAAGCGATCGCTGATTATAGTAAGGTAATTCGCCTCAAACCTGATGATGAGGAAGCATATTATAACCGCGGGAATACCTACAATAAACTCAAGCAATATTCTCAAGCAATAGCAGATTATGAGCGGGCAATTGCCCTCGCTCCGCAAGACTTAGAAGCTTATTACAACCGTGCTAATGTCTATCATAAAACTCAGGTTTACTTAAAAGCGATCGCCGATTATTCCCACGTAATTAAACACAATCCCCGCCACGCACCAACTCATTACAATCGGGGAACAACTTATTTAGCGGCTCAGTATTTTCCAGAGGCGATCGCTGACTTCTCCGCAGCAATTCGCCTCAACCCCAACTACGCGGAAGCTTACTACAATCGCGCCGTAGCATACAACAAAATTAAAGAATATCAGCAGGCGATCGCCGATCATACTAAAGCAATTGAACTTAAACCAAATTACGCTGAAGCATACGGCAACTTGGGGCTGGTGTATCAAACTGTGGGGAAAAAACGCCAAGCACTCCAGAATTTACAGCAGGCTGCAACACTGTTTAAAGAACAAAATAATCTGGCTTTATATAAATACGTAGAGCATAAATTAGCGGAAATGAATTAATGTCTCAAGGCAACTATTTTAGTTGCCTTTAAATCAAAGATTTTCCTCTGTAACGTGAATCCCCACAATACGAAGTTATCCTAAAGAACTTCCTTCGGGGCGTATGCGAAGCGGGACACGTGGAGGGTATCCTTATCCCCGAAGGTATACCCTAAAGGGCAAAGCGCTACATCGCTTTTGACTTACCCGTAGCGCTATAACTGGTAATCGATAACCAGCTTAAGCATCGATAACTATCGAACTAACAGGTTTAGCACAACAGGTTAAAACTTCTCCTGGTTCTAAACCGCCCAAAGCATCATAATCTTCTTCATAAGTCACTTCTCCTTTGAGAATTCTAGCTATGCAAGTACCACAAGTACCAGCACGACAGCTATTCTCAATTTCAATATTTGCTTGCTTTGCTGCATCTAGAATATATTCATTGTCATTGCAGGCTGCTTCTTTCCAGGCGTTAGCAAAAAATATCTTGGTTGCAGCGGTAGTAGAAGCTGAAGGTTTTTCCAAATCAGCTTGTGTGGCTTCTACTATAGTTTGAGGTTGTTTAATAATTACACCATCTTTGAGCTTGGCGTTGAATTTTTCGAGCAATAAGTTACGCAATGTGGCTTTAAGATCATCAAGAGCAACGCCTTGATTAATGACAGTTCCCAACTCAGCATCTTTGCCAACTTTACCTCCAGCAAAGATTTTTGCTCCTTCTACTGCTTTACCGTCTTGACGTACCTTAGTTCCCATTAAGCCAATATCTCCCGCTTGGGGTTGTCCGCAGGAATTTGGGCAACCTGTCCAATGAAGACGTACGCGGTTAGGAATATCTAATTCTTGGTCGAGTTCTTGAGCTAATTTCAAAGCTCTTTGTTTAGTTTCAATGAGAGCAAAATTACAATATCGCGCCCCTGTACAGGAAATAACCGAGCGAGTTAAAGTACTGGGATTAATCGTAAATTGTTCTAGCAAAGGTTCACTGAGAAAAGTTGCGACATTTTTGTTGGCAATATAGGGAATAATGACGTTTTGCTCGACTGTTAAACGAATTTCGCCGTTACCATATACTTCGGCTAATCTAGCTAGCTCAAACATCGGTTCTGCTGCCAAACGTCCCATAGGAACATGCAAACCAACATAGCTATATCCTGATTGCTTTTGAGGGTGTACTCCCAAATGATCTTTTTTGTCTTGGGTAATTTCATCTTCAGACGCAGCATCAGCTAGAGGTTTACCTAGTTCTTGTTCTATTTCTTGACGAAATTTCTCTACCCCCCAAGTCTCAATCAGCCACATCATGCGCGCTTTGGGGCGACTAGCTCTTAAACCCTCTTTACCACCATTTTTAGTATAGACAGTTAAAACAGCGCGGGACATCTCTACTACCTCTTCATCATTAGCAGCAACCCAAACTCCTAATGGAATAGACTCAGCGCAGCGTTGGGCTGATAAATATCCTCCTACCAAAACATTAAAACCTAATTCGCCGTCTTTATAGGCAGGAATAAAAGCGAGGTCGTTTAATTCAGCATGAATTGAATTATCTCTACCCCCCTCGATCGCAATGTTAAATTTGCGCGGTAGATTACTAAAGGAATAATTACCTTCCCCATTGTTAGTAATCATATCCTGAACCTTCTGCATCATTACGCGAGTATCGATCAATTCATCGGGATCGATACCCGCCACGGGAGAACCTGTTAGATTACGTACATTGTCCATTCCTGACTGAATACTGGTTAAGCCTGCTTTTTTAAACTTACGGAAAATATCAGGGGTGTCTTCTAAACGGATACCCCGCAGTTGAATGTTTTGCCGAGTGGTGACATCAGCTGTTCCATCTTCTCCATAGCGTTCTATGGTACTTGCTAATACTCGCATTTGTTCGCTACTGACTACACCATTAGGAACTCGCATCCGCAGCATAAATTGCCCAGGTGTTACAGGACGATAAAAAATACCTAACCATTTAAGACGCGTTTCTAAGTCTACTTTATCAACAGCTTCCCAACCGATTTGAGCAAAATGTTCTAGCTCATGTTTAACATCTAGACCATCTTTGGCTGCTTTAACTTTTTCCACTTTATTGAGTTTGATTTCGGCTTCAATAGTCATAAATCTAAATCTTGGTAGGTATTAGGTATCTAAGTAAAAAATGCAGTTGAGGTTGATCAATCGTCAGTTATGAATCGCCAAAATTTAGCTTGGATACTCACAGCCCAGATCTTTGCTGGAATACATTAACCTCAATAGTTTTTCTATGGTCAACATCATTACCCCAAGATTATGTAGATTTGTTTGAATATTTTGTATCCTTAATTACTAAATATA
Source organism: Pleurocapsa sp. (assembly GCA_050330395.1). Lineage (GTDB taxonomy): Bacteria > Cyanobacteriota > Cyanobacteriia > Cyanobacteriales > Xenococcaceae > Waterburya. The sequence continues at coordinate 18,567 of JBHJNW010000121.1, forward strand.
AATTTAAATGCGATTATTGCATATAAATTATCTACTTAATGCATAAAAATTTAGGCCGCAGAGGCTTGCATAATAATGAATGTGAGCTTCATCAATATAAATTAAACCACTCGGAAAATAAACGGATAACGAAAAGACCGATCTGGGGTTTGTAGACATTGAACAACTGCCCAAATTGACAAACCCCAGTGTAAAGCAAGCCAAATAGGACCTAATACAAAGCCAGCCAAACCGAAGGAAAAAAATGACATAACTGCAATAATACCTCCAACCAACCAAACATTTAAGTGAAAATTAATTGCTTCCTTGGCATTATCTTGAATAATTAGATCTTCTGAAACAGCAAGAATAGCGATCGGAATTCCTATAGATAAAACTAGCGCGCTAATAAAAACTGAGCCATGTGCTAAAGCTGAAAGTAGTTTTCGCTTGTCCAAATTAGATTGTGTCTGCATTTTTTCCTTATTGTATGAATAGACAATGCTCTCAATAGTTAAATATTATCGTTTGCTAGGTAATTTAAGCATTAGAAATTTAATGAGCGAAAAGGTAGCTAGTAGCCCAAGTCGTCAGACTAACTTTTTCAACATTGAAGCAAATAAAAAGCACCCAATTATTGATGATTATGGATGCTCGACGACAAGTTAGAATACAGCTAGCTCAGCTATCTTATTTAAATCCTACTGCTGCCTGCCAAACAAAAGCCAGGGCCAAGAAAAATACAGGAATAATAGGTAGCACATCTACTAAAGGTTTGAACATAGCATAAGCTTCTGGCAAATCTGCCAAAATAATTGCAGTTTCCATATATCTTTATACCTTCCGAGAATTTTCTTAAAATATAATAAAAATATTATCATAAATTCGGCTAAGAGATTTTAAGCAACAATATTAGTTTTCTAGGCTAAATAACCTAAAATCATGCCTGCTAATAAAATAAACCCCAGCCAAACATTTTGTCCTAAGACTTTACCATACATGGCAGGGGAAATGTGAGACTTCCGTAAGTTTATATACTGCCAAACCCAGCCAACAGAAGCCAGCGATAGGCTTAACCAAAAAGCTGAACCTAAAGCAAGTTTGATGCCTAAGTAAGCAAGCAAACCAACAGTAATCAAGTAGAAAATGCCGATCGCCTCGGGAGTGTATTTGCCAAAAAATATCGCACTAGAATTAATTCCCACTTTCAAATCATCTTCGCGATCGCTCAAAGCATATCCAGTGTCAAAACCAAGTGTCCAGGCCACTGTCGCACCCCAAAGTAACCAGGTTGCAAATTCTAGCTTTCCTGTCACCGCCGTCCAGCTAATTAACACGGCAAAACCCCATGCCAAGGACAAAACCAGCTGAGGTACAGGAAAAACTCTTTTAGCCAAAGGATAGAACACAATAAAAGGAACGGCAGCAAAGCAAAGTAACAAGCTCAGGGGGTTGAGATAAAAAGCTAGTAAGGCAGCACAGCCAAGAGCGATCGCAAAAATAACGATTCCAATTCTGAGCGAAAGAGCGCGAGACGCTAGAGGACGAGACTTAGTTCGAGCTACCTGGGGGTCAAGATCTTTGTCCCACAAATCGTTAATCACGCAACCAGCCGCACTGGTAGAGAGAGTTCCTAAAATAATTATTCCTACTAGTGGTAAAGGAGGAGTTCCCTGGGCTGCCAGAAATAAGGCCCACAACGCAGGTATCATCAAAATTAATCTTCCTGCTGGCTTGTCCCAACGCAAGAGACGAATTATTTTTTGCCAAGTTGGTTCACCAGTTGATTGATATTGAGTCATGCTAAATCAGTTTTTGCTTGATGCCGAATAATTTTGGGCTTAATAATTAGGCGTAATATTAATAAATATTTTAAAAATCTTCAGGTAATCTGGTCCTTAGTGCAAAATTCATGAGATTATTAAAACATCTAGATACTAGCGTGTGGCTTTGATAATGCCATAGTTTTCAAGTCTTTCCAGCTTAATTTTAGCCATAAATCTGCTTTCAAAGCCAATCATCAGCACTTACTATTACCATGAACCAACAGATTATTGCAGCGATCGATATCGGCACTAACTCAATTCATATGGTAATTGTGCAAATAGACCCTTCACTCCCTGCTTTTACCGTAATTGCCAAGGAAAAAGCTACGGTTCGGTTAGGCGATCGCGATTTGGCAACAGGAAAACTAACCCCAGAAGCGATTAAGCGTTCCCTCGATACCTTAAAGCGATGTAAGGAATTAGCAACTAGTCTTCAAGCAGAACAAATCATTGCCGTTGCCACCAGTGCGACAAGAGAAGCCCCCAACGGAGGGGATTTTTTACGCCAGATCGAAGCAGAATTGGGCATAGTAGTTAATCTCATTTCAGGAAAAGAAGAGGCTCGACGAATTTATTTGGGTGTATTGTCGGGCATGGACTTTAACGAACAGCCCCATATAATTATTGATATTGGCGGTGGCTCAACCGAGCTAATCTTGGCAGATATCCATGAACCCCGCTTTTTGAGCAGCACTAAAATTGGTGCGGTTCGTTTAGCTAAAGAATTTGTGACCACCGATCCGATTAGTGACAGTGAATTAAAAGTATTGAGAGCCTATATTAAGGGAATGCTAGAGCGTCCTGTCGATGAGATTTGGCATAACCTACAGCTCAATGAAGTTCCTCGCACGATTGGCACTTCTGGCACGATTGAGACGATCGCCGTAATTCACGCCAAAGATGAATTAGGTGTCGTTCCCGACCCTCTTAATGGCTATGAAATTGGCTACAAAGACATCGAAAAAATCGTTAAGAAGCTAGCGAAAATGAGCTACAAAGAACGACTGGATGTGTCGGGTCTATCTGAAAAACGAGCCGAAATTATCGTGCCAGGTGCAGTTATTTTGCTCGAAGCAATGACTATGCTTAAATTAGACTCCATTACCATTTGTGAGCGATCGCTACGAGAAGGCATGATTGTTGATTGGATGTTGACTCGCGGTCTGATTAATAGTCGATTACGTTACCAAAACGAGGTCAAAAATCGCAACGTAATTAAAATTGCCCAAAAATATCATGTAGATTTAAATTATGGTCAAAGGGTAGCTAAGTTTGCCCTAAGCATTTTCGATCAGCTACAGGAATTGCACTCTTGGAATGCGGCAGAAAGAGAACTGTTATGGTCTGCCGCGGTTTTACACAACTGTGGCATTTATGTCAGCCATTCCTCTCATCATAAGCATTCTTACTACTTAATTCGCAATGCCGAACTACTAGGGTTTACCGAATTAGAATTGGAATTAATTGCTAATATTGCCCGCTATCACCGCAGAAGCAAGCCCAAGAAAAAACACGAGCCTTATTATAAATTACCACACAAGGACTATCAGCTAATGGTGCGACAACTAAGCGCAATTCTAAGATTAGCAGTAGCTTTAGACCGAAGAAACAAGGGGGCGATCGCTTCCGTAATTTGTCAGTACGATGAAAATAACCGTTCTGTTGATTTCCAGATCCAGCCTACGGAGATCGGTGATAAGTGTTCTCTGGAGTTATGGAATCTCAGTTATAAAAAAGAAGCCTTTGAAGAAGAATTCGACGTAGAATTGGTGGCAACTATTTCTCACAGGCTTCCTGTCGCCAGTCTCAATACTTAGTTTTGATGGTTATGGTTTAATTGCCTGTGGCTAATTTGCGCTCTAATTCCACTATTGCTTCCTTCCAAGTAGGTATACTTTCAGTTTGCCAAGAATAAGATTGATTAAACCCCAACTTGGGAGAATGAGTCATTGCTTTAAAATGTACTCCTGAGTTACGAAAAGCTTTCAGATTCTCAGCGCTTTCCCATACGGTTAAAGTTCTAAAATCTCGCACGCGAATTTTAATTGCTACCAAGCCTGGAGAGTTGTTTGCTTGATATATCGATTTTAAAGACATGATGGCAAACATGAAAAAAGCTGGAAATTCTTTAAGAGTATATTTAGTAGTGGATGCAATCATTGGTTAATCATTAGAACAATGAATTAAAAAAACTATAGTTGCTAAAATTTAGCTCAATAGATATAAACAATCAATAACTATTTAACTACTACTGAGGAAATGAAGCAAAAATTTGCTTGCGGTTTAATTTGGTTAGCTTTAGTAATATATGCGGTTGCCTCTTCTTTTTTTAAGTCACAAGAAGGAGATCTAGACTTGATCATTAATCTTACTTTAGGAAAATGGTCAGGAATTAATCCCATCGTTATCGCAATTTTCTATATCATGGGCGTTTTTCCCTGGGTATATGCTGCTTTTATTTTATTTGACAGTACAGAGCAAAAAATCTCGCCCTATCCTTTTTTTATCGCTTCGATGGGAGTTGGTGCATTTGCTTTGCTGCCTTACTTCGCGCTACGCCAACCTAATACTGCCTGGAATGGAGACAAAAACTGGTTGCTTAAGATTCTCGATTCTCGTCTGATGGCAATTATCTCATCCATAACCATTGTCGTGCTTTTAGTCTGGGGTTTGACACAGGGAAACTGGTCAGATTTTGTCAATCAATGGCAAACTAGCCAATTTGTGCATGTAATGACTCTGGATTTTTGTTTATTATCGCTTTTATTTCCTGCCATGTTAGGAGACGATATGAAACGTCGAGGTATAAATACAGAGAAATGGTTTTGGCGAGTAGCATTAGTACCCTTGTTAGGATCTTTAACATATTGGTGTCTTCGTCCACAATTACCAAAGGTAGCAGTTACCTCACAATCAACGGCTAGCTAACTATTTAATTAAGTTAATTTAAACTTAATTCCTGTTGACTACGAACAATATTCTCCGTCAACTCGGCTAGTTCGCTCAATTCTATTTCTAATTTACTAGCCTGCTGTTCATAGTTTAATTTTTTAGCGATCGCAGCGCGAGCTAGATCTTCACGATTTTGTTGTAAAGCCTTTTTAGCTACTTTTTCCCATATTTGTACTTCGGCGATCGCTTGTTGATATTTAGGCTGTACCTGATTCCAGACAGACTTGATATCGGTTAAAGCTTCTGCTGTTAGTTGTTCGGAGGTATTATTATCTCTACTTTTAACTGCTTGTTTAATCGGTTCATATAGTTGGGAAATGTCAAGCTTGCTAATAACGGGTAAATAGTTTCTAACTTGCTTACTATCGCTAATCCCCGTCTTACACCAGCTAGTGAAGTGTTCGCAGTTGTTAAATAACAAATTATAATCATTTTCTCCGACTCGGCTTTTAGCTCTTTCTACTACCACATCAGGAATGTAGCCAAATCCATTGCTATATTCAGCCACATATACTGGATTGCCTCGCGCAAATTCTGCATAAGAAGTTCGTTCGATAATTTCGCTAGGCTTACGATAATGAATTACAGTACCATCACCGCAATCGATACCATAATGTTTATACAGTGCCTGCAACTGCCCTAAATTTCGATATACGTAGATACAATCGCCTTTCGCCATCAGAATTCACTTAATTCAACTTAATTCAATTATTGAGTATTTCTGATTCCTAACTCTCGTTTCAATAGATTGATTGACTTCTCGCCAATGTAGCTATCAGTACTGATCACATCAGGAATCCGAATCAAATCCTCTCGCATCGCCATAATTTCGGCTTTTACTAAATCGTAACTCGTATAGCCAGTAATAATCGTATGAGCAGCCCTAATTACAGCTCGTAGCCGATCGCGATCGCTCAATGAAGACGTCAACACCAGCAAATCATCGCCTCTAAGGCTGTTGACAATACTCGAAGCAACGCTCAGTGTGCCTTCGCTGAGGCTAACAATGCCCAGACAAGCTTGTGAAGGCAAAGCCTTAATAATCTCTAATTCCTTATGAAAATCATACATATCAATCGGAATGACTCGAAAAGAGTTGGGCGGCACAATTGCCAAAACTTCTTGAATAAAATAGCGATTGGTTACTAGCGTCCCAAAATTAATTTCTGCCAAAATCTGCGGTAGCTTTTCTAACTCAATTAATTCAATCTCAATAGACAATGAATTTTGTAATTCCTGCTGGATCATCTCACCCGCGCCAATATCTCTTTGGGGAACAGTAACGACAACTCTTTCGCTACAGCTGATGCGCCAGTCTATTTCTTCAATAAATAGTTCTTTGACTTGCTCTATGGTGCAGCCCAACTTTAAAACTCGGTCGATACTTTCTTTAACTGCGTTAACGGAAGCAGCCACAGGAGAATCCGATTTAATCGTATTTTCTCGTTCGTGAAGTTTTACATAAATACCCGATCCAGCGATCGATTCTACTAGTCCGCTTTCTTCTAGCTGTTGATATACTTTGCTAATGGTATTACGGTGCAAACCTGTAATCATGGCTAATTGCCTGGTGCTGGGTAACCGATGAGCAGGCGGATACTGTCCCGAAGCGATCGCAAATTGGATCTGAGCAAACAGTTGCTTAGAGGCTGGCACGTCGCTATCTGACTGGATTTGGAAGTTCAGCATTGAAATAAGCGTACAGGAAAAGTTTTATGTGCGCTATTGTAGGCGCAAAATCTATTTCTTACTTTAAATAATTAATAATCTTTTATGTCCATGATGATTTAGCTTCATTTAGATTGATTTTTAGCGACTTCTAATTTATATTCAATGCGAAAGTATCTAACTAAGCTGTTCTTTTGGTAGATCTCATCTTCAAACTTGACCTGTTTTAAACCCAATTCTTCAAAATAAGTCAATTCTTCCCGTGTCAGAGGAAAAGGTATAGTAGCTGCTGGCTCTTGAGCATCTCTGCCACGACAGATAACCAGTAATGTTCCTTGAGGAGCAAGAAGTTGGCTAATCGTTTTTATTGCCTGGGGTCTAACTTGAGCAGGTAAAGATTGAAGAGTATAAGATTCGAGAATAAAATCGAACTGGCTTTGGTTTATCTGACTCGGCTGCAATAGATCGTCAACTAAGTAATTTACTTGAGAATCGGGAAAACGTCTTTGACACCAATTAATTGCCGTTGGTGAAATATCAAATCCAGTTACTTTAAAACCCAACCCTGCCAAAGCTTCAGCATCATCACCCAAACCACACCCCACAACTAGAGCAGTTTTTGACTGTCCTTGAACGTCAAGTTGCTCAATCCAATTAGCTAAATTAGGACTAATCGTCAAGTTCGCCCAAGGAATAGCCGACTCGTCTCCACTAGCCCGACTATATAACTCCTCAAACCAACCTGTGGGGTCGTTACGAGTAAATGATTGTTGAGCAAGTTTTTGGACTCTACTTTTATTTGGTTCGGTCATAGCGATCGAGATATTCTGATAAAAATAGTATGTTGGCTGATTTTAATTTACTGCTTTTGGGTAAATTGTTGCAGAAACACATCCTACCCTCAATCATTTAAAGCGATCGCGGTTGCCCTAAAGGACTCTATCACGGATACCCGAAGGGTAATCGCGCTTTGAACCGTCGTTCTAAGTTTCTGAATCCGAAGTGGGAGTATTAATAAAAGTAGGAGATAAGAAAGCAACCACTGCGCCCAGCATAAAGCCAATAATGTTACGAAATAAAGGCAAGAATTCAGGGGTACGAATTACTACAGGCCCCATACCAAAAGCAATAAAGAGAATTCCCCACAGAGGAGACATAATCAGACCCCACTGCCAAGCAATCACCTGATCTTTATGACGAGGAATAACGGCAACGCCTAGAATTACCCCTCCCACTATCGAGCTAATTAAAGTTAAAATCCACTGCTCTTGCGGTAAACCAGGTACGGCAGTACAACCATTTTTTTGTAAACATCCTTTGACTGATTCTAAAGCTTCGACAATAGCATTATTTTCACCGTGTTCTCGAATGTAATACATATTGCCAAAGCGTGTCTGTAGTTCAATCCAGAAATTACGTGGTAATAATTCATAAACATCGTCGCCAATACTAAAAGCTAGCAGGTTGCCCCCTCTACCATCAGCTACCAACAAAATACTCTTTTCGTCAAGTCCCCAGAATTTCTTGACCGCACGACCAGGAGAGCGATCGTATTGAGTCAATACGCGCATTTTCCAGCCTGTTTCCGCCTCAAATTCTTCTAAGTTCTCGATCAGCGATTCTTCTTGCAGTGTCGGTAAAAAGTTGGCTAAATCTACTACAGGAGTTACTTCATCGGGTAATAATTCGGGGTTGTTAACTGCTAAAGCTGGTGAAGTGAAGCAGGAAGACAAAACTAGTAAACAAACCCCCAACATGAGTAGAGATCGCTGTATCAATTTATTTACCATGATTATTTGATTTAAAAATTTCTGAGTATACAATTTCGGCTTGCTAAAAATGCTCTTATTTTCGTTACATTTATTTATCTTATTCTAAGATTATCAGTAATTAGTGGTATTGAGTACCATCATCAATCAAAATAATTATGTAAGTTTTGTTCAAAACAATCGCCATTAACTCAAATTTCGCGATTGAGTAGAAATAAAGTAATTAGATCTAGCTTCAATAATTGTGCGGCGAGTTGATTAATCTTGGGACTTTCTCTGAAATGTAGTGGTAGAGATATCTCTTAATTTAGCTGAAACTGGCGGCTTATTATCCTGAGGATTACGCCATACAGTCCAAGCAGCTCTAAATCCTGCTACTAATCCACGGCTGTTCTGCTGCACTTGCTGTACCTGTTGCTTGGCATTAACTAATCCTTGATCGACCTGTCTCACTACTCCTGTAGCGTTGCTGATTCCTTGGTTGATGTCATCAGTAAGTTCCCCCACCTCTTTTCCTGTGAGGCGAATTGCTTCGAGGGTAGGTGGAAATTCTCGATTAAGAGTATCAAATAATTTTTCGGCACTACGGGCAGCTCTAGCCACTTCTTGCAAAGTAGGAATAGTAACCAGTAAAACAGCAAAGAGGCTAAATGAAACCAGAAGCAAAGACAGTCCTAGCCAAAATAAAGGGTCTATCATAAAAATTGAGCTTGAAAGCGCATCTTTCAATTTTAAAGGCGATCGGTGATAGACGAGTTAAGATCTGGATTTGGGGAGTTGATTTTGGTGGCTTTGGTAGCACGACTTGCTTCAATTCCAGCAGCGATCGCCTCCCGCAACCGATCTAATGTACCTTCCCAATTATTTAAGGTAGCTTCGGATAGACGATCTGCCTGTAACTGGAGACTGGAAGTTAAGTCTTCAGCTAACTCTGGTAAAGCATCAGCCGACTTTTTAAGTACTTTTCTAGTTTCTTTGCCTGTACGTGGTGCAATTAACAGCCCTAATACCGTGCCGGCTGCACTACCAATCATCAATCCACCAATAAAAACTCCCGTTGGATTTTGCCTCGCCATAGTATCTGCTCTCCCCGATTTGATTAACTTAAGCTTATCAGTTGAATAAGCGATCAAGACATTAATTGGCGCTTAATTTTGTACAACTGTTTTGGTAAAACGATCAGATAGAATAGCAAATGCAGTGAAATTCAATCTGACATTTCAATTATAGATAAATCAAGCAAAATCATCATGGCTTCCCAATAATCATCAACCTCAACGACAGATTAGATATGTATAAATATTTTAATGAATGAACTACATAACGCCTTTACTTTATTTTTAAGTTTACTGGTGGAAGCAATGCCCTTTTTATTGCTGGGAGTATTGCTTTCAAGTTCTTTATTATTTTTAATTAATGAAAAACAGTTAATTGCCCGCTTACCAAAAAATCCTTTTTTGGGCGCAGTTGTCGGTAGCTGTGTGGGCTTTTTATTTCCTGTCTGTGAATGTGGGAATGTTCCTGTAGCTAGGAGATTGTTATTAACGGGGGTTTCTCCTTCTGTTGCCATATCCTTTCTTTTAGCAGCACCAACGATTAATCCCATTGTAATTTGGTCTACTTGGGTTGCTTTTGGCGATCGCCCTAGTATCGTAGTTTTTCGAGTATTATTTTCTTGGACAATTGCGACTACAGTTGGCTGTGTTTTTAGTATTCAAAGAGATGTCCGTTTCCTGTTGCAAGATTCATTTGCCCAAAGATTAAAGCTAGTTAATTATTATCAGCCAGAACCAGCTAAGTTAAGCTCGCCGTTGTTGCAGTCTGGTAGTTTTATCATTGAACAAGGTCAATCTTTACCGTTGGCAAGTTATTGGTCAACAACTGTCGCTAAAAGCCAAACATTAGCTTTTAAATCTAAATTGCAGCCTTTTTTTGATAACGTGCTACAAGAATTTAGTGAACTGGGTGGCATGTTGATTTTTGGTAGTGCGATCGCCGCAATGATTCAAGTCTTTGTCCCTCGCGAACTAGTTTTGAGTCTTGGTCAAGATACTACAACTTCTATTTTAGCCATGATGCTGTTGGCAGCAATTGTCTCTATTTGTTCAACCGTTGATTCTTTCTTTGCCTTGTCTTTTGCCTCTACTTTTACTAGTAGTTCTTTATTAGCTTTTTTAGTATTTGGTCCTACTATAGACATCAAGAGTATCGGTTTGATGGCATCAATTTTTAAACCAAAGATAATTGTTTATATTCTTACTTTAATTGCCCAATTAACTTTTATTTTTACTTTAGCCTATAGTTACTTTTTCTAACGTGGTTAATTAGGGTTTTGCAGACAGTAATGATATTTTAGTCGCTACTAACTGCTAGTGCTTAGTATTAAAAATCTTTTCAGATAGTCATGATGATCGATAAGTCACTAAGATCAAATTTTCCCAAAAATAAACATAATTTCTGGTTAGTCTGGATCTCTGGATTGGCTTTATTAAGCTGGGGAATTTTATTACTAAAGTATGCCATTACAGGACAATACAAATTATTAATTCATCCAAATTATTATGGATTGATATTAGGTAGCGGTATACTGTTGCTCGCTTTAGGTGTGATCAAACTAAAATTAATTTTAGCTCGCAGCTATGGAAATAGCAGCGAACATATCAGTCTCTTACCTCCTGGTTTTGGCAGCAGCTTATTGTTAATAGTAGCGATCGCGGGAATATTTATTCCACCCCAGATTTTAACCAGTCAAACTGCCCTTAAACGGGGAATTAGCGATATTTCGATGAGTAGTTCTCAACCCCAAGCTTTTCGCGTGGCAACTAAGCCCGAGGCGCGATCGCTGATTGATTGGATTAGAACAATTAACGCCTATCCTGAACCCGATGCTTACAGCGGGCAACCAGCTAACGTCAGTGGTTTTGTCCTGCATTTAGAGGAACTTCCCGATAATTACCTGATGCTGTCTCGGTTTGTAATTACCTGCTGTGCGGTGGATGCATATCCCATTGGCATTCCTGTCAAACTAGAAACTAACCGTAGCAATTATCCTCCCGACACGTGGTTAGAAATTCAAGGTGAAATGATCGCCGAAACTATAGCAAGTAAAGAGCGAATCGACTCTCAAATTATTACCGCAAAACGCTCTTTAGTTTTAGCTGCTAAAGCGATTACAACTATTCCTACTCCTGCCGATCCTTACAGTTACAAATAATCAACAGCGGATGAACACAGAACGATTACAACCAATTGATCGGCTAGCGATCGCCTTAATTACGCTTTTGGCTTTAATTATGGGATTGTTAATCTGGGGCAATAGTGCTTGCGATCGCAACTGCCTTTTTCATTCAGGGGCAAGAGTAAGTGATTTTAATTGGCAAAATCAAACTATTGGTAGAGAAGATCGCGCTTTTGTCTTAAGCTTTAATCGCCCAATGAATCGCGATAGCGTTGAACAAAATCTAACCATTACTCCCGCTCTTCCTGGTAAGATAAGCTGGTCTGGTTTAAGACTAGCTTATACCTTAAAATCTCCTGCCCCCTATGGGGAAACTTATCAGGTATCATTGGCAGGTGCAACAGACAGATTGAGCGATCAAAAACAACCAGGGAAAACAATCGAGCCTTTTGAAGGCGAATTTCGTAGTCGCGATCGCGCTTTTGCCTATATTGGTACTCAAGGGGTAGAGAAAGGGAAGTTAATTCTATACAATTGGACACAACAGCAATCACAAATACTTACTCCTGATAATTTAACCGTATTTGATTTTGAACCTTATCCACAAGGCGATCGCATATTATTTTCGGCTGCTGATAGCCAGCTAGGTAGCAAGGGAATTCAGAATCTGCAACTCTACAGGGTAGATACGGGCTTGAATGCTAAACCAGCAAATAACCTAAGAGTGGAATTAATTTTAGATAATCAGAAGTATCAAAATAACAAGTTTGATTTAGCCAGAAATGGTCAGACAATTGTGGTGCAGAGACTTAACCGTGACAACCCTGTCGAATACGGCTTATGGATGATTGTTGATAACCAACCGCCACAACTAATAACTGATGACCAAATTGGCGATTTTTTAATTGCCCCAGATAGTCAAACTGTAGCAGTCGCACAGGGAGAAGGGATTGCTTTATTGCCTTTAGAAGCCGATGCTGAACCTCTAGACTTTTTACCTAGATTTGGTCAAGTTCTAGATTTTACGGCTGATGGTACGGGAGCAGCTATGATTGACTACAATACTGATAATGCCAAGTTACGCTACACGCGATCGCTATTTTACGTCAACAATCAAGGAATCCAACAAGAACTTTTAAATACTGATGGTTCAATTCAAAATTGTCAGTTTGATCCTACTGCAACCCATCTCTACTGTTGGTTAACCGAATTAGCAGCAGGAGAGGAATATATTGAAAAACCCTACATAGCCGAAATCGATCTCAAAACTAAACAAGCTAAAACTATAGTGTCTTTGGCAGAATATCAAGATAGTAAATTAAGTATTGCCCCAGATGGATTGGGAATTCTCTTTGAGCGATCGCTAAAAAATGCAGTTATTGATTTTGAAAGCAATAAAAGTATTTGGTTACTAATCCCTTCTGGCACTCAAGCAGATTCTATTTATAATGCTGAAAAATTGCCCTTTATCGGTTTTCATCCTCAATGGTTGCCATGAACATGATGTTGTATTTGCTCGTGGTGGTTGCAATCTATAACTCTATGATTAAATATTCAAATGACTAGTAAAATTGTCATCTCCATACCAATCAATCTAGATAGTAAAGAAATTGCTTCTATCTTAGTCAGTAAGTATGGTCAAGATTATGAATTTATTGAGCGAGTGTTGCGATCGCAATTCACGAATGAAAGTTGTGAAATTGATATCTGCAAGGTAAACCGTATAGGTGATCGCGCAACGGAGATAGAGTTTAATCGCGATGCTAGTCTTGTTCATGCTGTTAAATTTGCAGGAGATAAAATTAATGCTGCCACGCTACAAAAAATAAATGATCATCAACAGGTTATTTATCTCATCTCTACCAATACGGGATACGATGCTTGTTTACAAATTGCTAGATTTGCTCAAGTTTTGCTCGAGATCGGAGGAATTGCAATTAAAGTAGAGTCGGCAGGAATTGCCCACGAAAAGGACAGATGGTTAGCTAATCATAATTCCGATGATGTATTTGAGATCTATTCTCTGTTTGTAGCGTTAGTAGAAGCAGACGATTATTACTACTCCTGCGGGATGCACAACTTTGGTAAAGCTGATGTAGCAATAGATATTACCGAAGATATTGGTTTAGCGATTTATGTAATGAATGTATTTAATTACTATCGTTTAACTGAGTCACCCATTTTGCAAGACGGACATACCTTTCAACCTGATATTGCATCGCCAACCTATCAAATAGAGTGGATACAAGACGATCAATCTGAGACGGATAGTCCGCTATTTAACTCTTATGGAAGATGGTATTTATACCCGATTCGCGATTAGTTTAAAGATATCCAGTTTTGTAATCGTAGGGGCAATTTGCGAATCGACCTTACAATAATGATTTTGGATAAATAATTATCGCTAATAAAATCAAAGCTATTTTAAAATTTAGTTAGGATTATTCTCAATGCCCTATTAGAGTAGCTTAGTAAATTCACCAACTGTCAAATCCGCATCGCGAATATTTTTCTTAGTAGGACTTTTGCCAAGAGTTTTTCCTTTATGGATGGGAACAGTTGCGACAAGATTATTTTGATTTCTTAATCTAACGTGGCTTCCTTTTTGTCGGACAACTTGAAAACCATTTTTTTCCAAAGCTTTTATTGCTTCATCTGCTGTAACTGCTGGAAGTTTTGGCATTAAACTACAATTTTTTGAATACCTACAAACTCAGAACTTAATTTTGCGTTTTCCTCCTCCAAACAAAGTTCAATTACTTCTTTAATATTATTCATTAGCTCATCAATAGTTTCTCCCTGACTATCACAAGCTTTTAGCTGAAGCACTTCCCCAACATAATATCCATCCTCATCTCTTTCAATAAATACGTAAAATTCTTTTTTAGTGACTGTCATAAATTAAAATTCGATATTGATCGCTACGGACATCTTGCGCTTTGGAGGTTTTTTTCAAAGGCGTGTCCTCTTTAAAACGACGCTACATAATACGCCCCTGCATAAATATAAATATTATCGGCTAGAGATTAATTATTACCAGGATTATTATCTTCAGTTAAAATTCTGAGCCTGACAATTTGCTCTCCTGCTTCATCTAGAGGCACTTGGATAATCTCGCCAGTCAGAGATTCCAAACAGGTTAAAAGCGATCGCAAATGAGGATTAGATGCCCCTGTTTCTACATACAGGCGATCGGCAGCGTTACTCATGCGTTTCCAGGTAGTATAGAGCTTGCCTACGGTTTGCTCTAGAGTAGTGGCTTGCTTAACTAAATCCGCAGCAGTGTTGATACAGTCAAGTCTCAGGGCTTCTTCTAGAGCCAATTCCATATCTACTGCCTTATCCCGCAAAGTTTGCACCTGGGCAGCAGCATCAAGATATTTTGCTAGGTTTTTTGCCTCGGTAGTCATTAACTTGACTGTATCGATATCAGGACTTTCGGCAATTTCCCGTTTAATTTCAATTAAATGAGACTCTGGTAGCTTTTCCATTTCGCGAACTAGGGGCGCAAGGTGACGGGTTGGTAAGATGCCCGCTGATGCCTTTTCTTTAATCTCATCAGGTAACAATTCCGAACTCATAGCAGTCCACTCATCAGAAAGCTGCTTGACTTCTCTGCGAGTAATGCGATCGCCTTTTTGCGCAGCCTCACTTACAAGTTGTTGAATTTCGGGGGCAGATTTAGCGGTTTCGACAAATGCCCTTTTACTAAAATTGTTAATACTTTCAGGATCTAAAACCCCATCTGCTAATAGCGTATCGGCACTATTGGCTAGTTGAATCAGAGCATAAGCCTGAGATTTCGTAATTTCTCGATCTTTCAACCAGTTAAGAAAACCTGCCCCTCTACCTTCACCGCCTTTTTTTTCCCGATCCCTTACCGAGCGCAATACCCGCCCCCGCCAAATATCAGTTTGGAGATCGAAGCGATCGCATATTTTCCATATCGTATCCAATTGAGACTGAAAATCCGATTCTTGGATAGCTTCATCTTCTGGATCGGGCAAATCAAAATTAAAATCTGCGGGAATTTCTAAAGCAGCAACAATTTCTTCTTGAGAAACTCCATTTCCATTGGCTAGGGTAACTTCACTCATGCGGGGCTTAGATTTACTGATATAAAGATTATAAAGATGTGTCTACAAAAGCTATTGGTTATTAGCTCTTAGCTTCCACTCGTTGGGATTAGCTTGTGACTTAATGTCTCGTTTAATAATCCCATAGCTTTGACAATATACTGAGAATTGATCTTTGTTTTAAATCAAGCTTATGATTAATTCATGATTATTCTAAGAGAAGCTTTGGGATCTAAAAAGTAGACATTACTGTTTAATTGAATTGCCAAGATATGAAGCTATGTTAATCAATGCTAAACTACCGTTTGACTTAAATCGTCTTAGTAAAGAAGACCAAACCTTGAGTTTAGCAGGAATGAGTTGGGTTGATTATGAAAAATTTGATGATCCAGAATATCCAGGTTATCGAGTTTCATATTTTAATCGGGTAATTACTTTAGTGTCTCCCAGCCAAAATCATGAAGTCATAGCCGAGGTAATTAACTACCTAATAGTTGCCTATTGTAAGAAAATCAACTTATCTTACTATCCTATGCGTTCAACTAGATTGACTAACAAGCCTTTGGCTGGAAAAGAGCCAGATGTTAGTTTTTCTTTTAGCTCTAAAAAAAGTATTCCAGATTTAGCGATTGAAGTAATATTTTCTAGCGGTAGTGTTGATGATCTGAAAACATATCATTCCATAGGAGTTGCCGAAGTTTGGTTCTGGCGAGACAGTGAGATTACTTTTTACTCCTTAGCAGAACAAGGGTATATTGAGATTGCTGAAAGTGTATTTTTGCCGAATCTAGCTGCCAAAGATTTAGAGAATTTTGTTAATCGAGGATTTAATGAAAGTCCTTTGACAATTGAAGCAGATTTTCTGAACTCTATTACCTAAAGCAAATATGCAGGAATCACCTGAATGTCTTAAGGTTAATTTTGTCAAAGAAAGAGAAGAAGCCTACAAACGTATTTATCAGCGATCGCCAATTGTTTCTAGTACTTCAGTCGGTTGGGACAATCTAGGTATTGCTTACGATTGGTATCCTGTTGGAGGAATGCCGAAGGTTATATCGAAACAACATGCCGTTGGCATTTTTACCGATGTGCCATCTCCAGCAATAACGAAAAGACAGATCAATGGACATTTAAAAGAAGAACAAGTCGTGCAAGGAAGTTGCGTTATTGTTCCAGCAAACACTAGCCAGCAGGCGGAATGGAATAAAGGAAGTGGAGCGTTAACTATTGCTGTTGATCCGACGATTTTTGCTCAAACCATTTACGAAGTAGTCGATCCTGATAGCATTGAACTTTTACCTCAGTTTGCAACTTCTGACTCCCTTGTCTATCAGCTTGGAGTAGCACTTAAATCAGCTTTAACTCGACATGGTACTAGTAGTCGTCTTTACGCCGAGACTTTAGTTAACACCCTCATTCTACATTTATTAGAGCATTACACAACTACTCGCCTCAATTTACGGGAATGTGTAGCAGGACAATTACCACAATACAAATTACAGCAGGTAATTGACTATATCGATGCTTATCTCGATCGCGACTTGAGTTTAAAAGAGTTATTTAATATAGTGCGAATGAGTCCTCATTATTTTTCTCAGCTATTGAAACAAAGCACTGGCATTACTCCTCATCAATACGTTATTCGTTGTCGTATCGAACGAGCTAAATATTTAATCGGACAAAGTAAACTATCTCTGGCTGACATCGCCATTCAAGTGGGTTTTGTGGATCAAAGTCATCTTCATCGTCATTTTAAGCATTTGGTGGGTATTACGCCTAAAAATTATCGAAAAACATAGTAAGTAAAGCGATCGCTCTGACTATCTAAAAAACAATTACACTTAAACATATCAGCAGATTATTATTAGAAAGTGATCTTGAATGAGTAATCCGATTATTGAAACTGATTTAGCCGAAATATTAGGGCAAATTAATCAAAAGCTCGACAAACTTTCAGAAGAAGTCACAGGGTTAAAAACTAAACTCTCAGAAGAAGTTACAGGGTTAAAAACCGAGGTTAAAGTAGGTTTTGCTGAGGTTAAAGGTGAAATTAAAGCTCTAGATGCCCAAGTAGAACAGTTAGACAAGAGAATAACTAACTCAGAATTTACTAATCGTGGAATACTAATTGGAATTGTCGTGATTATTTTGGGTGGTGCTGCCAAGATTTTTGGATTGGCGGGAAATTAGATAACTTTTCCCTCAACAGAAAATCTCTCGATAGCTTCTACAAATAGTAAAAATATCCAAAAATCAGAGGAATAGACAAGATAGCGACAAATAAATTTCTTATACTGATTGCTAAAATATTATTAACAAAGTGCTATTAATCTGCTTTTATTTGCCAGTCTAGCAATAACATTGAGTAAACAACATTATCTACAAAGCGATCGCCAATCTGTTCGGCATTATATAACGTTATCTCTTGGGTAAATCCTAATCGCTTTGGAATTGCACAGCTTTTTGGATTATTAGCCAGAATTTCGATGCGATCCAATTTTAGCTGATTAAATCCATATTCTGTCAAAACTTTACAGGATTTAGTCATTAATCCTATTCCTTGATATTGTCTACCAAGCCAATATGCTAATTCCCCTGTTTTATTTATCCAATCAAGGCGATGAAAACCTACCACCCCAGCTATTTTGTCTTTGTATCTAATACAACAGTGAAATCCATTATTGTTGGCATACTGTTTTTGTGCCGAATAAATAAACTCTTTTGTATTCTGAGAAGTTGTGTTTGAGTCTACCCATGGTAACCACTCCCGCAAATAATTTCGAGAAACATCCACCAGAGTAAATATTTCTTCAGCGTCTTCTAATTTAACTAAGCTCAAAACGATTAGGGAATCGACATTTAGTCTTAAAGACATCATCTACCAATTATTCATCATACATAATTAAATTATCTTACCTTTCGTTTCCTTACCATCCACCTAACATCAGGTTTACGCTAGTGTTGGCGATCGCGCTTTCTATGATCGTCAACGCACAATAAATAACCAGAACATCCAAAAACCAGAAGAATTTACAAGATAGCGATCGCTTAATCTTTGAAGATATATCGATCCTAGAAAATCTTTATCCGACATTCAATCAAAAGATTACCCTCAAAAACGATACTCCAGCAGAATTAGCGATGAGCTATCTGCAAACTTGGGACAGATAAACTTTTATACTTTCAATACTACCTTCTTACTGTAATTAGCTCATTGTTAATTGTTCGTCAAATTACCGCAATATCGCAATATTCTTTGCCAGTGTCAAGATAATAAACCTAACAGATGCCTTGTTATAGCTGGTCATGATTACTCATCAATCCAAAATACTTCGCCAGATATCAGTTTGCAGAGTAAAATAAGTCAAAAAAAAAGATTAGCTACAAAAACAGTTGTTGAATAAGACTTACGCTATCTTAGTAGGTAAGAAAATAATATTTATTGAGAAGTAGCCATGAAAAAGCTAGTGCTGCTGTGCTTATTCGTTTTAGGAATTGGATTTGCTTTGTTCAATTTTCAAAGGCTAGCACAACAAGGAGAGTTTGATTCAATTATTGTAGATTTTAAAGAAGAAGTGCCGCTTGCCAAGATTAGCGAAGAGGTTCAAGCACTATCATTAAAATATAATCAACAGGTTGATTTGAACAGTATTTTTTCAATTGACGATCGCATTTATATTGTAGAAGGTGACAAAAAAACCCTCAAAGAATTAAAGCGATCGCCTTTACGTAAAGATACCGAATATATTGAAGCCAACTATATCTACAAAGCTTTTGCTGTTCCCAACGATCCTGAATACACTAAGCAATGGAACTTCCGCAATATTAACGTAGAACAAGCCTGGGATGAAGCCAAGGGTGAAGGAGTCACCGTCGCCGTAATTGATACGGGGGTAAGTAGAGTACCCGATTTAAAGTTGACTAAGTTTGTTCCAGGCTATGATTTTGTCAACAACAAAGATGATGCCAGTGACGACAACGGACACGGTACTCATATAGCAGGAACGATCGCCCAGTCTACCAATAACGGCTATGGCGTGGCAGGTATTGCTTATGAAGCCACTATTATGCCTTTAAAAGTTCTTTCAGGTAGCGGTGGTGGAACAATTGCCGACATTGCTGAATCAATCAAATTTGCCGCTGATAACGGTGCGGATGTCATCAACATGAGTTTAGGTGGTGGCGGTGCTAGTAACATGATGGCAGAAGCGATTAAATATGCTCATAGTAAAGGAGTAGTTATTGTCGCAGCGGCTGGAAATGAAGGTCGTAATACCTCATCCTATCCAGCTCGCTATCCTGATGTAATTAGCGTTTCGGCAATTGATGCTGCTGGCAAAAAAGCTTCTTACTCTAACTTTGGGGCAGGGGTTGATATTTCCGCTCCTGGAGGTAGTGAAACAGGTAAAATCATTCAAAACACTGTCGATCCCCGAACAGGTGAATCTGTATTTGTTGGTTTTCAGGGAACTAGCATGGCAGCACCTCATGTAGCTGGAGTAGCTGCCTTAATTAGATCTACTGGTGTTGATACTCCTGAAGAAGTTTTAGACATCCTCAAACAATCTTCTCGCAAGGTACAAGAAGATCCTCTCAATCATTTTGGCTCAGGACATTTAGATGCCAATGCAGCAGTTCAGCTAGCTCAAAAAGGCAAAATTACCTTTAACGATTTCTTCCGTTGGTTGCGTAAAAGTGGCTATCTCAATCTAGGTTTTTGGATTGATGGTGGTGCAGTAGCTCTATTACCTAAATTGGGCATGGTAATTGGCTCTTATCTACTAGCTTGGTTCTTGCGGAACTATCTCCCTTTTACCCTTGGTTTGAACGGCGGCTTAATTTTTGGCAGTTCGGGCTTCTTTTTCCTTCAGGGACTATATTGGTTTGATTTACCCCAGTGGCCAATGCGTCTATTTGGTAGCTCTCTTCCCGAATTAGGCAATGTTGTTTTTGGCTACTCCAATCTCAATCCCTTATTTGCCAGTGCTTTAATTCCCTTTGTTTTGACAGCTTTATTACTCGGACATCCTAGCCTTAAATGGTTTGCTATTGGCTCTAGCATTGGTGCTGCTGCTTGTTTAGGAGTTAGTGCTTTTGCCGATCCTGGTATTTGGCTCTTAGGCAGTGGTGCGATCGCTCGTGGTTATCTGCTGGTTAATGCTTCTCTATGTTTAGGTTTGGCATATTTAGCTAGCCAAGAAAAGCGACGAGTAAGTCTTTAAAGAATGAAGGATCAAGATACCGAGCTTTCATTTCTTTGACTTCTAAAAACCTAAATTCTCGCTCTTATT